>NZ_JBXSOL010000013.1:0-190136 GCF_057784555.1 Rhizobium sp. CNPSo 3670
TGGCCCGAAGGGTCGGATGAGGGGGCCTCGCGGCACAACCAAAATTCATCATTGGCTCGGTGACTCCGTGCCCGACCCCGTCCCCGTCCCTGAAACGATCCGCAACTGCCCCTCGTGCGGATGCTTTGAGGCTAGACTTGTAGCCCCAAACGAAAACAGGCGGCACCCTTGCCGCCTGTCTCCATGTGCCGGACGAAGCGTCCGTTATTTCTGTTCGGGCGCCAGGAACTCTGCGCAATAGGACGGGCCGTTGACGCCCGGAATGTCGGCGACGGTGCGGATGTCGCGGATCGTGTAATCGGAATTGGTGGTGATTTCGGCCTGGCAGCGCAGATAGGCGGTGCGGGCGGCGGCGATCTGCTTGCCGCGCTTGCCGTCGGCGCCCTCGGCATATTTCGCCGGAATGCGCACGGTCTTGTAGCCGCCGCGCCAGGTGTAGATGGTGCTCGCACCTTCCTCGCGATCGCTGATCGGCGGCCCGTAGGCGGCAAAGAAGACGCCGGCCGATTTGCCGACCCAGCGGGCCTCGATCGGATTGCCGGCGGAAGGAATGGTCGTGCATCCGGCAAGCGCAATTGCAAGCCCGGCCGCGGTAATGGTGCGGAGTTTCATCGTGTCGTCCCTGATCTCTAGCGCATTGGCCGCGAAGCCGCCGTCACGGCGGTTTCGCCTGTCCCGCCGAGCCCTTTAGCGCGGAACCCGGCAAAAGAAAATTGCCCCTTTTGCACTTCCGTTCGATTTGCTCAGGGTGTGTCTTTTTGCAGCAGCGGCCCATTCCGGCCTCTGTCATCAACCGGTCAAAAAATCCGTCGCCTTTTTGAAATTTGGCGCTTGTGCAACCAGATAGGCTGTTCTATAGAAGCGCCGCTGGTCACGGAGTGTAGCGCAGTCTGGTAGCGCACCACGTTCGGGACGTGGGGGTCGAGTGTTCGAATCACTCCACTCCGACCAGCCGAAAAGCCCGCGAAAGCGGGCTTTTTTCTTATCGCTAATATGCCTTGCGATCCGCCACCATGACAGCCACCCCGGACTTAGCATTTGATTCTGCTCTGGGGCGGTAGAATTGCTGTATTGATTTTACTGCCACGGCTTTTGACCGGGCGCTATCGGCCGCTATCTCGGCACGATCGCCGCGGGTGGGCATGTCTCGTGACGGCTTCTTGCGCATTCTAGGGAAGAACCAGTGCTGTTCCTCGCCGGCGGTGGCCTTTTAGTCGAGAGCGGCGTTGCTTTATTGAGACAACCACCGTCAGACGCACATTGCGATTGACACCCGGCAGCGGGAGAGCCTGAACCTCGCAGGAGCCGCGCTCACGGTCATCACTATCCTCGTTCAAGCAGTATTTTAGTTGCGGCATCGACGGAGCGAATTCGGGCGTCCGCTCAAAGGTAGTAGGGCCGATCTCAGGTAACATCACGAATTGCCCGAATGTCGGAAACGACGCCGCGGCGATTGCCCCTGGCTGGGAGGAGGCGCTCATCGCCTTGATGGCAGGGTTCACGCGTGACGACGAGAAGAACTTGCTGTGGCCCCCCAAATGATCGCCGGTCGACTGGTTCGAGGCTACCGTCGCGTCGGTCGCGATCTGAGGCTCGGGTTTGATGTCCTGGAGGCGATCACGCTTCCTGACTTAGGACGCCATAAGAAAAGGCATATCATGTCCGTCCGAGCGGGCGCGGCCTACATACTGGACCCGAACATAGGCCGTGCCATGGTGCTTCAGGTCCAGCAAATCTGCTGCCTTGCTGGAAAGGTCAATGATGCGGCCCCTATGGTAGGGACCGCGATCGTTAACACGCACGATGAGGGAAGAACCGTTTTCAAGATTGGTCACCCTCACGTAGCTGGGCAAAGGGAGGGTGGGATGCGCGGCGGAAAGGTGATGCCTGTCGTAAACTTCGCCGTTTGCAGTCAAGCGACCATGAGACGCTGAGCCGTACCAGGAAGCGACACCATTCCTGTCGTAACTGGGGTCCTCCTTCGGTGAGTAAAGTTTGCCTTTCACCACGTAGGGCTTGCCGACGGTATAACGGCCACCGCCCTTGCGAATATTCCTGCCGTGGGCGGGTCGCGGGCTCGCCGTCACACCGTAAACCTTCTCGGAAACATATCCTCTGCTGCGATACGTGTTCGGTGTTTGTGTGGTCGTACAGGCACAGCATGCGCAGACCGCCATGATCGCCAGCCATCGCAAGCCCTTTGTAGCACTTACATCAATAGCCATCCGTTCATCGTTGACAACAGTCTTCCATGTATCCGCGCCATGGGTCGATACAAACGCTCATGCCGGCCGCGTACTCGAAGTTTGCTACGCGGGGGGCGAGAGCCAGACAGAATAGCAGCCCAAGCGCACTTCGAGGCCCTACTGCCTTCTGGGATTGTCGTCAATTCGCTCCATCCCTGTGAGTGAAAGCTGGCCTGAGGGCAATAGTTCCGTGGGGACATGCGATTTTACGCTGTGCTTTGCCAGGGCCGGTTGCCACCTCAGGCACCGAGTGGTCGCCGGGCGGCATTGGCTATCGGACGACCACTATCCAATTGCCGGGGGCGAACACACGGCTGAAGTCTGCTGAGGCCCTAAGCGGTCATTCCCAAACCCAACGATACGGGCCTGCAAGCCGCCAGACTGCTGCTACATATCAGCATTGCATAACAGGAAGTATGCGTTTGCCCGAGTGAGGTCATAAGGCGCGTGGCTGATGCTCAGGAGAGCCATTTTTTATGGATTGGGTCCCTATAGTCTTCGTTACGTTCAAGGTTCTCGCGTTAGGCATGGCCATGTTCTTCGCCATCAAGTGGCATTACGATCAAGGGGAGAAGGGGGAGAGGCGAGCGGCACTACGCACGGGCGTCACGATGGCCGCAGTCTTCGTGCTAGCGATCCTGGCCGTGGGGCTCGTCGCATTCGTCCTCAGCAGGATGCTCGGTTTGGACCTGAGCTTTCCATGATGGCACCATTGATGTCGCCAGCCCCCGCAGGGGCGCCAAAATCGCTTTTGCTGATACTTAGGACGCGCCGGCACGGTCGGCGATTGGCAGGAGCGCGCTCGGTGCCTGCTGCCGAAAGTCCTACTTGCATGCCCACACAACAAAAAGTCCACCTGCTTCTGAAACTACGGCTGAGATAAGGAAAGCCCCGCAAAAGCGGGGATGAAGAGAGGGGGTGTTTCCTAGGTATCAGCGTCTAGGTTTGTGAAATTATTATACACAAATCAATATTTATTGCAAGGATTAACACTATCGTGAGTGCTATTCTAGCGGCTATAAATAGAAGGAATATTCGAGCGATTGTAGTTTATTCTTCAGGGAAGCAAACTATCTACAACTCAGGCTCATAATTTCTTGGTATTCCGTGGCCGTCCGATGACCGTTTGCTAAACCCCAAGCATCGCGTCCCTGAACGTCAGGCGGTCGACCCAAAAACCGGTCGCCACGTTTTTCTGGCTCTCGAACGTCTGGCTGCCCGCAAGTTGATTCGCTCGGCGACAATTAGATGTGAGATAGTCATCGCAACCGGAACGAGTCCGAGCGCCGCTCGTTGAGTCGCGTGTTCCGCGTGAGGGGCTGCATCATGAGCAGGAGACGAAGCTTCAAGCCGGTGAAGATCACCATCAACGGCAAGACCAGGACCGTTTACAACGTCGTTCAGGCCGGCAATGCCTTGCTGAACGACTGGCCGGAGCAGACGCCGGCGGCCAAGGCCGCCGAGCTGCTGGTGCTCGATGTGTTCAACGATGTCGCCGAGCCCGAGCAGGTGCGCCGCGCCTTCATCACCGCGGCGAAGGCGAGCGACATCAAGTTCAGCTCCTGACTGGCGGTGCTTCGAAAACCATTCGCTTACTTCCATGATGCTTGCTTCCGATTATCGAGGTCGGATTCTTGAGTTGCGGCTGCATCCAGGCGGACGAGACGATCGCCGCCAGAAAGCCGAAGGCGATGCAGGTGATTGCCTGGAGCCGCCAAGAGACGAAGGTGACCGGCGCCGGGATAATGGGCTTCTCTCCGCATTGGCCGGGCAGGCAGGCGCAGCCGGAAAAGGCTTGATGATGCAATCGGCGGACATGTCGGTTTTCTCCCTCAGGCATAGAGCTGATCGCGATCGGTGATGCCCATGATCTCGCGGGCATAACGGTAATGCGCCTCGACGCTGGCCGTGGCGCCGCGCAGCCATGACGGGCCGCGGACCGAATGTTCGGGGCGGCCGAGATAGGCAAAGCCGAGGGCGCCCATGCGCTGGGCCTCGTTGGCCATATAGGCATCGCAGTCGTCGAGCCCTCGCACCGCATTCCAGCGGGCGTCCCGCCGGCTCTGCTCGGTCTCGATCCTGCGGATATGCTGCATTGCTCTGCCCTCTCGCGCCGGCCGGTCGGCATATCGGAAAAGGTACATAATATACCCCAAATCGTCAATCAAAAAAGGTACAAAAAATACCTTACAGATTGACGAGGTACGAATCGTAGGCGTATGTCTCGACCAGATGATTGGGCGACCGGGTGCAACTCCCGAGCTGACGAAGCCCAGCGGCGCGGGAAGCGAAAGTCCTTAAGTGCGCTGTCAGAAAATCAGGACGAGGGCGAAGCGAATGGCCCCTCTGGCACGTGTCCCATCCCGGCTCCGGCCTTCAGGACATGGCCAATGCTCTCCCGGCCTCATGGGCTTTGCTCATGGGGTAGGGGGAAGCTTTGGCCGGAACCCTCCCTCACCAGCCTTCAGGAACTGGAAAGAGATGGAAGAGAGAGGGAGTGAGAGAGATCCGGATATCGCAGGCGCGCGGGGCGGGCGATGATCCGCTCTGCGGCGCGTCGCGGCCTTTGGATCGGACGCCTGCGCTCGAAGCGGTTGTTTGCAGGCGCCTCAGTGCAGCGAGGTCGCTGCAGGCACCTTGCGCGGGGCGAGTGGAGCCCGGGTAGAGCGGGCTTCGGTCTTGAGAGCCGTCTTCGTTGTGAGGGGTTCACCTCAAAGCAGGATCGCCTGCGTGGCGCCGAAAGCGGTGATCAGCACGGCAAGTGTCGCGATTTGGAACCAGATCCTGCCGGCTCGTGAGGACGGGCGGATGATCTTGAATCTTTTTGGGAAGTGGTTGGAATGTTGCTGCAACTCTAAGCGTTAAGTCACAGATTAAATTTATATTTTTTTGAAGAGCCTTGCTCTCACATCTCGATCACCGACCGGCGGACGCGGCCGACGATGGTGACGGCGCCGTGGAATTCCGGCGGCGGCACGTCCTCGTAGGAGGTGGGCTGGAAGGGCGGATTGTCGTTCGGGCGGTAGCGCTTGTAGGTCGCAGCCCCGGTCTCGTCGGCGACGACATAGAGCGCGTTCGGCGCCAGGCGCTTGTCGCGGCGGTTGACGAAAATGATCGAGCCTGGCGGCGAGATCTTGTTCATCGAATTGCCCTCGACCTCGAGCGCGATCCAGTCGCCGTCGGGCAGATCGAGCGCGGCGACGGTCGGGAATTCCGAGAAGTCGGTGATCGGCGCCTGCTCGGTCAGCTGGCCAGCGCTGACCCAGGAGATCTTCGGCACGTCGGCAACGGAAACCGGCCGCTCCTCCGGATCGAGCGCATCGCCGGTTCCGAACTGCAGCCAGTTGAGATTGACCCTGAACGCCTTGGCATATTTCTTCGCGTCGGCGATGCCGAAGCCGTTCCGGCCCGACTCGTGCGCCTTGTAAACATTGGCGTTCCAGCCGAAACGATCGACGATCGCCTTCGGCCCGGCAAAGCCCGCGTTCTTCCTGGCCATGACCAGACGCTTTGCGCGTTCTTCGCGCTCAAATTGTTCCTGATCTTTCAACATGATATAAATAATACCCTAAAAAAAGGTACATGTAATCCCCTAAATCGCTTGACGTGCGAGGTATTGTACGTACCCTTATGCCCATGACAAGCACCGATATCATCAACAACCGGCCCCTGCTTTCGGGCATTGCCAATGTCCGCTACACCGGCTGCCCGCGCTGCGGCAGGGCGCTGTCGATCGCCGAGGTGATCGAGCGCCATTGCGAAAATTGCGGCAGGCAGACCAAGCCCGAAGAGATGCGGCAGACGCCGGTCTTCCCCGGCTCTCGGCCGAACAGCAAATCCGGCAGCCTCACTCCTCCCTGAAGGCTATCGGCAGCTGGCGTCGCCGCGCTCCCTCGGCGACGCCGGCACCGTCCACAAGATTTGAGACAAACGATCTCGCCGGCGCCCGCTTTGCGGGAAGGGCTCGGCCGCGGATCGAATGAAAAGAGGATCAAGCGATGAGCACCGCTCCGGCGCATCAAGCCACCCACATCAACGCCCTCGAGCTCTTCCGCTCCGGCCGGGACTATATCGAAATCGCTGCCATCCTCGGCGTGCCGGTGCCGGTCGTGGAAAGCGAGATCCACCGGCTTCGCAGCGCCGAGAAAGGCGACACCGCCCAGCAGGATCATGCCGGCCGCGCGGTCCGGCGTTTTCCCGGCCGCGCTTTAAGGCCGGGCGCCCTGGTCAACTTCGCCCGAGGGCGGCCGAGGCGCCCGGTATGACGACGGCAACACGTCGCGAGCGGAAAAGCAATCGCATGGAAAAGGCAGAGATGAGCAAGGACATCATGGAGATCTTGAGCCCCGTGCTGGGGCAGGAGCTGGCGGCGGCGATTATCGAGCATCGCAGCCGCACGCTGAAAAAGCCGCTGACGGCCTATGCGGCGAGGATCCAGGTCAGGGAATATCTGAAGACCGGCAACCCGGTCGAGGCCGCCGAGATGCAGATCCTGCGCGGCTGGCGGGCGATCAAATCCGATTGGTATTTCAATGAAAAGGCGAGGGAAGCCGGGTCGATCAATGCAAGCACGGGCAGAAGGACAACGGTCGATGCCGCAAGAGATTTCCTCTCCGGTGAAGATCATAGCGGGGATGCTTTCGGGCTTTCCGGCCTGCGCCGGCATTGATCCCGACATGCAGATCCGCGCCTATCTCGTCGCCATCGACGGCATTGCGGGAGAGGCGGTCTGGCGCGCCGCCAAGCTGTTCCTGTCAGGCAAGGTCAGGGACCATAACCGCGCCTTTGCCCCGAGTGCGGCGAGCTTTGCCGAAATTGCCCGCCAGCAGCAGGCGGTGATGGAAGCGCAAAGCCGCCCCCGCGTCGAGGCGCCGCCCGAACCGCCGCAGCCGAAGGTGGCCGCCCATAAGATGCGGCTTCTGAGACAGGCGGCAAACGGCAGCCGCAGCGCCAAGCGGGCGCTGGCTGAGATGTTTCCCGACAATCCGGTCATCGCAAGGGCCGCACGAGACGCACAGGAGGCAGTGGGATGAGAGATCTGTTCTGGACGGAAGACAAGATCGTCAAGGCGCAGAAGCTCTGGCAGGAGGGGTTGTCGGCACGTCAAATCGCCGAACTCTTCGGCTCGAAGAAGAACACCGTCATCAACATGGCGCATCGCAACCGCGACCGGTTTCCGCCGAGGCAGGACCCGCGCAAGACGCTGGCGGTCGCCAGCGCGGCGCCCGCACCGATAAGCCATCCCGACCGGGTGCGGCGGGTGACGCTGTCCGGCGCCGAGGTGACGATGCCGCGCGTGCCGACGATCGACGGGCCGGCGCCATGAGTGCCGTGACCAGTGCCGTGACCCCGCGCGAGCGAGAGATCATCGGCTGGATGGCGCAAGGCAAGACCGCCGCCGAGATCGGCACCATCCTCGGCATCTCGCCGATCACCGTCAACACCCACATTGCCAATGCCAAGGCGAAACTCGGCGTGTTCAAGGAGACCGCCCTGGTCGCCGCCGCGCTGCGAAACGGCATCATTCGATAGGAAGGATAATCAGCATGGGCGGCAAGGCCACCAAGGTGAAGATACAGCGGGTTAACAAGGGCGCCGGCCGGCCGCGCAAGGCCAATGTCGAGCGTTTCCCCTGCGGCAAGATCAAGCCCTTCGAAACCGAGAAGGAGAATATCAGCGTGGCGATGGCGGCGCGCCGGCGCATTCACGGTTTCGGCAGGACGGTTGATGACGAGACGGTCAGGAGCCCCTATGCCGGTTATACCCTCGGCCGCATGTTCCTCGACGGGCTGATCACTGACGAACAGCGCCAGGCCGGCGACGACTATGCCGAGGTCATGGCGCGCTACCACAAGACGACCGGCATCCCGGCCCCGAGCCCGAGGGCCCAGTCGCTCTTTGCCGTCAAGGGCCATGAAGGCGAGGTGACCGAAAGCCTCGCCGACCGCGCCCGCAAGGCCAGCAACCGCATGATGGAACTGCAGGCCGTCCTTCTGCGCTGCGAGGACGGGCCGCAGGTGCGCAGCACCGTCTATAACGTGGCGGTGATGGATTACGAACACCTGCGCCAGATGCCGCCGCAACAATTGCTGTGGCTGCGGCGGGGGTTGATCGCGCTGCGCAGGGCGAAGGCGGGGTGATATGGGTGTCGGCCGCAGAGCGTGCCTCATCCTCCGTCTCCTCGGGCCGAGGATCCATGCTGGCTCCATCAGATGTGGCATGGATCCCAGGGTCAAGCCCTGGGATGACGGAGGAGAGGTGGTACCCGTATAGATAGGCGGCGTCGGCGCGATGACGTTCCGGCAAAGGCGGTGCCTAGCTGACCTGCGGTACCACGCCAAAAGCCGCGCCTCACGCGCTTCACCCGCGGTCGCTCCGGCAACAGCGGGCGCAATCGGCACCGGCGGTGCGTTGGGCAACAAGGCCAACCCCATCCTCCGTCATCCCAGGGCTTGACCCTGGGATCCACAGCCGCGCACGCGGCTGCAGTTGTTTGCGCCGCACAGCGTCGGCACGCAGTGCCTCGCCCGCATGGATCCCAGGGTCAAGCCCTGGGATGACGGAGGATAGGTGGTGCCCGTATAGATAGGCGGCGTCGGCGCGATGACGTTCCTGCAAAGGCAGCGCCTCACGCTGGCCGGCGGTACCACGCCAAAAGCCGCCTCACACGCTTCACCGGCGGCAACTGCGGCAAAAGCGGCGCAAGCCGCAACGGCGGCGCGTTGGGCAACAAGGCCAACCCACAGTTTATCCGGAAGTTCATTCGGTTGCCGGAGAGCGTGCCCACCCTCTCCGTCATCCCAGGGCCTGACCCGAGGATCCACGCTGATCTCCAACTCCGGGCATGGATCCCAGCCTCAAGGCCTGGGATGATGGAGGGTGCGGGTGCGGCTCCAATCGCGATGCCGATCGGAAGTGGGTAATGGCGTGGGCGCTTCCAAACCTATGGTCGCGCCCTGGCTTTGACCGGAGTGGGCCGCACAGAGTATCGAAGTGCATGGCTGTGTTATAAGCACCTCCGCACGGCCCACAGACCTTACGATCGGCGAAGCCCGTTGTTCCCGAACCGACGAAGTATTTTGGATGCGAGGCGCGTCAGAACGATCTGAACAACGGCACTCCGCCGTGAGATGAACAGGGAATGAGCCAAATGCCCGTCTTTCATGCCAAGTGCAGCTGCGGCGCCCTGTGCCTGGAGATCGATGGCGATCCGGTGCACAATCACGTCTGCACGTGCACGCGCTGCCAGCGCGCATCCGGTAGCGCTCTCGCCCACAATGTATGGTTCCGTGAGGAAGATGTCCGGATCGTTTCGGGAGACTATTCCCTATGGTTTCCGCAGGGCGAAACCGTGCCGGATGTGATGAAAGCCTTCTGCCGGATCTGCGGTGGCGGCGGGTTTTCCAGATCCGGCGCATACTTCCCCGGCACCGTCGTCGTCGCGGCCGGCACATTCGCCGATCCGTACTTTCCTGCTCCCGATCACGTTCATTGGTGGGACAATCGCCCTCAATGGATCGACCTCGCCGACTCGATCGAGCGTCATGCCGGAAATTAGGGGTTCCGGCCGACGCGAGTTTCTGACTCTGGCGCGGCACGCAATGGGTCGCCGTCGTCATCGAAGGCGTGATTGATGTCGTCATGATCGCGGGAAGGGAAGTGACCCATTGCGTGCAGCAAGCGAGATGTAGCGCGGCATTCTTACGGGCTTTTTGCCGGGACAATACCAATCCGTAAGAATGCATCGCTCGGCCGGCGATGACGCAGCTTACGAAAATGTATGATTCAGGCGAAGTCCCGGTGAGATTGGCAGCGCAGGCTTGGCGTCGTCATTGCCAAGTCGAGGCCAAGTCTCATGAATATGCGCGCCACGCCTGCCGCCCTTATGCCGGCCTTTCATCCGGTCAGCCTGCGGGTGAATACCTATCTCATCAATCTCGACCGCGCGCCGTTGCGCCGTTTTCGAATGGAACGGCTGCTGTCAGGCTTCGGCCTTGCCTATGAGCGCGTGGCGGCGGTCGACGGGGCGGGGCTGAGCCTGCCGCATCCCGACTTCGACGAGAGATCCTATCTCCGCCGGCACGGCCGCCGGCCGAACCTTTTCGAGATCGGCTGCTATCTCAGCCATGTCGTATGCGCCAGGCGCTTCCTCGGCAGCAATGCCGAATTCGCCCTCATCCTCGAAGACGACCTCGACTTCGATGATGATTTTGCCGAGCTGCTCGAGGCCGCCCTCCAGCACGAGGCGCAGTGGGACATTCTGCGGCTCTCGACGGTCAATTCCGGGCGGAAGCACCGGGTCGAGCCGCTGACAGGCGCCCGCTCGCTCGCCATCGCGCTGACCCGCGAGAAGGGCTCCGGCGCCTATCTGATCAACCGCAAGGCGGCGGGCTGGATAGACGGGGCGATGTTGCCGATGCGGCTGCCCTATGATCTCGCCTTCGACCTGGAGTTCGATGAGGGGCTACGCGCCTGCTTCGTCGATCCGCTGCCGGTGAGCCAAAGGGCCGATCCCTGCTCGCAGATCCAGGCGGGGCTTTCGGCCTACCGGCTCGGCCGCCGCAGGCCGTGGAGCGTACTGCCCTTTCGCGCTGCGGCCGAAATCCGTCGTTTTGTTGCCCGCTTCATCAGGCTCGCGGCATGGCGGCTCAGGATTTCTCCGGCATCAATGGGAAGGCGATCGAAACACGAAGGCCGGGATAATTGTCCGTCAGCGCAATCTCGGCCGAATGCAACTCGGCGATCGCCTTGACGAGGCTGAGGCCGAGGCCGCTTCCCGGCGTCGTGCGGCTCTTGTCGATCCGGTAGAGGCGCCGGAAGACCTTGTCCCTTTCCTCGGCGGGGATGCCGGGGCCGGTATCGGCGACCGAGAGCACGGCGCGATCCTCCTGGCGGCGGAGCGACAGGGTGATGCCGGTTCCGGCTGGGCAGTGATTGATCGCGTTCTCCACCAGGTTGGCGATCATCTGCGTCAGGAGATCGCGGTCGCCCCAGATGACGCCAGGCGCGCGCCCGGCGATCCGGAACGACTGCCCCGCGTCTTCGGCGACATCGACATAGACCTCGGAGATGACGGTGAGCACGGCGTCGAGATCCGTCTGCTGGAAACGCTCCTTGCGGGCGCCGGCCTCGATCTGGGAAATGCGCAGCAGCGCCTCGAAGGTGGCGTTGATGCGGTCGCTCTCATTCCGCGCCTCGTCGAGCAGAGCCGAAACATCCGCCTGCTGCTCGTTTCCGGCCACCGCGGCATCGAGCGTCAGGCGCAGCCTGTTGAGCGGCGTTTTCAGATCATGGGCAATATCGGCGCTCACCTGCCGCATGCTCTCGACCAATCGCTGCAGCCGCTCCAGCGCCGCGTTGATCTGGATCGCAACCGTATCGAGATCATCGCCGTTGCCGGTGATCGGAATGCGGGCGTCGAGCGCGCCGTGGGAGACCTCGTTCATGGTGTTGGCGACCCGGTCCAGTCTCGCCTGGGCGCGAACGGCGAGAAAGACGCCGCCGCCGATCGCCGTCGCCACCACGATGGCGGCCGCCCATTCGAAGCTCACCAGCACGATCCGCAGCATCTCGTCGGCATCGTTGAAGTTCTCGGCCACGACAAGGCTGTAGGGGCCGACCATCGATACCTGCATCCGGTAGCGTTCATGCCCCTTGAACCCGACATCGCCAGAGGTGACAGTATAGACGCCGATCGGGATGCGGGGTGCTGCGAAATTGCCGGCAAGCTTGCGCCCGCCGGCATCGGTCAGCGAATAGAGCCCGTCGGAGGTCGACTGGAAGCTTGCATAATTGTTCAGCGTGTTGATCAGATCTTCGGTGTCGCCAGGCTGATAGGTCGAGACAATCAGTGAATTCATCTCGCTCAGCGACTGGTCGACATCGCGGCCGAGTCCGAGGCTGAGCATGTGATAGATGATCGCGCCGCTGAAGACGAAGGCGACGACGAAGAGCACGCCGAAGGTGACGGCCAGGCGAAACGGCGTGCTCCTGCGAAGGCTAGAGCATGATGCCGAAAAGTGTGCGCGGTTTTCGGACGACATCATGCTCTTACTCTTTAAATTGCGAACAGGATTTGAGATTTTCAGGCCGATGGGCCTGGAATCATCCTGTTCGAGGCGCATGCAGGCTGTATCCGGTGTTGCGGATCGTATGCAGGAGCTGGACCTGGAACGGCTTGTCGACCTTGGCCCTGAGGCGGCTGATATGGGTCTCGACGACGCTGGTCTTCGGGTCGAAGTGGAAATCCCAGACCCGCTCCAAGAGCATCGTCTTGGTGATGACCCGGCCTTCGCCGCGCATCAGCACCTCGAGCAGGGTGAATTCGCGCGGCTGCAGCTCGATCACCTGGCCGGCGCGCCGCGCCTCCCGCCGGATCAGATCGAGCTCGAGATCGGCGACCTTCAAGACGGTGCGCTGCTCCTGCACCGGCGGGCGACGGCCGAGCGCATTGACGCGCGCCAGAAGCTCGGAGAAGGCGAAGGGTTTGGTGAGATAATCGTCGCCGCCGGCCTCCAGCCCCTCGACCCGATCGTCGACGCCGCCGATCGAGGTCAGGAACAGCGCCGGCGTGCCGACCTTGGCGGCGCGCAACGAGCGCACGATCGCCAGCCCGTCGAGGCCCGGCAGCATGCGGTCGACTATGATGACGTCATAGGCCTCGCGCTGCGCCTGAAACAGCCCGTCGCGACCGTCGCCGATGACGTCACAGACGTGCCCGGCCTCGGTGAAGCCCTTGGCGATATAATCGGACGTCTTGAGATCGTCCTCGATCAGCAGGATTCGCATCGGCCGCTCCCGACATGCCTGGAGTGGCCAGATCTAGCCGAGAGGGCAACTGGGCGGCAACTTACGGATTGGTAAGGGGAGGGTGACTTGCCGCCCAGCGGGGAGAAGTCCCTCCCTCGAACGCATCAGCCTGGGAGCACGACCGGCTTGCCGTGCGGCGTGCTGAGATAGGCTTGGCGCCAGTCGCTCTCGCGTCGGTCCACCTCCGAACGGGAGGCGATTCCGTTGCTGTCGAGAATGCGTTCGAGGGCGTCCTTGAATGCTCCGTAATAGGTCGCGTCGTCATCGGGTTCGCCGGCGCGCGATCGCCTTTCGAGTTCCGCGCCGAGTGTTTGCGACCAGCGCTGCGGCTCCAGTTTCCCCGAAGCGATCAGCACTTCGACGATGGCAACGACCTGCGCATGCCATTGTTCCTGGAATGCGGGGCCGCGGTCTGGGGACCGAAGCGAGCCGCGAAAAATCTCAGACGGGGTCAAGATAGCTCTCCCACATGTCAATCAGGAGCGCGTCGCGGCTGTGAGCGGCCTCGGGCCAAAGCTCCTTCATTTCGAAGCGAACGGCATAGGTCTGCTCAATCGCGAGTCTGCCGGTCGCGGAAAGGTCCGGCAGAGCTTGCGGTCCCGTGACGCTTTCGATGACGCCGCTGCGCCCTCTGAGATAGGCCGGCAGACGGCTATGCATTGCGCCGGTGTCCCGCTTGGCGACGACCCTGTCGCCCGATTTGTAGGAGCCGGTTGCTCCGGTGCTCTCCGTCCGCGGCGGCATGCGCTTCAACTGCATTCCGGCGGACCCTGCATGCCCGTCGACAAACTCGCTCACATCGGCAATGCCTTCATCGATCGCCGTGACCATCATGGCCAATATCCACTTTTCGAAATAGTCGAAGCGGAGATAGAGATCCGGCGGCAACCGCTCCAGAACGTGGCGATACCAGTCGAGCGTCCATCCGGTTTGTTCCTGGCTGAGTTTCGACATCGACATCATCGCGATCGCCCAGATGCGCGCTTTCCATTCTTCCGGAAACATGAAGTCGTCATCGTCGAACTGGTGCCGAACCGGTCCAAAACCCTGTTTGCCGCCGAGATCGTGAATCGTGTCCATCACCTCGCCTCCGGCCGGAGTGTCCTTTGGGTGCCGATCATCGCGTTGCGGGTGACGAGCGCCGCAAGCTGCTCTTCCGACCAGCCTTCGGTCGCCTCGGGCCGCTCCGGAATGACGATGTAGCGACGGTCGGATGTTGAATCCCACACCCGGACCTCCACAGTTTCATGCAGGACGGTGCCGAATTCCTCGAGGACGCCGCGAGGATCGCGGACGGCGCGCGCCCTGTATTCGGTCGATTTGTACCAGGAAGGCGACATGCCAAGGATGCTGAGCGGGTAGCAGGAACAGAGGGTGCAGACGATAAGGTTGTGAACATCCGGCGTGTTGAAGACCGCGCGCAGATTGTAATCATGATCGACGCTCGGCACCACCTCTGCAAAGGCGGAGATCGCGTTCTCGGCCAGCCGGTCAGCAAAGGCCTGATCCGCCCAGGCATGGGCAATCACCTTGGCGCCGTTCATCGGCCCGACATTCTCAGAATAGTTGTCGAGCCATTTGTCAACGGCATCGGCATCGAGAAAGCCTTTTTCGGTCAGGACCGTTTCCAGGGCCTTCAAACGCAATGCCGGTGCCGGCGGAAGGTGGCTATGCAATTCACGATGAAGTTTGGCTGCCTTGTCAGAATCATACGAGGTCATGACGCTCCTCCTGGCTGACAATCATATGAGGCCCGAAATTGCTTGACCGTGGGGGTGACCGGCGGTTTCGGTCGCGCCTTGATTAATAGCTGAAAAAGCGGCTTTTGTCATGTCGGCGCCAAGGGCGTCGCCGTCCGAGGATGGAGCGGGGAGCTTTGTTTGCGTCGACAAATCCCGGGTTTTCCAATCCGCGCAGACGGTTCGCCGGCCAGCGTCCGTCAACCCGTCTGCAGTTGCTCCGGAAGCTGTCCGTAAGCCGTCAGAATCGCCCTGACCAGCCCGGGAAAGCGCTCATCGAGCTCGGCGCAGCGGGTCTGGTTGCGCATCTCCACCCCCTGGCGCTCGCTGCGGATCAGCCCGGATTCGCGCAGCACCTTGAAATGGTTCGACAGCGACGATTTCGGAATGACGCGGTCGCCGAGATCGGCGAGCGCCGAACAGGTGCCGCCGCAGGCGGTGCCGGCGAGCTTGGCGAAGATCGCGACGCGCTCCGGATCAGAGAGCGCATAGAGGATCGCCTCGGGTTTTATGTCCTCCAGGGCGGGGTGAAAAATCGGTCGCATGAATTTTATATAGGGCCACTTGACATCGAGATCAACAGTTCCGAATTTCTGAACTACGGAACAAGGCCGTCAATTCCGGCGGTCATCCGGATCAGAAGGAACAAGAAATGGCTAAGCTCACAGGAAAGGTCGCAGTGGTCACGGGAGCCTCCAAGGGCATCGGCGCCGCGATTGCCAAAGCGATGGCGGCTGAAGGTGCTGAAGTGGTGGTGAATTACGCCTCGAGCAAGGCCGGAGCCGAGGCCGTGGTCGAGGCGATCGGTGCGGCCGGCGGCAAGGCCATCGCGGTGCAGGGCGATGTTTCCAAAGCCGAGCAGGCGCAGGGCGTGGTCGATGCCGCGGTCAAGGAATTCGGCAAGCTCGACGTGCTGGTCAACAACTCAGGCGTCTATGAATTCGCCCCGATCGGCGAGGTGACCGAGGAGCACTATCGCCGCATGTTCGACGTCAATGTTCTCGGCGTTCTCCTGACCACCCAGGCAGCGGCCAAGCATCTCGGCGAGGGCGGCAGCATCATCAACATCTCCTCGGTGGTCACCAGCATCGGGCTGCCGGCCACTGCCGTCTACACCGGCACCAAGGGCGCCGTCGAGGGCATCAACAGCGTGCTTGCCAAGGAGCTTGGCCCGCGCAAGATCCGCGTCAACGCCATTCTGCCGGGCATGGTCGAGACCGAGGGCACCCACACGGCCGGCGTCATCGGCTCCGATCTCGAACAGAACATGGCCGACCAGACGCCGCTCGGCCGCATCGGCCAGCCGGACGATATCGCCGATGTTGCCGTCTTCCTCGCTTCCGACGATGCCCGCTGGCTGACCGGCGAACGGCTGGTCGCGAGCGGCGGTTTCCGCTAAGGCTTGCGATGGCGGTGCGTGCGCCTTTATGGAGGCGCGCGCATACTGTGTCGGCAGAAGGTTCACCCCTCCGTCGTCCTCGGGCTTGACCCGAGGACCAACGCCGGCGTTATCGGCTGTGGCCATCGTCCTTGGGATGACGGAGAATGAGGGTGCGTTTCCGTCCAACTCGCCGCATCGAGCAGACGCGATCTGGGAACTCAAGCACTCGGAATTGCTGGGTCGACGCAATTCAAAACTTATCCCATCATTGTCACGAGGAAGGGCACTGGAACGAAATCCTGAACTCACAGGTTCGGGGCTTTTGAGTGCGAAGGTCGTCCGTATGAAAATCCTTGTTACCGGCGCAACAGGTCTTGTTGGCTGTGCCGTCTGCGCCAGGCTAGCGGCATGCGGACATGATATCATCTGTGTGGTGCGTCCTGGAAAACGGCCGGTTGAAGGCACCGGCAGTTGGGTTGAAGTCGATGTGGCCAAAGCAGTGGCGCCCTCTGCCTGGCTGCATCATCTCGAGGGAATGGACGCCGTCGTCAATTGCGCCGGGGCATTGCAGGACGGAGTGACCCACAACATGGCCGGCGTCCACGCGCAGGGACCGGGAGCGCTGTTCCTCGCATGCGAGCAATCCGGCGTGCGCCGTGTGATTCATTTCTCGGCAATTGGAGTGGATCGGCAGCAGCCATCGACGTTCTCGCGGACGAAACTTTCCGGCGACATGGCCTTGATGGAGACGGATCTCGACTGGGTAATACTGCGTCCGTCCGTGATCCTTGGTGATGCGGCCTTCGGCTCCAGTGCATTGTTTCGCGGACTTGCGGCGCTGCCGTTTCTGCCAGTGATGCCATCGACCGGGAAACTTCAGGTGGTGCAGCTCGACGACGTCGCCGAAACCGTCATTCGGCTGCTCGACAAAACGGCCCCGTCTAAAATCGCGCTCGAAATCGTCGGCCCGCAGGCGCTCGAGTTTGAAGAGATTGTGGCGCGATACCGCAGATGGCTTGGCTGGCCTCCGGCCAAGCGCTATCTGCTGCCCCGCCCGCTCGCCAGCCTTCTCTATTGGCTCGGCGATTTTGCCGGGTTGCTGGGCTGGCGGCCGCCGGTTCGAACCACGGCCGCAAGGGAGATCGTCCGCGGCGCCGTCGGTGATCCCAGCGAATGGATCGACGCAACGGGTATCCGGCCATCGTCGTTGGACGATGCCTTGGCACGTCGCCCGGTTTCGGTTCAGGAGCGTTGGTTTGCAAAACTCTACTTCCTGAAGCCCGTCACTTTTGTGCTGCTGCCCCTCTTCTGGATATCGACGGGAATAATTTCGCTGACATCGGGCTTCGAGCAGGGTGTCAAGCTGATGATGGGGGGCGGGGCAGGTAGTTTGGCGGTACCAACCGTTATTGCCGGGGCACTTGCGGACATCGCGATAGGATGCGCCATCGCCATACGCCGCACTGCGCGGTGGGGCCTTTACGCAGCTATCCTGCTGTCACTTTTCTATGCGGCGGCCGGCACCGCGATATTGCCAGAGTTATGGAATGAGCCGCTTGGCCCGTTGACAAAGATATGGCCGATCCTCGTGTTGCACCTGGTTGCTCTCGCAATCCTGGAGGAGCGATGACCTATTTCGTGCTGAAATTCCTGCATATCATCGGCGCCACCGTTCTCCTCGGCACCGGCGCGGGCATCGCCTTTTTCATGTTGGTCGCGCATCGCACCGGCAATGCAGCGACCGTGGCCGCCGTCGCGAGGATCGTGGTCATTGCGGATTTCGTCTTCACAACAACGGCCGTGATCGCTCAGCCGGTCACCGGCATAGCACTCGCCTGGTATGTCGGCTATTCCCTTTGGGAGCGCTGGCTCATTTGGTCGATCGTTCTTTATCTCATCACGGGTGCTTTTTGGTTACCAGTCGTTTGGATGCAGATGGAGATGCGCAAGATTGCGAAGGGAGCAGCGGCCAACGGTGAGCCGCTGCCGGCGCGATACCATCGGCTGTTCTGGACCTGGTTCTATTTCGGCTTTCCGGCTTTCGCGGCGGTGCTGGCAATTCTCTGGCTGATGATCACCCGCCCGGTTGGATAATCCGCGGAGTTCCGGCTTTTCGACCAACCTCCTGCCTGTCCGACCTCCGTGCCACCCTCTGACCGGAAATGTAGCTCCACCGCCGCTGCACGAACTTGGCGTCATCGCGGACGCCGTCGCTCAGACTGCACACTCCAGCGAATCCGTCCGTATCGACGCTCGTGTAAGATCTCAACGATCACGACCTTCTCCCCATGTTCTCTTCCAAGCTGTCCGATAACGGACCAACCATTACGGCTTGGGAACTCGGACAGCTGAAGGCGGTTGTCGGGGAAACCTGGCAATGAGGTCTGCAATGGAAAAGGTTATCAATATCGACTTCCATGTCACTTGGAAGCCACCGGTATACGTCCGGATCGGCGACGGCATGCGTGAGCGCATTGAGGGTCCGGACGCGGCGCTTGCGGCGCTTCTCCATCGCTGGCCGTCGACCAATTCTCGTGAGTTCGGCATCGCCAAGCGCAGATGCGTCGATGCCATCGCTCGCCGTGGAAGTGCCGAGGGAGCCCGCAAGGCGTTTATGGAGGCGGCGCTCGCCGCGAGGGTATTCGCATGACCGTGCTTTCGATCGACGCACCGCACTGGGCGATACTTTTGGGGACGTTGACGCTTACATGCTGGATTGCTGCCGGCCTGGCGGCCGTTCTCGGCACCGCTGAGGAGATCAGGCACGGCCAAGCCGGGAGATTTGCCGGCTATATGACAACGGGCCTCGCTGGGGCGGGCGTTGGCTCCGCACTAGTGATGATCACCATCTTGGTATCCGCCTGACGAGCAACGAACGCCGGACGGCTTCCTCGGAGCGGTCTACCTGGTCGATGCAGGCGATGTGAGTTATTCCAACGCCTTACGACGTCTTGAGCGGCGACGGTCTGGAGACATGATGCGCGACTGCATTATCATCGGAGGTGGACCTGCTGGCTTGACTGCGGCCGTTTATCTCGCGCGCTACCACCTTTCGACAACCGTCTTCGATGACAATAGCAGTCGTGCCGCCACCATTCCGATTTCCCATAACCTCGCAGGGTTCCCGGAGGGCATCAGCGGAGGGGAGCTTCTCGTCAGGATGCGCACACAGCTTCAAAGGTACAAAGTTCAGATCCGCAGTGAGAGCGTCAGACAGCTTCAGCAGGAGCAGGTCGGCTTTCGAGTTCTCTCCAGCAGCGGCAGCATGCGGGCGCGAACAGTCCTTCTCGCCACCGGCGTCGTCGACCGCAAGCCACCGATGTTGGCCGAGCGTCATGACGAGGCTGTTGCGCGCGGCCTTATCCGCTACTGTCCTGTCTGCGACGGGTTCGAGATCACCGACAAGCCTGTCGCCGTCATCGGTTGCGGATCGAGAGCGTTTGCAGAGGCGCTGTTCCTGCGGAGTTATACGACACACGTAACGATCATTACTCCGCAAGAGGAACACGAGCTCTCGGAGATTGAGCTCAATCGGCTGCGGGACTTGCGGATCGGCCTCCAGGAAGGTCCGATAAAATCTATCGACCCTGAGCGCGATAGGATCACAATCGCAACAGCTTCCAGCATCGGCGTGTTTTCGTCTATTTACCCGGCGCTAGGATCGGACGTTCGGTCGGAACTGGCAGCTATGGTCGGCGCAGAATTGTCGGAGAACGGCTGCGTCATCGTCGACAGTCACCAAAGGTCAAGCCTTCCTGGCCTTTATGCAGCGGGAGACGTGGTCATCGGCTTGGATCAGATCGGGACCGCAATGGGGCAGGCGGGCATAGCGGCCACCGCGATCCGAAACGATCTGAACGAGGCTAGTCCTCTAGCACGCTAAGGGATGCCGTCGCTGCTAGAGCAATTCCAGGAAAAGTGCGAAGCGGTTTTTCGTCCGGAATTGCGTAAAAACAAAAGGTCAGAGCGGTTCAGCTCTGAAAACCTGAACCGCTCTAGGCCCCGGGTGAGCCTGGAGCCTTGCTCTACGTCGGCGCTCACGATCTCGCAAATCAAAGTTGAGCCGCTGCCAGGAAGCTCGACGGGGAGGCGTGCGATAGAGCCTTAGCCCAATTCTGCCGTAAAGCGGCACCCGCGGGCGGCGCCTCTGACGCCTCCGCGGGTGCCACGATTACCAGCCACGTCAACGGACGCTGGCAGGCATTCTTGCCGCCGACATAAGGGGTTGAGCAAGCTGATCCAAGAGATGGCCCGCATTCTGTTCCTCACCCAGCGACAATGTCAGCAATCGAGCGACCGCCGGCTGTGCAAGCTGAAGGGCAAGATTACGCGCGGTGGTGTAAGCGGCAATTTCGTAATGTTCGACGCGCAATGCTGCACCGATGAGAGCCAGATCTGCAGGAGCGTCTTCTCTCTTCTTGCCTTCCGCCATTACCTCTTCACCCTCCTCGATCAGGCCAGCCATTCCCTTGCAAGGTTTTGCTCTTGCCGCGGAGCCGAGTACTCGCAGACACTCGTTCAGCCGTTCGACCTGCGCTTCGGTCTCGGCAAGATGTTTCTGCAGCAAGGTCTGCAGTTGCTGGGAGCGGGCTGCCTTCTGCAGCTTGGGAAGCGCTTTGAGCAACTGCTTTTCGGCATGCAGCAGGTCGCGAAGCTCGTCCACGAGCACCGCCTCGATCCCTTCCGATCTTTCCGGCGGCGCGCTTCGCGCTTCGATTGCCGGTGCAGTCTCGTCGGCGCCCTTGAACCCCTGGAACGCCGGAGCCTCGACGAATTTCCAGGGCTCTCCTTCGTTCCACGGACCGCGAACATCGACCTCGCCGAGGTCGCCTTCGCCCGTCGAGTCGTTGAAGAATTGGTCGACCAGCCCCGGTGTGGGAGCGATTCTTCCAACACTGAGGGGAGGTTTGCCCATGCTTTCGAGTGCGAGCTGGAATGCCCGCATATGGGTGATCTCTCTTGTCATGAGAAATTGCAGAGCGTCCTTCGTGCCGGAATCGCGGCAGAAGTCGATCAGGCGTTCATAGACGATCTTCGCACGGGCTTCGGCTGCGATGTTGCTTCGCAAGTCCACGTCGAGCTCGCCGGTTATCTTCAGATAGTCGGCCGTCCAGGGGTTGCCCATGGAATTGAAGAGGTTCACGCCGCCGCCGCCAGCAATGGCAATCAAAGGATCGGCTTCAGCCTCCTCGCGAACGGACTTCAAGGGTTTTAGGTGCATTCTGGCAAGCGTGCCGACGATTTCGAGATGGCTGAGCTCCTCGGTGCCGATATCCATCAGCAGGTCTTTCCGCCCGGGATCCTCGCAGTTCAGGCCTTGGATCGAATACTGCATTGCCGCCGCGAGTTCGCCGTTGGCCCCGCCGAACTGCTCAAGGAGCATATTTCCGAATCGGGGATCAGGCTCATCCACCCGAACGGTGTACATGAGCTTTTTGACGTGATGGTACATGCCGAGTCCTCCTTTGAACTGGCCCATAACCGCACTCGGTGGCGAATGTTCCACACGGGCCGGCGGAGGAGGTAGCTAGTCACCCGGTCGTCAAGCGCGTGCAATCTTTCGGTCATAGCCTGCTCGCCAGCGCAGGCCGCATGATACTTGATTGCTGTCTGAGTTCGCCGCGCCCACAGTCCACTCCACTCAAAGCGAGATATTGCAGAACGACGGCGGCAACGCTTGGCGCAAACTGCCGGGGCGACGTTCGCCCCAGGGAATTGCAGCCAACATTGAACCGGATCTTCGTAGGGCAGTTTTCGGCAAAGGTGGAAACCATCAATTACAGATCCGAGGATTGCGGAATGAACGACGACCATCCGGAGCGCAAGAGCCCGACAACACCGGCCGCGGAAGGATTAACGCCTGCGTTAACCCGTAACATCGAGGCTATCATGCAGCGCCGCCGGCAGAGCCAAAATGCAGCGTCTGCTCAGGAGCGTTCCGCTGCTTTGATCAGCAAGTTCGCCGGTTCCATGATGTTCGTCTACATTCACATCGTGTTTTACGGAGTCTGGATCATCGCCAATGTGGGATTGCTCCCACAGGTTCCACCCTGGGACCCCTCTTTGGTCATTCTCGCTATGGAGGCTTCGGTCGAGGCGATCTTTCTCTCGACATTCGTCTTGATCAACCAGAACCGAATGGCTGCACAAGACAATATCCGCGCCGATCTCGACCTCCAGATCAGCTTATTAAACGAACACGAGACGACACGCCTGATCGCCATGGTCGAAGCCATTGCAAAGAAGCTTGAAGTCCCGACCGAGGCGGACCATGAGGTAGAAGAGCTGAAGAAGGACATCGCGCCGGAAGCCGTGTTGGATCGCATCCAGGCGGAAGGGGAAGACAAGTAGAAGGGGCAATGTTCGCGCTGTAAAAGCGGGCGGATGTTGGTGCCTCGCCGTTGTTGTCGGCGCAGTGGACGGCCGCTGTCGGAAATAGCTTGTAGGCGGCCACGGATGCCGTGTTGATGATGTGGCCGCGGTGTCCGCTGAGGCTTGCGGTGGCGGTGCGTGCGCCTTTGGCGCGCGCATACTGTATCGGCAGAAGGTTCACCCCTCCGTCGTCCTCGGGCTTGACCCGAGGACCCACGCCCGCCTCCGCGACTGTGGCAATGGATTCCGGCTCAAGGCCTGGAATGACGGTGAGTGGGGGGTGCGTTGCCGCCCGCTCGCCGTTGGCCCTCCAATATATTCCATCGAGTTATTTCCCGATGAGAGCCAACTGCCGATCGAAATCAGAGGGATCGAAATAGTCGCGCCACACGGTGATCGCTCCCTCCACGACTGTCAGCGTCCCCATGACCGGAAGTATGATTTTTCCACCACCCTCATGCAGGAACACATCAAGCCGTTCGTTAAGGACGAGATTTCCGGCCGCCGCGATCTGTGTCACCGTCCAATCGACGGTGAATGTCGTTCCAATTCCGAAATCCCGGTGAAACTTTCGGACGTTCTCGCGCCCGATGATATTCGGGAGCGGTACGTTGTCATACAGCACTTCTTCGGAAAGCATGGCGATCGCCTCGTCGATGTGGCCCGCGTTCCAGTGGCCGAAGAAGGTCAGGGCTGTCTTGGTTGGATCAGTCGACATTCAGTGAATTCCTTCTTGAAGGGTTCGAGAACCCTAGCGACAAATTTCAGAGAGGTCTGGCTCGCAATGCTGAAAAGCCTTCAGACCAGCCGCGATCCACCGTCCAGGTTGAGCGTCGCGCCGTTCATCCAGCCATTCGCCATCAAGAACACGACTGCCGCCCCGGCTTCCCCAGCGCTCCCGAGACGATGTAACGGCAATGTTGCCCTGAGGCCCTCGACAAAGGCGTCGCGACCGTCGCCAAGTGCCTTGCCGAGCAGTGGAGTATCGATCGGACCCGGCGAAAGGGTGTTCACCCGGCGCGGCGCGAGTTCCAACGCAAGGCCGCGTGCCAATGCTTCCATCGCTGCCGAAGCGGCAGCTAGAACCGCCGTCCCATAGGCATTTGGTCGGTCGCCCAGTGCTCCGGATACGAATGTCACCGAACCGTCGGCGGCGAGCCGGTCTCCAATGGACCGAAGCGTATATATCCCCGCCCAGACGCGCTCTTCGAACGCGCGGCGCAGATGGTCGACGTCGGCTTCCAGCACCTTGCCGACGACGAAGCTTCCGGCCAGCAAGACGAGGTGATCGACATGGTCGATATCAGCGAGCGCGGATTCGATGGCCGCGCGCTTGGTCACATCGGCCGCCCTCCAGCCACTGAGGCCATGTTGTTCTGCGGCTTGTTTTGCCCGTTCGGCGTCAGATCCGACCACGATGACTTTTGCGCCGAAGGACTTGGCTTGTGTGGCTGCGGCGAGGCCGATCCCCGAGGTGCCGCCGACGATGAGTATGGTTTTGCCTGATAGGGTATCCGAGATGTTTGATTGAGTGCCCATCGCTCTGGCTCCGTTTTGGAGGCGCTCGATTGCGCCGATGGCCAGAAAGTAATTCCAATTGCCTCGATTGATAATTGGCCCAATATTCGCTTTACTCATGCCATCATGGCACAAATCGGCATAGAACGTCTCACGGGCCTGATTGCATTTGCGCGGGCCGCATCCCTTGGAAGCTACACTGCGGCAGCCCGCGCGCTTGCGGTGTCACCGTCGGCCGTCAGCAAGAGCGTCCAGCGGCTCGAGCAGCAGCTCGGCATTGTCCTGTTCCTCCGTACCACGCGCTCTCTGACGCTTACGCCGGAGGGCCGCGATCTGCACGATCGCGCGCTGCGTCTGCTGCGGCAGGCCGAGGATATCGAGCAGGCCGCAATGGCCGCCCGCGCCGAACCGTCCGGCATTCTCCGGATATCGGCACCACTTCCGGTCGGCGTGCATATACTCGGCCCGGCGCTTCCTCGCTTGCGCGCACGCCATCCGAAACTCGCAATCGATCTGCGCCTGGGAGATCAGTTCGTGGACATGATCGAGGAGGGTATAGATGTCGCCATTCGGGTTGGAGCGCTGGCCGACTCCCGTTTGAAGTCCCGACGGCTTGCGCCGCATCGCCTTTGTGCCTTTGCTTCGCCCGAGTATCTGAGACGACGGGGTACGCCTCGACATCCTGACGAACTGGCGGGGCATGACTGCGTCAATTTTCGCTTCCAGAGCTCGGGCCAGACACTTCGCTGGCCCTTTGCATCAGGAAAACGAGTCTTCGAGGCCACGCCAGAGATTGGGATCACGGTGGACACAAGCGATGGTGTCGCCGCTGTCCTCGTCGCCGGCGGCGGCGTCGGCATCTCTCCAACCTACATCGCCGCGCCCTATGTGAAACGTGGCGAACTCGTGCCGATCCTCGCCGCCTTCGCCGTCGACCGCTCCAGCATGATTGCACTCTGGCCAGAGAGCCGCCGCGCCAATCCGAATGTCAAAGCATTTCTGACATTTCTCGATGAGGTTTTCCCGGCGCGTCCACCTTGGGACGAGGTGGTGTTTGCCGGACAGTAGTGTTGCGGGGTTCGGGTGGCGCTAGCGGGAAGGCCAGACTTCGGCGCTGATCGCAATCCCCCAAAGCGCCGCCCGACCGGCTTGGCCGCAGGGCTGGTCTATGACCCATTGAGCCAACAAGAGTTTCAGCCAGCCCGAAAGGCTCAAGGCGGGGGCTGACCGGACGCGGTGTCGCAACAATTGCGCTTTGTTGCGCTGGATGCGCTAGTTCACATCGTCGGCCGAGATGTGCCTGACTTCGGTAATTCTCACCAGCGGGATCTCGGCGCGTTCGTTTGCCTCCTTCACATCCTGCTCCGACGAAGCGTCGAATAGGCAGAATGATCGTTCCTCGGCGGGGATGAATGTCGAGCGCAGATAGCGCACCGGCTTACCTTGCCTGGTCATCTCGGCAGTGACATTTTTTGCGCGCGATGCCGCTGCACTGAGCTGATCGGGAGTGATTCCTGGCAGATGTCTTTCGACCATGTACTGTGGCATGATGATTGTCCTTGTGTTGAGCGATGACAGCATGCGTTTGGACATGTCGCGCGATCGCTTTAACTTCCGGCCGTTGCGAATGGACATCTATTTTGCCGCCGTATTCACAGACCTCGTCCGACACTCAGCGGTTTGGAACACGGTTTCGCGCGACACGATCACGAGCGCGATTGCAGAATATCGTTACCTGTCTCAGACGCTTGCCAGCCAATACGGACGACGGCACGAGAATTTTACAGGCGACGGGCATCTTTATCTATTCGAATCTGCTGACGTAGCCGTCCATTTCTCGTTGAAACTCATCGCCTACTGGAAACAGCGGCGGCGTCACCTGACGGCCGGCCAGGCGAACGATTTGCCAATCCGGGTGGGCTGTCACTTCGGCGAATGTTCCCAAATGCACGATGACCACGCCTGGATCGGTCGTGCCTTGAACATCGCGAAGCGGGTGGAATCATGTGCCGAGCCGGACACCCTCTTCGTCACGCAGACCATACTCGATCTTATCGATTTGCCCGTCTATCTCTTCCAGGAGGTTGATGTCTTCGAACTCAAGGGCGACTTCCTGCCGAGGCGACATCTCTATCGGATCGTGTCGGTCGACCACGCAGCGCTTGCGGGGCGTTCCGAAGAGCGGATGACCGCCGAGGACTGGTTCCTGAAAGGGGCGGGAATGACCGCTGCGGATGAGAAGGAGTTGGCAGGGGAACGGCATTGTTACGAAAAGGCATTGGAGCTACGCGCGGACTATCCGGAAGCGCACAACAATCTGGGTGTCATCCTGAAGGCCGCCGGCCACAGAACCGCCGCTGAGGCTCGATACCGGGATGCCGTTCGTCTCTGGCCCCAATATCCGGAAGCTCACTACAATTTCGCGATACTCCTCGAGGAAACCGATCGCCCTGATGAAGCGGCAGCCCATTATCGGCTGGCTCTAAAGTGCCGACCGGGTCACGTCGACGCCCTTCTGCGTCTGGCTGGTCTTTTCGACCAATGGGGTGACCGCTTCGAAGCGCATCAGCATTTTCAGGAGGCCCTGCGGCTTCGACCAGGCTTTGCCGAAGCCCACAACAATTTCGCGGTCTTCCTCGAGAAAAACGGTGATGCGGGAGCCGCTGAGGCGCACTACCGACAGGCGTTGCAGCTGAGGTCAGACTACGCCGAAGCGCATTATAACTATGCGATGCTTCTTGAGGCTCGGGACGTCGAGGCAGCAGAATCACACTATCGCGCAGCACTGAGCTCGTCGCCGAATTACGCCGAAGCACATAACAATCTTGGGGTGCTGCTTCACGAGAAAGGCGCCTTCATGGAAGCAAGGTCACATTACCTTACGGCGATAAGGTCGCGTCCCGGGGACCCCCAGTCGTATCGGAACCCTGGCCCTTCTGCTGGCAGCAATGGGCGAGCAGGAGCAGGCGGATCGCTATGCCCGGAAAGCGAACGAGCTCTCTTCAGGGTGAGGATGGCGGGCACGTTCGGCCGCAGGCGGCATTGGCCGGGCTTGACCCGAGGACCCACGCCGGCATTATCGGCTGTGGCCATGGATTCCCGGCTCGAGGCCTGGAATGACGGAGGCCGGAGGGGCGTATCCGCCCAACTCGCCGGCGGCGCGGCGCCCCGCAAACCGCTACAATGATCGCCTTTGGCGTAATCATCGCTTGCTCGGTTTGCTTCGCACCTTGACCAGGCGCATATGGTCGTTTCGAGTAATAGCGCTGTGACAGAGATGGCAGAAATGCGCCGCAGCGCATTTCCGTTGATCAAGTCCTGAGCGCGTCCGGACTGTCCCCCTCCCGCTGTCACGTCTCCGGCAGGCCAGCCTTTCGGAAGCCGTCGACAAAGTGGTCCCGTACAGATGCATCGCGCAGCGGCTGGGAGCTGAGCCAATGGCCGATCGTGAAATGAGGGTGGGCGATCAGGAACAATTCCGCTTCTCGCCGCGCCTCCTCATGGTGGCCCAACTGCGCAAGCGCAGCAGCCAGGAATTTGCGTGAGTTGGTGCGATACGTTTCTTTCCTGCGCAGTGTAGCGGTTGCCGCCTCATAGTCACCCGCAGCGTATTGCGCCTGGCCAAGATGACAAAGATACCAGCAGGCTGGATAGGGATTGAGCCGCAGAGCTTTTTCGATCTGCGCCAGTCCGTCGGCAATCCTGCCGTCCAGCACGGACATATCAGACATGGCGGCCCAGGTATCGGCGTGGTTGGGGTCGAGTTTCAGGGCCATGGCGAAGGCGGCCTCGGATTCCTCCCATCGCCGCTCATAAGCCAGAATGGTCCCCAGAACGTAACGGCAGCCGGCATCGTTGGGATCGAGGTCGACCGCCTTCTGCGCTGATGTCACCGCCATCCGACGATTAGGATCTTCGGGCTCGCCGAAATGAGTCCAGGCAAGCCAACGGTTATAGGCGAGCAGACCGAGCGCCTCGGCATAGGATGGCTCGAGCTTGACCGCGCGTTGGAGCAGCATATAGGCCTCACGCTCGGTTTGCGGCGACTCTTCCGTCAACAGGCGGGCGCGCACACACAGATCGTAGGCCTCGAAGTTTTTCGGCCGATTGCGCGGCGTCGGAATGGTCAGCCGGCCGACGAGAGCTTCAACAATCTTGGCGTTGACCTCATCCTGCAACTCGAAAACATCTTCCAACGTCCTGTCAAACCGTTCGGCCCACAAGTGCTGGCCGCCAAGCGCGTCGACCAATTGAGCATTGATGCGGACACGGCCCATTGCGCGTCTGGCGCTCCCCTCGAGGACGTAGCGGACGCCGAGTTCCTGGGCGACGAGCCGTACGTCGATCGGCTTGCCTTTGTAGCCGTAGACGGAATTGCGCGCGATGACGAACAGGCCAGCAGTGCGGGAAAGGTCGGTGATCAGGTCTTCAGTCAAGCCGTCGACGAAAGGCTCATCCGTTTCATTCCCACTCATATTCGTGAACGGCAATACAGCGATCGAGGGATTTTCCGGCAGCGGCAATATGCTCTGCAGCGCATCCGGCCAATGCCACACGTGGACTGGGCGGGTCAGGTTCTTCAGGTAGCGTTCACCTGCATCGAAGAACTGGTCGGCGATCTCCCCGACGATCTCGCCGTGAACGCTGGCTGAAATGCAGATACCTCCCGGCGCGGCCTGCGTCTGGAGGCGCGCCGCGACATTGACCCCGTCGCCGAGGACGTCTGAACCGTCGTCGATGACATCTCCGAGATTGACGCCCACGCGCAAAAGCAGGCGCCGGTCTTCGGAACCCTCAACAGCGGTGATGGCTCGTTGCATTTCCAAGGCCGCGTCGACCGCGTCCACCGCGCTGCCGAACTCGATCAGGAAGCCGTCGCCCACAACCTTGAAGATGCGACCCTTGTGACGCAACACAGCCGGCTCGATAACGCCAGAACGGAGTTCCCTGAGGTTCTCAAGCGTTGCGACTTCATCAGCCTCCATCAGGCGTGAATATCCCACCACATCGGCAACGACGATGACGGCAAGGCGACGCTGAAGAGAATGATCCGTCATTTGAGGACAAGCCCCACGACCAAGTTCCCAAGTTATTGTTCAAGCGCGGGTGAGTCAACAAAAGGTAAAGGGCTAATGCCCAGGCGACCTCCACCTCCATCAAGCCGTCATCCCTCTTTGTGGCCGCCGGCGTCGAGTTCTCTCTTGAGAGCCGATAGGCCGACGACCGCTCCCGGCCCCAAATCGGTCATTCCTTCTCGGCCGCAGCCGGGCCTGCTCCTGGAACATTTGAGATATGGGACTTCTAGCCCAGAACGCGGTCCCGGTTCGTATCTCATGGGGGCTCTCAAACTCCCCAAATCACCGACTCCTCATGACGTTTGATCAAGTGCCGAAGATCTTGGAAACCCAGGCGGACGAATTCGGCAAATTGATCGACGGCGGGAGCTCGTGGAGCATCGACGCGCTTGAGGATCGCAAGTGCGCGCTCTGGATGAGGGATCGTGATTGGCAGTGCGGTGATCGTCTTTTCCTTGCGCTGCGCGAAGACGACGCTGTGCGGCATGATGGTCAGCGCATCCGCCGATTTCAGGTAGTTGATTACACTCATCAGCGAGCCGCCGCCGTAGCGGATCTTGATCTCGGTGGCGCCGAAGGAGAGCAGCAGTGCGCGCAGGTCCGCCAGCAGCGGGCTTCCGGGTGGCGGCGCAATCCACGGATAGTCGAGCAGATGGCTCGGCTGCGGCCGCCGTTTCAGAAGCAGCGGATGGGTTACCCGACAGGCCACGACATTGCGGCCCGGGAGGATCTGCTGGAATTCGAGCCCGGAACCCTCGTCGAGTATGTCGATCGGGCATATGGCGAGGTCGATCTGATCTGCCTTCAGCGCCGCGCGCAGATCCGGGAAATAACCGTAGCTTTGATCGATCCGCACGTCCGGACGGCTTGTCTGAAACTCTGCGCACAGTCCGGCAATCAGCGCATCCATGAAGAAGGGCGTGCCGCCGATCCGCACGACGCCGCTCTTGCCGACGCGGAAGCTTTCGACGAGATCGGAGGCTTTGCGCGAGGCTGCGAGCATGACGAGGCCGTGCTCGGCGAGCGAAAGGCCAAACGGCGTCGGCTGCAATGGCCGGCGACCCTTGACGAAGAGCGGCTCGGCCACGCGCTTCTCCAACATGGACAAGGTGCGCGACACGGCAGGCTGAGCGAGGCCCAGTAAGGCCGCACCTTCGGTTACGCCGCCTGTTTTGACAACGGCGGCAAGCTGGATCAGGTGACGTTCATCGAACTTCATAACAATGCGTTATATTGTTTTGCAACAAAATCATCAATCCATGCAATTCCGACTGCTAGTATCAATCTCGGATACACGTGAGATCGTGGAGGATGAGCATGGCGGAGCGTGCAAAGGCGCTCACATTCAGCGAGGCGACCTCGGCGGAGGTTTTCTCGGAACGCTTCTCCGCCGGCAGTGACGGCAATCTGTCACGGCTGATCGCTGCCGCCGTCATCCATGTTCATGATCTCATCAAGCAGTTTCGCCCGACCCAGGACGAGTGGCGCAAGGTCATTGCCTTCCTGACCGATGTCGGCCATGCCTCGGACGAGCGGCGACAGGAATGGGTGCTTCTGTCCGATCTCATCGGGGCGTCGGCCCTGGTCGAGGAAATCAATTCGCGGCGACCGAAAGCGGCGACGCCGAATACCATTCGCGGACCGTTTTTCCGCAATGATGCGCCAGCAAGGGTATCGGGCTCTTCGATCTCGCTCGACGGCATCGGCGAGCCGCTGGCGGTGGCCGTGCGGGTGCAGGATCTCGATGGCCTGCCGATCGCAGGCGCCGAGGTCGTCACCTGGCAGGCGAATGCCGAGGGCTTTTACGAGAACCAGCAGCCGGATTTGCAGCCGGAACATAATCTGCGCGGCCTCTTCCATACCGATATCGACGGACGGTTCCATTATCGCTCCGTCATGCCGTCGGGTTATGGCGTGCCGGACGATGGCCCGGTCGGGCGGCTGCTCGCCGAGGCGGGCTATCCGCTGCGTCGCCCGGCGAACCTGCATTTCGTCGTTCGTGCCAAGGGCTTCGAGACGATCACCACCCAGATTTACGATGCGAGCGATCCACACCTTGGCGAAGACGCCCTCTTCGGCGTGCGGCCCGAGCTCATTGTCTGCTTCGAGCCGTCCGAGATCGATGGACAGCCCGCCAAGGCGTTGAGCCTCACCTTCGTGATGGTGCGAGCAAAGCCGGGGAGGGCGGCATGACCCAGGATTTTTCCTATGCGGGCAGTCCCGCCCAAATCGTCTTCGGTGCCGGCAGCCGCAATCGGGTCGCGCAATGGGTCGCCAAAGCCGGCCGCAAGCGGGCCTTGATCCTCTCGACGCCGCATCAGAAGGCTGATGCAGACGCGCTGGCCGAAGAGATCGGGCCGCTTGCCTGCGGCGTCTTCTCGGGCGCGACCATGCACACGCCGGTCGAGGTGACGGAGGCGGCGATGCGGGTGGTGGCGGAAACCGCGGCGGACTGTGTCGTCTCCCTCGGCGGCGGATCGACAACGGGGCTCGGCAAGGCGGTTGCCTATCGCACCGATCTTCTCCAGATCGTCATTCCCACGACCTATGCCGGCTCGGAGGTGACGCCGATCCTCGGGCAGACCGAAGCCGGCCGCAAGACGACGGTGCGCGATGCCAGCATATTGCCGGAGATCGTGATTTACGATCCCGAGCTGACGCTCGGCCTGCCGGTCGCCATGAGCGTGACGAGTGGGCTGAACGCCATGGCCCATGCGATCGAAGGGCTTTACGCGCAAGACCGCAACCCGATTTCGAGCCTGATGGCGCTGGAAGGCCTGCGCGCCTTTGCCCGAAGCCTGCCGGTTATCGTCAACGATCCGAAGAACGCCGAGGCGCGCAGCGATGCCCTTTACGGCGCCTGGCTCTGCGGTTCGGTGCTCGGCACGGTCGGCATGGCGTTGCATCACAAGATTTGTCATACGCTCGGCGGTTCCTTCGATACGCCGCATGCCGAAACCCATGCGGTGATGCTGCCGCATACGGCCGCCTTCAATGCCGCAGCCGCGGCATCGGAGCTGGCAGGCGCGGCCGATATTTTCGGCGGCGCCATCGGTGGCGGGCTCTGGGATTTCGCCAGGGCGATCGGATCGCCCTTATCGCTCAAGGAATTCGGGCTGACAGAAAATGATCTCAATCGCGCGGCTGCGATCGCTGTTGAGAATCCCTACTGGAATCCGCGACCGATCGAACGGAGTGCGATCCGCCAGCTTCTGCAGGACGCTTGGGAGGGCCGGCGGCCGACGGACTGAGACACAGGCGCCTGCGGGCGCGCTCTTTGGGAGGAGCGACAATGGGAGGAGGAAACATGTTCACGAGACGCGATTTTCTGAAGACGACGGCGGCCGGCGGCGCATTGATTGCAACGTCGGGCCTGCCCATGCCGGCGATTGCCAAGAATGCGGCAATCAAGCTTGGCTATGTCAGCCCGCAGACGGGGCCGCTCGCCGCTTTCGGCGAGGCCGACAAGTTCGTCATCGATGCCTTTCTGGCGACGACGAAGGCAAAGGGCCTGAACTACGAGGTCGTGGTCAAGGACAGCCAGTCGAACCCGAACCGCGCTGCCGAGGTCGCAAAGGAGCTGATCGTCGACAGCCAGATCAACCTGATGCTCGTATCCTCGACGCCGGAGACGACCAATCCGGTTTCCACGACCTGCGAGGGCGAGGAGATGCCCTGCATTTCCACGGTCGCGCCGTGGCAGCCCTGGTTCATCGGCCAGCAGGGCAATCCCGGCGATCCGGCCTCCTGGAAGCCCTTCAATTACGCCTATCATTTCTTCTGGGGCCTTGAGGATATCATCGCCGTCTTTACAGGCATGTGGAGCCAAATCGAGACGAATAAAAAGGTCGGTGGCCTGTTCCCGAACGATGGTGACGGGAATGCCTGGGGCGACAAGGTCGTCGGCTTCCCGCCGGTTCTGGAAAAGCTCGGCTACGGACTGACGGATACCGGCCGCTACCAGAACCTCACGGATGATTTCTCGGCGCAGATCAATGCCTTCAAGCAGGCAGGCACCGATATCCTGACCGGGGTGATGATCCCACCCGACCTCACCACTTTCTGGAACCAGGCCAAGCAGCAAGGCCTGAAGCCCAAGGTCGCCTCGATCGGCAAGGCGCTTCTCTTCCCGCAGACCGTCGAAGCGTTGGGAAATGCCGGGCACAATCTCTCGACCGAGGTTTGGTGGACCCCGACGCATCCGTTCAAATCGTCGCTGACGGGCGAGACCGCAGCCGCCGTGGCGGCTGCCTTCACCAAGACAACCGGCCGACCATGGACCCAGCCGATCGGCTTTGCCCATGCACTGTTCGAGCTCGCCGTCGATGTCATGACGCGGAGCGAGGATGCGAGCGATGGCGATGCCGTCGCCAAGGCGATCGGCGAGACCAAGCTCGACACGCTCGTCGGGCCGGTTGCCTGGGGAAACGAGAAACTGCCGCCGTTCGCGCAAAAGAATGTCGCCAAGACGCCGCTGGTCGGCGGCCAATGGCGGCTGAAATCCGGCGGCGGCTACGATCTCGTCGTCGTCGAAAACGGGCTGGCGCCGAACGTACCGCTTGGCGGCAAGCTCGAAGCCCTTGCGTGAAAGGAGGGTTGCCCGGCACTCGGTCGGGCGGCCGCCAACGGAGAACGACAATGCCCCTACTGGAATTGAAGGGAGTCTCGAAGTCGTTCGGCGCGCTCGTCGTCGCCGAGGATATCGGCTTCTCTGTCGAGCCTGGCGAGGCGCTCGGCGTCATCGGGCCGAACGGCGCCGGCAAATCGACGCTGTTCAACCTTATCAACGGCAATCTCTCCGTTGCCGGAGGATCGATCCAGTTCGACGGCCGCGATGTCACCCATGTGCCGCCGATGCAACGTTGCCTTGCCGGCATGGGCCGCACCTTCCAGATCCCGCAGCCTTTCGCGCGTCTGACGGCCTATGAAAACCTGCTGGTTGCCGGTGCTTTCGGTGCCAAGGCGCGGGAAAGCGATGTCTCGGCTTCGTGCGCGGACATCCTTGTCGAGACCGGCTTGATCGCCGAAGCCAATGTGCCTGCCGGATCGTTGACCCTGCTTGAACGCAAGCGGCTGGAATTGGCGCGTGCGCTCGCCACCCAGCCGAAGCTGTTGCTTCTCGACGAGATCGCCGGCGGATTGACGGAAGGCGAATGCCGCCAGCTCATCGCGACGATCAAGCGGGTTCACCAGCGCGGCATCGCCATCATCTGGATCGAGCATGTGCTGCATGCTCTTACAGCTGTGGCCGAGCGCATCCTCGTGCTCAATTTCGGCCGGGTGATCGGCATCGGCAAGCCCGATGCGATCATGGGTTCGAGCGAGGTGCGCGAAATCTATCTCGGGATGGAGGTCTGACGATGAGCCTCATCGAAACTCGCGGCCTTACGGCCTCCTACGGCGATTTCCAGGCCGTGCTCGGGGTTGATATCAGGCTTGAGGCGGGCGAGACCATCGCCATTATCGGCGCCAATGGCGCGGGGAAATCGACATTGATGCGCTCGATCGCCGGTGTCATTGCCAACAAGCCCGATATGGTCCTGCACCATGGCGAGCCGATTGGGGCAATGCTTGCATCCGATGTCGTGCGGCGCGGCATCGCGCTCGTGCCGGAGGGGCGGAAGTTGTTCCCGTCGCTGTCGGTCGAGGAAAATCTGCAGATCGGCCGCTATGGCCGCCGCGTCGCTGGACCTTGGACGCTCGACAGCATCTATTCGCTATTTCCGGTCCTGAAGGAGAGACGCCGCAATCCGGCGACGGCGCTCTCGGGCGGGCAACAGCAGATGGTCGCCATCGGCCGGGCGCTGATGTCCAATCCGGAGGTTCTTCTGTGCGACGAGCTGAGCCTCGGCCTCGCCCCCGTGGTCATCAAGGACATTTATGCCGCCTTTTCCCATATCCGTGCTGCGGGTGCGGCCACCGTCATCGTCGAGCAGGATATCGCCCAGGCGCTGAAGGTGGCCGATCGCATCTACTGCATGATGGAGGGCCGCATCACCCTGACCGGCCGCCCTGCAGAACTCGATCGCGCCGATATCCATGCGGCCTATTTTGGAGCGGACACCCATGAACTGGCTTGATACGCTTCTGCAAGGTGTTCTGCTCGGGGGGCTCTATGCGCTGTTCGCGGCAGGTCTCAGCCTGGTTTTCGGCATCATGCGCCTGGTCAATCTCGCCCATGGCGATCTCATCGTCCTGGCGGCTTTCCTGATCCTGGTGCTTGTCTCTTTGTTGGGGCTCAATCCCTTCCTGGCTGCGCTGATCGCCGCACCCTTGATGTTCGCCGTCGGTTGGGTGCTGCAATATCACCTGCTGAACCGCACCCTTGGCAACGACATCCTGCCACCCTTGCTCGTCACCTTCGGCCTGTCGATCGTCATTCAGAACGGTCTGCTGGAGGGCTTCACGGCCGATAGCCGGCGGATCTCCGCGGGCGCCCTCGAAACGGCTTCACTCCAATTCGGTGGTGTGGGCGCCGGCCTGATGCCGCTCATCACCTTTGCCTCGGCAGTCCTCGTGATCGTCGGTCTCAACCAGCTCATCTACCGCACCGAGCTCGGCTGCGCCTTTCGAGCCACCTCGGACGATGTGGTGACGGCGAGCCTGATGGGCATTCGGCCGAATACGATCTTCGCCGTCGCGACCGGGCTTGCGATGATGATCGTGACGGTTGCTGCCCTTTATCTCGGTATGCGGGCGAACTTCGATCCGACGGCTGGGCCGGCGCGGCTGATCTACGCCTTCGAAGCCGTTATCATCGGTGGTCTCGGCTCGCTGTGGGGCACGCTTGCAGGCGGGGTCATCCTGGGAGTTGCCCAGACGGTCGGCGCTGCGGTCAATCCCGAATGGCAGATTCTTGCCGGGCATATCGCCTTCCTGCTCGTGCTGGTCTTCCGGCCGCGCGGTCTTTTCCCTCGCGCCGTGGATTGAGGGCGCCATGACTCCGGGTTTCGAAACAATGCCGAGCGAAATTGCTGCACCGCCGGGCTGGCGGGTGGAAACGCGGACGCGGCTTTCGAGCATCTTCATCATCCTCTCGCTTGTCGCGGCGGCCGCGCTCGCCGCTGCACCCTTCATGGTGTCGCGCGGCGTCGTGCAGGATCTTTTCTTCATCCTGACGATGCTGGCGCTGGCGCAGAGTTGGAACCTGCTTGCCGGCTATGCCGGACTGATCTCGGTCGGGCAGCAGCTCTTTGTCGGCTCCGGCGCCTATGCGCTGTTCGGCTTCGTCATTCTTGCCGGCGTCGACCCGATCCTCGCCATTCCGCTCGCCGGCCTCTTTGCAATGCTGATCGCAGCGCCAGCCGCCTTCTTTTCCTTCCGGCTTTACGGCCCCTATTTTGCGATCGGCACCTGGGTCATCGCCGAAGTCGGGCGGTTGCTGTTCGCCCAATGGAAGATGCTCGGCGGCGGAACGGGAACTTCGCTGCCGCGCGAAGCCACCAAGGATATGCTCGGTATTTCGGTGCTGCAGAACTGGTTCGGCATGCGTTCCGCGGCCGCGGCCGATGCGCTCACCTATTGGCTGGCGCTGGCTCTCGTCGCGCTGACGATCGGCTTCATCTATCGGCTGCTGCGCAGCAAGCAGGGCCTTGGCCTTGCTGCCGTGCGCGACAATGAGACAGCGGCCCGTGCGCTCGGCGTCGATGCGCGGCGGCTGAAGATCCTTGTCTATCTGGCAACCGCTTCCGTCACCGGCATGGTCGGTGCGCTCATTTACCTGCAGAAGGCGCGCATATCGCCGGATGCCGCGTTCTCGCTGACCGACTGGACCGCCTATGTCGTGTTCATTGTCGTCATAGGCGGCATCGGCACCATCGAAGGGCCGCTGGTCGGCGTGCTCGTCTTCTTCCTGCTGCAGAATGCCTTTTCGAGCTACGGCTCCTGGTATCTCCTTGCGCTGGGCGCGCTTGCTATCGTCACGATGCTGTTCGCGCCACGGGGTCTCTGGGGTCTCATATCCAGCCGTACCGGTTGGGAACTCTTTCCGGTCCGCCGCCTGCTGAGAGGCGGATCAACGCTACATGATGAAAAGGGAGGGCCAAATGGCTGACATCACCACCGACGTTCTGATCATCGGTACGGGACCCGCCGGCTCGGCGACATCAGCGCTGCTTGCGACCTACGGCCTCGAGCCGATGGTGATCAACCGTTATCGCTGGCTGGCTAGCACGCCGCGCGCGCACATCACCAACCAGCGGACGATGGAGGTTCTGCGCGATCTCGGTCGCGACGTCGAGGAGGAGGCCTATCTCTTCGCGGTCGAACAGGATCTGATGGGGCAGAATGTCTTCTGCACGGCGGTTGCCGGCGAGGAAATCGGCCGCATGCAGAGCTGGGGCAACCACCCGCTGTCGCGTGCCGAGCACCTTCTTTCATCGCCCGCCCACATGAACGACCTGCCGCAGACTTACATGGAGCCGCTGCTGTTCAAGACAGCATGCTCGCGCGGCGCGCAGGCGCGCATGTCGACGGAGTATGTGAGCCATGTTCAGGATGCCGAAGGGGTCACGACCACCTGTCTCGACCGCTTGACCGGCAGGGAGCTGGTGATCCGTTCGAAATTCCTGATCGGCGCCGATGGCGGCAACTCCAAGGTGGCGGAACATGCCGGCCTGACCTTCGAAGGTAAGATGGGCGTTGCCGGCTCGATGAACATTCTGTTCGAGGCCGATCTCTCGCGCTATGTCGCCCATCGCCCGTCGGTGCTTTACTGGGTGCTGCAGCCTGGCGCCGATGTCGGCGGCATCGGCATGGGCCTTGTTCGCATGGTGCGGCCATGGAATGAATGGCTGATCGTCTGGGGCTATGACATCAATCAGCCCGCGCCTCAGGTCGACGATGCTTTCGCCACCAAGGTCGTGCGCGAACTGGTCGGCGTTGCCGATCTCAAGCCGAAGATCAAATCCGTTTCGACCTGGACCGTGAACAACATGTACGCGACGACTATGTCGAACGGTCGGGTGTTCTGCATGGGGGATGCCGTCCATCGCCATCCGCCTTCGAACGGCCTCGGCTCCAACACCTCGATCCAGGATGGCTTCAATCTCGCGTGGAAGCTCGCATTGGTCCTCAAGGGTCAGGCGGGCATGGGCCTGCTTGAGAGCTACCAGGCCGAACGTGCGCCGGTCGCCAAGCAGATCGTTACCCGCGCCAACAAGTCGATCGAGGAATTCGGCCCGATCTTCAAGTCGCTGGGTCTGCTCGATTCCGTCGATCCGGTGAAAATGCAGCAGAACATGGATGCGCGCTGCGATGACACCGCCGATGCGGAGCGCCAGCGCACGGCGATCCGCGAGGCGATCGCCTATAAGGTCTACGAGTTCGACGCGCATGGCGTGGAGATGAACCATCGCTATGCTTCGAACGCCATCATCAAGGACGGGCAGCCGGAGCCAGCCTACGAGAAGGATGCCGAGCTGCATTTCCAACCGACGACGTGGCCGGGTGCGCGGCTGCCGCATGCCTGGCTGTTCAACGACAGCGGCAGGAAAGTATCGAGCCTCGATCTCACCGGTCATGGCGTCTTCACCCTGTTGACCGGTATCGGTGGCGACGGCTGGATTGCGGCGGCGAGGGCTTTGTCGAAGGAGTTCGGCCTGCCAATCACGACTCATAAGATCGGCCCGCGGCAGGAATGGCAGGACCTGACGGGAGACTGGGCGCGCGCCCGCGAAATCCGCGATGCCGGCGTTCTGCTCGTGCGTCCGGACCATCATGTCGGCTGGCGTTCGCATGCCGCAGTCGCCGATCCGGAAAACGAGCTGCGTCGTGCATTGAAAGCAATTCTGGATCGGTGAGGCGACAATGAGCTTTGAAGAAAAAGGCTATTTCACTGAGGAAAACTCTGTCGAGGTTGTCACCGGCCGCAACACCAATGCACTCGATGCGCGGCTGAAGCAGGTGATGGAGGTGGTGACCCGCAAGCTGCATGAGGCGGTGAAAGAGCTGGAGCCGACCCAGGACGAATGGATGGAAGCGATCCTCTTTCTCACCCGCACCGGTCACACCTGCACCGACTGGCGGCAGGAATTCATTCTGCTGTCGGACGTGCTCGGCGTGTCGATGTTGGTCGACGCAATCAACAACCGTAAACCATCCGGCGCGTCCGAAAGCACGGTTCTCGGCCCCTTCCATGTCGCGGATGCGCCGGAACTGCCGATGGGCGCCAATATCTGCCTCGACCAGAAGGGTGAGGACATGGTGATCAGCGGCCGAATCCTCGATACCGAAGGCCGCCCGATCGAAAACGCGGTGCTCGACGTCTGGCAGGCGAATGACGAAGGGTTCTATGACGTCCAGCAGAAGGGCATCCAGCCCGATTTCAATTTGCGCGGCGTATTCCGCACCGGCAAGGACGGACACTATTGGTTCCGCGCGGTGAAGCCGAAATACTATCCGATCCCAGACGATGGTCCCGTGGGGCAATTGCTCGCTGCGCTCGGCCGTCACCCCTACCGACCTGCCCATCTGCACTATATCATCAAGGCAGACGGGTTTGAGACGCTGACGACCCATATTTTTGATCCCGACGATCGCTACATCCATTCCGATGCGGTCTTCGGGGTCAAGGAGAGTTTGCTGGCCGAATTCAAGCTGACGGACGACCCCACAAAGGCAGGGGAGCTCGGTTTCGCAGGATCATTCTGGCAGGTCGAGCACGATTTCGTGCTGGCGCCGGAACGAAAGTGAAAACAGGCTAGCCCCCAAATTAGCGAAAAGACCGGACTCCTGTGCCAGCGCGCCCTCGGTCGTGGTAAGATGCTCAGCTCCCTGTATCAAAATCGTGGGGCAGAGAAATGGAGAGGCGTCTCGCCGCGATACTTTCCGCTGACGTGGTAGGCTATAGTCGTCTCATGGGAGTGGATGAGAGCGGCACCTTCGAGCGGTTGAAGGCCTGCCGCCGGGAGCTGGTTGATTCCGCCATCGAAGAGCATCATGGCCGGATCATCAAACTCATGGGTGACGGCGCACTCGTCGAGTTTGCCAGCGTTGTGGACGCGGTTCAATGTGCGGCCGTCATCCAGCGGAAAATGCCCAGCAGAGACCAAGGAGTTTCCGAGGAGCAGCGCATTCGATTTCGCATCGGGATCAATCTTGGCGACATTATCGTTGAAGCCGATGACATCTATGGCGACGGCGTCAACATAGCCGCCCGTCTGCAGGCAATTGCCGAACCTGGCGGAATCTTCATATCCGGGACCGCATTCGACCATGTTGTGCACAAGGTCGATGTCGGCTTCTCGGCACTCGGCGAGCATCGACTGAAAAACATTGCGGACCCGGTTCGCGTCTATCGCGTTCTGCTTGACCCAGGGCACATCGGCACGGTCGTCTTTTCCCCTCGGCCAAGGTCACGAGGTATCGCACTGCTGGCGCTCGCGGCGCTGTTGATCCTTGCCAGCGCGGCTGTCGTCGCCTGGCAATGGCCGCAGAAGCAACGCGCATCGATCGCAGTGCTACCCTTCGCCAACTTGAGTGACCAAACCCAGGATTACTTCGCCGACGGCATTACCGACAACCTGATCACCGACCTCACCAGGTTGTCGAAACTTGATGTCATTTCACAGAATTCCGTCTTTGCCTACAAGGATAAGCCCCACTTGCTGGCAGACATACGCCGTGACCTCGGCGTGCGCTTTGTCGTGGAGGGCAGTGTTCAGCGCATGGGCGACCTGATGCGCGTCAACGCGCAGCTGGTCGACGCTGTGAGCGGCGACCATCTGTGGGCCAATCGGTTTGATCGCAGCGGGGCGGATGTGTTTGCTGTCCAGGATGCGATGAGCCGCCAGATCGCCAATGCGCTCGGTCTGGAACTCACCCCGTCCGAGGTAGAGCGAATTGCCCGACCCCCGACCGCCAATCTCGAAGCTTATGACTATTATCTGCGTGCCGAGCAGGCGGCCCGTACCGGCCGTCGTTCTCGGATGCTGGAGGCATTGGCGCTGTTTGACAAGGCCGAGGAACTCGACAGCGGCTTTGCTGAAGCCTTCGCGTCCGATGCGCATGCGTCGGCCTTTGTCTGGCGAAGCGCATATGACGACGTCCTCCAGAGTGCCCTGGCGCGAAAAAGAACATACGACAAGGCAAGTCGCGCGCTCGCCCTCGATCCCGAACTACCGTCGCCTTATGCGGTCCTCGCTATCATGCAGGTCGTGGACCGACGTTATGACCAGGCGATCGCCTCGGCGCAGAAGGCCGTGTCGCTCGGGCCCGCCGATGCCGAGGCCCATATGGCGGCCGCATATGTTCAATTGGTAACGGGCAATCACGCCGACGCCGCTGCTGCGGTCGACAAGGCGCTCAGGTTTGATCCGAACCCCTCTGCTGTCGACCGATATACGGCTGGCATGATTTTCTATCTGCAACGCGACTACGAGAGGGCGATAGACAGTTTCAAACGCGCAGGCTATGGCTCCCAAGGTAACGGCGAGTTCGTTACCGCTCTCGCCATGGCCTATGTCCGTGTCGGTCGCATTGATGAGGCTCGAGCGACTGTCGCCGAGGCCGAACGTCTCATGGGGGGGCGTGACTGCCTCGCGTCATGGCGGCTGGGCAGTGCCCATTTCAGAGACCAGGATTTGGCATTTATCCTCGACGCGCTGCGCGAGGCGGGGCTGCCGGAATGGCCGTTCCGCTTCCAGGGGGACGAGCAAAACCGGTTGAAGGGTGCCGAGATCGCTGCCACCGTCATGGGCAAACTACTGCGGGGAAAGACCGAGCCGTCCGATAGCCCTGCGCTGATGCAAGTCCAACTGGACGGAAAGGCCGCATTTCGCTCGGCGTCCCAAATGATGACCGAGAAGATTTCTGTCAAGGGGGACCTGCTTTGCGAGCAAAGTGAAAACGCATTTGGCCGAGCCGATTGCGGCCCGGTCTATAGACACGCAAACCCGGCTGGCGAAACCAGCTATGCCTACGTAAATTCGACCAAGGTCTTTTATTTTTCACCGGCACAATAGGCGCTTGTCAGTCCGTCAGTGATACTGATCCAGTTCGAGATCGGCCGCGACCTTCGCCCATTTGGCATCGGCCTTCGCCACAGTGTCCGCCGGATGCGCGGCAAAGTCCTCCGCATCCGCCTTGTCATACATCAGGTAAAGCTTTCCTTCGACAATCTTGAAGGCTTGCGGATCGATGTTGACGGTGACGGACCCGCCGCTCACCTCGCCCGTGCAGTAGCCGCCGTACTGGGGCGCGTATTTAAGCGGCTCGCTCATAAACATCTCACGATGTTTGGCATTGGCGAAATGCCAGGGCGTCCCCATCCAATCGTAGGAGATTTTTTCCGAGCCTTTCGTCGCTTTGCCTTCGGTAAAGTAGGCGACAGTGTCGTATCCCATGATAGCGACACCGCCGAAGTAGCCCGTGTTTACGGAATCGTCGGCCATGGCTGGTGATCCGCTGACTGCACCTGCGACAGCCAGACCGATCATTGCCGAAGAACGGCCAATGCATCGTGTCCCGTTTCCAGAATGCATCTGCTCCTCCTGTCTTAATCATGTATTTCCATGCACTTAGCGTAATTGGCCGCGCCGAGGATGCTGCCCGGAGGGCAGGCCACACCATGTCGCTTGAACAGGCGGACGATATCGAAATTGCCTTTCCACATGGCCCTCGTGATTGGCGCGTAGCCGTGAACCTCGGCGTGGTTGACATCGGCCCCCTTGGTAAGCAAAAACTCGGCTAGGAGGACATGGTTCTCTTCGCCCGCAACCATGAGGGGCGTAACACCGGCTTTGTTGGATGCATCGTCGAGAACGGCTCCATGGTCCAGGAGCAGTTTGCTGATGGGTAGGCTACCCGAAAATGCCGCAGCATGAAGGGGCGTAAAGCCGCCTGAATTCCTCGCCATAACATCGGCATGTCTGTCTATTAACAGCTCGGCAACGGCAAGCTGATTTTCAAGCGCGGCGTTGATGAGTGGTGTTGCTTGATCCCGCGTGCGGCTGTTGACATCGGCACCCGAAGCCAGAGACTGTTCCACGGCAACGGTGTTTCCTGCTGAAATGGCATCGAACAAGGGGTCCCCAGCGGCCGCCACTGTCGCTGAAAAAAACAACGCCACCGATGTAAGAAACCGGCGCATAGCTTCACCTTGAAATTTCCCCACAGAATACCACGCCGTCGGCGCTTAAGCTACCTGACACCTGCATCGGCCATAGCGGCGACCCGCGGTGACGACGCCTCTCAACCTGGGGGACGGAAGCCGCCGGCAAAGGGAGTCATTCCAGATGCGGATGTCCTCCGGCTCGGCGACACGGCCGTCCTCCTTGTCGCGGCCGATCACCTGCGGCTGCAGCCAGAGAGGGCCGCCCGACGCTCCGCATGCAATTGGTCAGCGCCATTCTGGTCGCCCGGCACCGATTCAACTGTTGACCCTCAATCACGCTTTGCCGCATCCCTCCAGGCGCGCTCGAACGGTAGGCGCCAGGCGTGCGGGGCAATGAGTTGGTGGATCGACTTCGGCCCCCAGCCGCCCTGGTCGTAAAGGCGTACGGGCGGCGGGTTATCGAGGAGAGATTGGGAAACCTCCCAGAGCCGCTCAATACCCTCGGCCGTAGTGAACAGCGTGTGGTCGCCGCGCATGGCGTCGAGGATCAGACGCTCATAGGCCTCCAGAACTTCGCCAATCAGGCCGGTTTCGCTCATGGCGAATTGCAGCGAGAGTTTGTCGAGCCGGAAGCCCGGTCCAGGGCGCTTGCCATAGAAGGAAAGCGAGACCTTGGAGGCATCGGCAAGGTCGAAGGTAAGGTGGTCAGGGCCCTGCGCCCCCACGCCAGAGCCCGCAGGGAACATCGATTTCGGGGGCTCACGGAATGCGATGGAAATAATGCGCTGCCCCTCGGCCATGCGCTTGCCGGTACGCAGGTAGAAGGGCACGCCAGCCCAGCGCCAGTTGTCGATGGCGCATTTTAAGGCGATGAAGGTGTCAGTGTCGCTTTCGGGATCGACGCCAGGCTCCTTACGGTAGCCGATGTATTGACCGCGCACCACGTCGCGCGGCTCAATCGGCAACATGGAGCGGAACACCTTGTTCTTCTCTTCCGAGATCGGCGCAGGCTCAAGGGCAGTGGGCGGCTCCATCGCCATGAAGGCGAGGATTTGGAAAAGGTGGGTCACCACCATGTCACGATAGGCGCCGGTGGTCTCGTAAAAGGCGGCGCGGGTGGAAAGGCCGAGCGTCTCCGGAACGTCGATCTGCACATGGTCGATGAAGTTGCGGTTCCAGATTGGTTCGAACAGGCCATTGGCAAATCGGAAGGCCAGGATGTTTTGCGCCGGCTCCTTGCCGAGGAAATGGTCAATGCGGAAGATCTGCTTCTCGTCGAACACCTCGTGCAGCTTCTTGTTCAGTGCAACGGCACTGGCAAGGTCCGTGCCGAAGGGCTTTTCCATGATGATACGGGAGCGTTCAGTCAGCTCAGCCTGGGCGAGGAGTTGCACGGCCAGCAGGGCGGCACTGGGTGGCACGGACAAATAATGCACGCGCCGCGTCTCGGCGCCCAGCGCTTTCTCGGCCCTGTCGACCGCTTCCTTGAGAGCATTGGCGCCGGCAGCGAGCGGAACGTAGTCGAGCGATGCGGCAAACGCTTCCCATTCGGACGGCGAGAACTTGCGCGTCAAGAATTTGTCCAGTGAGTCACGGGCGATGGTGCGGAAGGCATCGGCATCGATGTCGTCAAGCGAAACGCCGATAATGCGACATCCTGGGATGAAGCCCGCATTGGTGAGGTGGAACAGCCCGGTCAGTAGTTTGCGCCTTGAGAGATCACCCGTCGCGCCGACGAGCACAACGACCTGTGGGTAGCCGGGGCCAACCCGAGTTGAATTCTTGCGCAAAACACTCATCCTCAAGCCTTCCGTTGTTGCTTGGGGATGGAGGTCGACCCTAGCTCCGCGCTGCCGCGAAGCGGCTATCTTCGTGCGTGATGCCATGACGTTGAAGCTCACCCCTCTAAGGTTAAATAGAGGCATGGATCGTGTAGCGGAGCAAGGGGGCTGAACCCCTCTGGCGCCTTGCCGCGGTTCAGGGCATCCTATGATGGCTGAAAGTTGTGTCTATGGCAGTTGGAGGAATGCCGATGCGTTGCTTTACCGTACTTGGACCCTCGCAGACTGGAAAATCGACGGTCGTCGAAAAGCTCGCCTCGCTGGAGGGAACGCCGAGAAAATCCAGCTCCCCTTATGGACTGAACCTCACGGAATTCACCTTTGGAAATGAGGCGTGGTGCGCGCTCGATGCGCCGGGACCGAACGAAGCCTTGGCGCATGTGCAGCACGCGCTTCTTGCCAGCGACGCCTGCATTCTGTGTGCTTCTCCGGCTCCCGAAGAGGCCGTGCTCGCCGCACCCTATCTGCGGATAATCGAAGCCTCGGGGACGCCCTGCATCCTCTTCGTCAACCGGATGGACGAACCGAGAGGGCGGCTGAGGGATGTGATCGCCGCGCTTCAAGACTACGCCAACCACACGCTTTTGCTTCGCCAGATCCCGATCCGCGAGGGAGACAAGATCGTCGGCAGTTGCGATCTGATTTCCGAACGGGCGTGGCGCTACCGGGAAGGCCAGACTTCGGCGCTGATTGCAATCCCCGAAAGTGCTGCCGAGCGCGAGCAGGAAGCGCGCAGCGAGCTTTTGGAACACCTGTCCGAATTCGATGACTGGCTTCTTGAGGAACTGATCGAAGATCGCCAGCCGCCCAGCGACGCGCTCTATGCCATTTCATCGCGGGTTCTGAGCGAAAACAGGATTATTCCGGTCCTGATCGGCGCCGCAAGTCACGGCAACGGCATGATGAGGCTGATGAAAGCGCTGCGCCACGAGGCGCCGCAGGTCACGGCTCTTCGACAGCGCCTGGCTCGTGCGGGCAATGTCGATGAAAACAAGCTGACCGCCGTGAGCTTCCATGCCTATCATCGTCAGAATATCGGCAAGACGGTGCTGGTGCGTGCATTTGGCGAGGGACTGCGGCAAGGCGCATCACTTGGCGGCTCCGGCCTCGGCGCCGTGCAGGATCCCGCAAACGGACGGTCCAGTTCGGCGATCACGCCTGCACCGGGGGATGTCTTCGCAACAGTCAAGTCCGACCACTTGCCCGTCCCGTCGCTGTTGACATCAAACGCGGCGCTCGCCCCGCCCGAATGGACCGAGCCACCGACGCCGATGCTTGAAAGGATCCTGGTCCCGGGCAGTGAACGCGATGAAAACAAGCTCTCCGAAACGCTGGCAAAACTTGCCGAGACGGATCGCGGTCTTGTCGTTCTGCAGGAGGAAGGCACCGGCGCCCAGCTCGTCCGCGCCCAGGGCCCGGTACATCTGCGCGATCTCTGCCGAACCCTGTCCGACGTCTTCCACATCGAGGTAACAGATCGAACGCCCCGCCCGATCTATCGTGAAACCATCGCGAAGCCGTCCGAGGTTCACTACCGGCATCGCAAACAGACCGGCGGCGCCGGGCAATTCGCGGATGTGAAGCTCAGCATTCGCCCCAACGAGCGTGGCCGGGGCTTCACCTTCAGCGAAACCGTCAAGGGTGGCGTCGTTCCGCGCAACTACATCCCTGCCGTCGAAGCAGGCGCGCGCGAAGCGATGGAGAAAGGGCCGCTCGGCTTCCAGGTCATCGATGTCGGCGTAACGCTGTTCGATGGTCAGCACCATGCTGTCGACAGTTCGGAACACGCCTTCAGGACTGCTTCGAAAATGGGAGTGCGACAGGCGCTTTCCGAAGGGTCGGCCGTTTTGATGCAACCGGTCTTCCGCAGCGAAATTCACATTCCGTCGATCTATTCCGGCAGCCTCGTCCAGATCGTTTCCGCTCTCAAGGGTCAGGTTCTTGGCTTCGACCGGGATGAAAACGCCAAGGGATGGGACATCTTCCGGGCACTTGTTCCGGGCGGCGCGCTTGACGATCTGGCGCGGGCGCTGCGCTCGGCGACGCAGGGCATTGGTTACTTTTCCAAGACCTTCGATCACTTCGAGGAGCTATACGGCAAGGAAGCGGACGCCATCGTGAGGGCACAGGAGGAAACGGGCGGCGCACACTGAAATCTTCCCGCCAATACCTCGACGGCCTTGGGGGGCAGCATGCGGCCGGGGCCGGTCAGTTCGCACTGGTTTTCGGAATGCGCCTGAGCTCCGATCCTCGCTTTCGAGGATGGCGCGCCGCGGAACCATTGATTACCTTGCGAAACTTTATAAGCTGCCCCTCATTACCGTGAGCGGCTTGAGGACGCTCCAAAGGGCATTCATGAGGGGCATCCGATGATCCACGAATTGCGCATCTATACTTGTCTGCCGGAGAGGCTGCCGGCACTGCAACAGCGTTTCGAGACCGCGACGCTGGCGATCTGGGAACGGCTCGGCATCCGCTCACTCGGCTTCTGGACAACGATGATCGGTTCTTCCAGCAACGATCTGACCTACCTGCTCGAATGGCGGTCGCTGGCGGAGCGCGAGCAAAAATGGTCCGAGTTCATCGCCGATCCGGAGTGGAAGGAAGCGAAGGCGAAGAGCGAGGCGGATGGGCCGATCATCGCCAACATCACCAGTTCGCTGCTGCAGCCGACACGCTTCTACCGCGGCTTCTCCAACCCGTCGGAATAACGGTTACGGCAGCCGAGATCGCATGACCATGTCCGGCACCGTCATCGGGCGATATCGAGAGCCGCTATTCAAACACTTTAGAAGGGGGCTGTTTTTTGATGCCGGCTGCGGCGATCAGCCAGAACAATCCCCCGGCGGCAATTCCGAATACAGCTGTTTCCGTGAGCAATTCGATTGCTTCCAGCAATCCCCACCACGTCATCATCCCGTGCTGGTAGGTCATGTGATTGTTCACGTAGGCCTCGTCGGGGCCGAAAAATACAGTTAGGCAAAACCACGGGAAGGTCGCGACGGAGGGCCCCGACCATCGCACAATTTGCAAGAGATGCCCGTACTCGTCCCCTGAGGTAGAGGATCAATGGTATCCCCAATACAACAGTTGGCGGATACACACCGAAGAACGCGACGACTGCAGTCGTTTGGACAACGCGCTCCATCATATCCGGCAGGCCCTGATAGGCTGGTGCGTAAACCGCATATGCGAAGGATGCCACCAAAGGCACTACGATTAGTGCAACTGCAATTCTCCACCAGGGTGGAGATGCGAATGTTGTTGCCGCCATGTGCACCTTGCCCAAACAGTCTACGCATCAGAATTGCACGCGCAGGTACGTATGACAACGGCCCGGCTCCCGCATTTTTCTCGGATTGATGACGTGTACGCTTCTGCCGACGGGGCAGTAGGTTAGCGTCGCCCGTTAGTGGAGCAGAACACCCATCTGCCGGTGCACGAGTTGGACGAAGATGGGGACGTCGACGGGACGGCGTGACCTGCCGTTTCTTCCGGAACGGATATCCTGCATGTTAACGGCAGGAACAGTATTGCAAGAAGCGCCCAAAGAATATTGTATATGTATCTCGCAAATCCATGCATATTTTGCACGCCACCACTGAAAACACTTAGCGCGTACATACCAACGAAACAGAGGATGAAACCTATTAGACAATTGATACACAGGCGCTTTGTCACCCTAGCCTCCAAAGAATTCAGTGCTCAGCATGAATGTCAAAGAAAGTGCGCCATCTCGCTGACTTGCTGGCAGCCTATCACCATCAATCGCCATCTCCTATAACTCATAAATTGCCGCACTATCAGCAGCGTCCCGCGGCTCTTATATGAGGGGTGCCGCAGCTTCCCGTGATGTGTCCAAGCTCCGTATTCGATCTCAGCGACGAGTTTCGGCTTGATCCAGACCAGGTTTTTGCGGCTTGCCTTAAAGCCAGTTCCGGCTGGGAAGGCTTGCGAGGCGGCGTTGTCATACCGCAAGTTGAACAGCCATATCTTAAAATGCAATTGACCCATATTGAGTATTGACACTTCATAAGTCGCGGCGGGGAAAACATTTCGGCTGCCTTGACCTGCTGAGGGAGGGTTATATCTAAATAAGTAGTTTCCCCATGGAATACCGAATGTGTAGTCGCGTTTACATCAAAGAATCGCTTCACGAGCTCGCGCGTAGTTTCTCTTTCGCCGGATACGGCGAGCTTGACGGCTTGGTTGACCGCATCCCTCGATACAACGGCTCACCAGGCCAAGTCTATCCGATCATCATCCAGGAAGCAGCGCCGGGAACCGGTATCGTTGGCCCGGTCTTTGCAATAGCAAAGTGGGGACTGGCGCCGGCATCTAGAACGCCTAGCGACCGGCGTCGCCCATTGGTCGATGTTCGCTGCGAAAAGATTGCCGCACACAGACTCGCCGGGCCTGCCTACCGGTCTCGGCGCTGCTTGATTCCAGTCAACGGATTCTTTGAGTGGAAGTTGATCTCCGCTCACAGCCGAGACAAGCAACCCTATGCTATCGCGATGAAGACGGACGTTCTGTTTGCTCTCGCAGGCATTTGGGAGCTCTGGCGCCACCCAGCCGGCATCGATATCCGCACCTTCGCCGTCGTCACCTGCGCGCCGAATGAGATGATGACGACAATCAGTGAACGAATGCCAGTCATTCTCCGTCGGCAAGACTATGAGCGCTGGCTATCTCCTGATCCAAATCCATCCGACCTGATGAAGCCATACTCGGCCGACCTTTTGACCATGTGGCCGATCGGCACGGGCGTTGACAATCTGAAGAATACCGGCCCCGAGATCATCAGCCCGGTTAATCTCGGTCCGCGGCGTCCTCTGACTCGTCAGCTTCGCTGAGAGGCGGAACCGCCCTCCACACTGTCACGACATCAGCCGCCCTCGAAAAGAAACAGAGGATTATTGACTCCATCGCCCCGCGTGAACATAATGAGAACATCGGCGTGCGGCCGCCAATCTGAAAACTTAAAGTATGGAGCACGGGATGCGCGAGCAGCCGATTGGCGAAGCCATGGTTGATGATGAGATTGCCGAGGTGCTTGCCTATCACAAAGGCGATGTGCAAGCGGCGATAGGAACGCTCCTGGCAGACATCCGTCACCTTCGCTGGCAGCTAGTGCTGACCGAAGGCGCTATGGGCCGAGGGATCACGCGTGGGTGGCGGCCGAGATACGACCGAGACTGACCATGCCGGAAATCAACTATTCCAAGAAGTTGCGCGGGTGGACCCTGCGCGACGCGGCTGATGCTAACCAATTGCTCGAGGTAACGTGCCAGCTGTGTCGAAGGACTTACCGGTTTTTTCCGCGAGATCTGTTGAAGCTGACGAAGGACGTGAGCCTCGATCGCTTGGCCGGCCGCTTCCGGTGTCAGCTCTGCGACCGAAGGGAATACATGAATCTGAAGGTCGTCCAGATTTGGGGGGCTGAAATCGGCAAGCTTACAGTGCGCCGACTGGTCAAAGTGACATCGGTCAAAAAACCAATCTGGGAAGACGGAGTTTTGTAGGATGGCGTCGCGCCGAGATAATCCTAGCGCCCGCTGGCGCCTAAAAACTGATCTTCCTCATCACGTCATACTCTGGTGGGGCAACTATCACTCCGGCGAACACCCCTATTCCGTTCACGATCGGGGTACGGTCATCACCTCCGCGCTCGCACTGGACAGCAGATCGAAGAGCTATAGGGCGTCGATCGAGTGGGATAGCTATCTTGTCTTTTGCTTCAGCAGCCGCGAAGCTGCAGAGCAATTCAGGGATCGCTGGGACGGCCAGTTAATCGATACGGACGAAGTGGCCCGCAATGGGGCCTGGACGCCGAAGGAGGGAGATGTGTGCAATCTATACCGGATGGATGCGAAGGATTGGGTCAATAAGTGGGCTCAAGACGTCGAGAGTCTGGTCAACTTGATGCCGGCCTACCAGATGAACCCGGACCAATTGGGCCCGATCGTCCGCAACACACCAGATGGCCGTAAGCAGCTTGTCCATGCGAGATGGGGTCTTCCTTCGCCATTCTTCGTGATCAAACAGGCAGCTGAGGCCCGGGCAGAGAAATTGCGCCAAAAAGCCAAGCCCGTCGACATGGACATGCTCATCCGGATGGAGCCGGATAAGGGCGTCACCAACGTCCGCAACCTCAATGTTTCGCACTGGAAGAAATGGTTCGGCGTCCAGAGCCGTTGCATAGTGCCGGTGACCAGTTTTGCCGAACCCGATCCCGCCAGTAAACAGGACGGTGGAAGCACGCCGAACGCGTGGTTCGCCCGTGACGACAGTAGGCCGTTGATGTTCTTCGCTGGGATCCACGTTCCGCAATGGCAAAGCGTTCGGAAAGTCAAGGATGGTCTTACGACCGACGACCTCTACGGCTTCTTGACCACCGACCCCAACGACGTCGTCAAACCGATCCATGGAAAGGCGATGCCGGTCTTGCTGCTGACGCAAGAAGAAGTCGACGTGTGGATGCGCGCCCCTTGGGAAGAGGCGAAGGCGCTCGCCCGCCCGCTGCCGAACGATGCAATCAGGGTGATCTCGCGCGAGGCCTATGGCTCCACCATCATCAGCAACGCCGGGGAGCCGGTGCAAACGAATTTGCTGTAACCACTATGAGTGGACAAGGGCATAAAGGCATCATCGGCGCCGGGCGCTAACCTGATTATCGAGCACTATTGCTGTGTCGCCGGCTGCGCGGAGTGGTCTTAATGGGATGATGACATAACTATACATCATAGATCATTCCAAACCAAAGAAATTGGCTGGCTTCTCAATGCTGAACGGTCTCGACACCTTCGTGATGAAGCTGATGGGTCAATATTCATCCAAGTCGATTATAGCGAATAAGTTCATTATTCATTTTCTTGACTTGAACACTGTAAAATTTCTGACTTTATTTATATTACTGTGGTTTCTATGGTTTTTTCGAAATAAGTGGAAGCCAGTTGTTACCGAATGCATCATCGACATGTTCTTCGGAATTGGCATATCGCGATTTATACAACTGTTCCTGCCAGAGCGTCTCAGGCCGCTGCATTCAGGCAATCCCGACTTCGTGCTGCCTTTGGGCGTCGATCCGAATGCGCTTGAGCATTGGAGTTCCTTCCCCAGTGACCATGCCGCGCTGACCTTCGCGGTATCGACAACAATGTGGCGTGCATCCCGACCGCTTGGTGCGGCCTGCTTCATCTGGTCGACGTTCGTGATTTGCCTGCCGCGCATCTATGCTGGCTATCATTATGCGACCGACATCCTGGGTGGCGCTTTTGTAGGCGTGTGCACAGCCCTTCTGGTTGCACGCCCTCTTCAGAAGCTATTGATGCCGTCTGTGCTAACGGCTGAGGAGCGCTTTCCAGGTTTGTTCTTCTCTGGTTTCTTTGTCATATCCTATGAATTTGTGACACAGTTCGAAGAACTGCGGCTCGTCGGAAGGGCCCTTCAACACCTCATCTCGTGATTGCGAGTTCGACGAGCTCGGATAAACGGCACATCCTTCCACTGCAGGCCGTTCCGGATCACATAGACGAAGCTTTGGCGGCGGGCTGGCGAGAATCAAAACCGTAGCAAGCGGAGATTGGCCTAATTAAGAAGGCCGAAGCTGAGTTTAACTATCTCCAACGCTGTAACGGAACCTAGCCGGTCCTCGTTCGTTGAGGCAACAGGAAAGCACGGGTGTTCCTCCTGTGCGATCCGTGTTGTCAAGACTTGCCCCGTTTCGGCGGGGCTTTTTTTGTCCGGCATCGTACCGGAACCGCACTATGCCCGATCACCCGCCGCTGTTGAGGAAGCGATCGACAAGCTGATCGATCTTGACGAGACTGCCCGAGCCCACTTCCAAGACAATTCGAAAGAATCGCCGAGTGATGTTCAGTCGAGCGCATCCTAGAATCCGATCGAAGTGAAGGGTTCTAACACCGCGGCCTCATGGCGCCGTTTCCATGTGAGGCGCCATCAAACGCGGACGCATCCAGTTCGCGAGTTCGACCGGACAACCTCCACAGTGGGTACGACAGCAGACATTTAAGTCGCTGCTAATGCTCCCCATATAAGATGCTGCGCCGGTCGGGTTCTTCGTCCGGCGTAGCGGCGTGCTCCTGCGTTCATGGATGGTGCAGTTGAGCCGCCGCACTTCTTTCTCAACGGAAGCCGAAGAAGCTCAGGATAGCGAGCACGATGACGACGGCGCCGACGAGCCAGATTAAGTTATTCACGTGGAATCTCCTTCAATGGGAATGAGCCAGGTTGCAAGCACATAATGTTTGGCGGCGGCTCATGTTCCAATGTCCACAATGCCTGGCGCCGCCTGCCAAGACTTGCCCCCTTGCGAGGGCTTTTGTCCGGTAGTGTACCGGAACCACAGGCAGCACAGTGATGTTAAGTCACCGGATCGCGGCAGAGAGGTAGTTACTTCGGATCGCACACGCCTTTCAGCTTGCGATCCACCCCACCCCGGAGTGGGGTCGTGCGGAGTAAGTTTCCCAGTGGGCTCCCAACGCGACGCACGACTTCTTTATCAGCCCAGCCAAATGAACATAAGTGTCGAACACATTTGCTGATCAAGGACGGCGGATTGGTTCGTGAGTCGTGGAAATTTTGATGACGGGCCGCCCACCTCCCTCCGTGCACTTCGGCTCCGCAAACTTCGTTGTGCGCGGAGCTCCATCGCCGTCGATCCTGCTGAGCTACTTCCAAACGAGAGCCTCACGAGATTTCGCCATGCTGACGTAGCGATAGTAGACCGTCGCGGGCACCACCAATTTGGTGCCAGTCGTGCAGCACAGGTAGTTGCCGAAAAGAAAGTAATTCAGCTTATCGCATGAAAAACAGGTAACGCCGTGATAGTCCACGACCTGCTTCCCATCCACAAACATCAAGAAGCGTCCGTCGCCTTCCCTGGTCCATCGGACAAAGAGTTCGAAACGGTGCCAAGCGCCCGCCAGTTCGCTGATAGAGGCGACGCGCATGTCGAAAAGGTTAATACAGTCACCGCCGAACTGGGTCATCTGCTTCCCGCTTGGCTTTTCCATACTCCATGAAAGGAATTGGTCGTTGCTATGGGGATTGGTGGTCAGGGCCACGAGTTGGCATTGGTCCTGATCCTTGAATTCGACGAATATCTCGTGACCTCTTACCTGTTTCGAACCAATCGGAAAGTCGGGCACGAAATACATGTCCCAGCCATACCATGCCTCCTTGGGTTGCTTGGCCTTGCGTCCCTGCTGAACCGTCGCGCGAGCCGACTGTTGCTCGCAGTCGTCCTGCACGCACGGGCCTGGATTGATCGAGAACTTGAACACCTTGGCCGCGTTGTGCTGATCCAGCGGGTCTTTCACCATAGTAAAGCCGCCCGGCTGATTGCGCTCCGTCGTAACTCTAAAGGGGTGAGTGAAGCCAGGAACTTTAAATGTCCTTTCCGCAGCGGATGAAAGATTTGCTGAAAGAACTGGCAGAAGTACTGCCACCAGGATTTTGCGGAGGAAGTTCAATATGCCGATATTCCTGAACCCTGAGCTTGACCAATTAGGTCTCAGCGGCATCACCAACCTCCCTCATTGTCTCGGCATCGCCTGTTACGCGTTCAATATGCCATAAGGGGCGACCTTCAGCTTTGAAGGAATTATGGAGCTTCAACCAGACGACTTCAGCGGTGGCCAGCGGCACACCGCTTAAAGACGACCGAATGAGCCGTGCCACCAATCCCATCCTGAATGCTGCGGCTCAAGTCGGTGTCAACAGGGTCGCGCCGGTCGGCGCATTGGGGTCTGCCCAGCGACGGATAGTGCCGGTGCCCAAATCAGCGCCGTAAAGCCAGCCGTCGGGTCCCTTCTGAATGTCTACGAGATAGGCGACGCCCGTATCGAAGACCTGTACGTTCGAGATCTGCCGGCTTGCGTTCATCGTGGCGGTGTAGACATTTCCATTGACAAGATCCGCAAACATCAGGGTGTTGTCGTTGTAGAAGTCCCCGACGGTGATCGCAGTGGCGTTGTCGGGCGAACCGTGGCTTCTCGATAGCAGCGGAAAAACAGCAGGCTGATCAGAAGGGCTGTTTCGGTTCCCATTGTTGTAGAAGCTGATCGCTTGAGGGAGATCCTGGTAGCCGCCCGTTCGGCCAGGACCTTCCAGATACGGCCAACCGAAATTCGATCCTGCAGGGCCGGTATTTATTTCCTCCCAAGTGGTCCAGCCGACATCTCCGAGCACGGGCAGGTTGGTCACTGGATCGAAGGTGAAGCGATAGGCGTTGCGCACGCCCGAATAGAATACCTTGGACTGATTGCTGTTCGGATCTGCGGGGTCATAGAAGGGGTTCCCCGGAACGCCCGCGCCGGTCATCGGATCTATCCTCAGGACTTTGCCGGACAGATTGTGAACGTCTTGAGCGCGAACCGTGCGAGGGTCCATGAAATTGTATGAGGTGCCGTCTCCGTTGCTGAAGTACAGCATGCCGTCGGGCCCGAAATGGAGTGCTCCATTGGAATGGGAGTCACTGTCCGTCGCCAGATAGTCCCGAATATTCTGGTTCTGGATTCCGGCGCGATCTGGATCGTTGTCCTGTGTTCCCACCTCGATCTGGCTTGCAGGGGCGGTGATGGTGGTGCCGTTGACGATGCCGGACGGCGGTATGTTCACAGCGCCGGTACTGTCGAGATCCGGACGGCTGGTGTATGCCCAGGTGCTGTTGGTACCGGCCAGCACGACCATGCTGGCCGGATCGGCAATCATCGTGTTGGGGTTGACCGTAAGCCGAACGAGGCGCGAAGGACGGTTCCCTTTGGTATCCGGTCCCGCCAGGCCGGTTCCATTCGCGGTTTCCGGCGGATCGTAGGTGTAGAGCAGATAGACGTAAGGATTTGCCGCGAAGTTCGGATGAATTGCCAGCCCCAGCATCCCGCGATCTCCGGGCGTATAGTTGACCTGGCTGGACAAATCGACAAACGGCGTCGATCTCAGCGTGCCGTTGTCCACCACCCGCACAATGCCATTCTGTTGCGCGACAACCATATAGCGGCCATCGGGGGTCCAATCCAAGGCCGTTGGCTCGGTCAAGCCGGACACGACGGTCTGTCGGACCAGATTGCCGAGGTTGCTGTCGTCGTCCAGGATGTTGACGGTCGCAGTCGTTTGGCTCCCCAGGACAGCACCTGTCGGGTTGCTCAAGGTTAAAGTGAAGCTTTCGTTGCTCTCGGCCGTCGTGTTGTTGAGCAGCGGAACAGAAATGGTCTGGATCGCTTGCCCTGCGGCAAAGGTGAGCACGCCCGTTGTTGTCGTATAATCGGAGCCCGCGATCGCGCTGCCATTGCTCGTTGCATATGCGACGGTGGCCGTGGCGTCGATGTTTCCACTGCGCTGAACCGTGATGGTGGCGGCGGCGGCGGCCTCCGACAAGGTGATGACCGGATTGTTCAGGGAGATGGTGGGTGCGGAATCGTTGTCGACGATGGAGACCAGAACAGTCCGCGGCGCTGCCAGGGAGCCACCAGGCCCGGGATTCTGGATGCCGACAGAAAATGTCTCGGTCCCTTCGGCATCAGGATCATTGACGATTGGGATGGCAAACGTCTTGCTGCTCTCGCCGTCCTCGAAAACAACTTGCCCGGTATTGGCTCGGCCATTGAAGGTCGGCAACGTATAGTCCGCTCCAGCCTGTGCCGCTCCGGCTCCGCCGATCTCGTTGGTCGTGTACTCCAGTGTCAGCTGTCCGCTCGTACTGCCTGTGCGAACGACGGTGATTGTTGCAGCGCCCGCTGTTTCACTGACGTAGATGGTGGCGTTGTCCCGCAAGGCAACGCTTGATCCAGCAGAGAAGACGACGTCGCGGAAGTAGTTTTCGTTCTGGTAGACGAGGGCTGGAAACGTGCCGATGGTTTCGTTGTAGACACCGGCGCCGACCGGGGCGGTCAACCCGCCATTGCTGATCGGATTGGCGAAGCCGTTCGAGGTCAGCGAATAGTAGCTGTTGGCATTGACCGAGACGACATAGGTGGTGCCCGCATTGATGACCAGCGGGCTTGCCAAGGTCTGCTGCTGCCAGCCTGAGGCTGTCTCATTGGTGAAGGTGACGCTTGCCAACTGCTGGCCGGTAGCCGACCAGATGCGGCCGACATGCGTGCCGGTCTCGCTGGGAGACTTGTAATAGCGGACCGCCTGGATCGAACCGGTATTGCTGCTGACGAAGCGCATCCCGACTTCCCAGTCCACTCCCGGCCCGTCGGTGAAGTTGGGCTGGGCCGGTGTCTGGGTGGTGAAGAGGCTGACGGGGCTGGAACTTACCGAGGTAATCGGCGCAGTCGCCGCGCTCACGACGGTCTCGCCAGTGCCACGCAGGTCGGTATAAGTGGCATTGACCCGCACGCGCTTGCCGACGAGACTGCTGCCGAGGGTCAGGCTTTGCCCGCCGGCGATGTCACTCCACGTACTGCCGTTGTCGCTGCTCTGCCACAGATAGGTGACGCTTGCCGGCAGGCCATCGATGTCACTGAGGCTGGCGGTCAGGGTCTGGCCCTGGCTCGCTATGCCAGTGATCGAGATCACGCCGGGATCGTTGACATTGGCGACTGCCGAGGACGTCGCCGGGCTGGTGACATTCTCGCTGTTGCCCAGGTTGTCGATGTAACTGGCTGTTGCCCGCACGAAATTGCCGACCTGGGCCTGCTGCAGGGTCAGCGTATTGGCAGTCGCTCCGCCGATATTGCTCCAGGTGGTGCCGTTGCTGCTCTGCTGCCATTGATAGCTCACCGATCCCGGCACACCGTCCGTGTCGGTGACGGCGGCCGTCAACACCTGACCCTGCGTCGCGGTCCCGCTGATGCCAAGCACACCCGGGTGGTTGTTGGCACTGACAATCGCTGCGGTCGGCGCGCTCGCCCGGTTGGTTTCGACACCACCCAGCTGATCGGTGTAAGTGGTCCTCACACGGACTTGCCTGCCCACCTGCGCTGCCTGGAGTGTCCAGCTCGGACCGGTGGCTCCGGCGATGTCGGTCCAGGTCGTCCCGATCAGCTGCTGCCAGCGATAGGTGATCGACACGTTGGCGAGCCCATCGAGGTCGGTAACGGCCGCGGTCAGAGCCTGGCCCTGAACGGGCGTACCGGTGATCGTCGCCACGCCTGCGTCGTTCACGTTGGCGACTGCCGTCGTCGGATCGCTTGCGACCGTCTCGTTGTTACCAAGGGCATCGGTGTAGGTGGCGGTCGCTCGAACCTGCTTCCCAACCAGTGCTTGCTGCAGGCTGAGGGTTTTCGCAGTGGCGCCGGCAATGGTGCCCCACGTGCCGCCGCCATCGCTGCTTTGCTGCCATTGGTAAGCGACGATGGTCCCGGCCGGGAGCCCGTCGACATCGGTAACACCAGCCGCGATCGTGCGATTTTGGTTTGCGGCCCCGATGATGGAGACGACGCCAAGATCGTTGCCGGCAGGATTGCTCGCGACGATCGGGGATGTGGCCAGGCTGGTTCGATTGTTTTCGGTTCCTCCCGACTGATCGGTATAGGTTACCTGGACGCGGACCTGCCTGCCGACCTGCGCTGCCTGAAGCGTCCAAGTCGAGCCGGTGGCGTTTGCGATGTTGCTCCAGGTGTTTCCGATCAGTTGCTGCCAGCGATAGCTGATCGATACATTGGCGAGCCCATCCAGATCCAAGACCGCGGCGGTCAGGGCTTGGCCTTGTACGGGTGTACCGGTGATCGCGACTACGCCTATGTCGCTCACGTTGGCGACGGCGGTATTGGTGGTGCTGGCAACCAGTTCTTGGTTACCCAAAGCATCGGTGTAAGCAGCGGTTGCCCGCACCCGCTTTCCGACTTGAGTCTGCTGCAAGGTCAGGGCGGCTGTGGCTGCACCTGTTATGTTGCTCCATGTGGCACCGTTATCGCTGCTCTGCTGCCACTGATAAGTAATGACCGTCCCTGACGGTAACCCGTCAACATCGGTGACGTTTGCCGCCAAGGTCTGATTCTGAGTCAGAGTCCCGCTGAGAGAAACAACGCCCTGCGCCATCACGCTACCTCCGCATCAACCTGTCAATGTTGTCTGCTAAGTCGTCGAGGCGTGGCTGCGGGAGTCCAGTGTCCCGCCTTTCCCCACGCGCGCTGAACTCCACTGCGCGGACTATGCTCCGATCCTTTGGACTTTCCAATTAGCTCTTTGTTGGTAGAACTCTGTCATTCTTCACACGCCCTTGGTGCACTGGAGCTCAGTTGCAGGCTGGCTAATGGGTGCGGACGACGCGGCTTTTGCCACTCTATGCGCCGATGAAGCCGGGGCTTTCGTGGCTCGCGCCACGCTGCGGACTTGGCGCAGGAGATTTCCGCGTTACCTAAGCCGGCGGCATGGAGGATGACGATGAAGATGCAGAAATTCACGATCGCCGACGCTTCGCTGGAGCGTTCCCCGGGGCAGGAGGCAGATATCCGCGTCGGCAATCTCGTCGATGAGCGGCATGGCGGGCCGATCACCATCGGTTACGGACGTTACGCGCCAGGTCAGAGCCTGACCGAGACGATGGCGGTCGACGATGTCATGATCGTCCTGGAAGGGCGGCTTTCGGTTTCGACAGAGGCGGGGACGGTCAGCGCCGGGCGGGGCGAGATCGTCTACATGCCGAAGGGCGAGACCGTGACGATCCGCTCGCATGAGGAGGGCGCGCTCACCGCCTATGTCACCTATCCGCATTGGCTGCCGGCGCATGCGTAGGCCGCGCATGCGTGGCCCTCAATCTGAAAAAGCGAAACGATTATGTGGTGGCGGTGCGTGACGCCAAAAGCGCTAACTGTCTGCTGATCACACAGTCAAGCCATCTATCGCTCGATCACGCCGGGAACCGGCTCCTGTTCCTGACGGGATCTGGGACCGCTTCCGTTCAGCGCTTCCACGAAACGGACCACGTCGCCGACCAGGCTATCGCTGAAGATGTCGTTGTGACCCGCACTGTCATAGATCACCATTCGCTTGGGTTCGAGTGCGATCTCGTACAGCGCCTGCCCTGAAGACAGTGGGATGCTGTCATCAAGCCTGCCGTGGAGGAACAACTTCGGTTGTCTGACCTTGCCTATGTTGAGGTCCGAGCGAAACGGATCCTTGAGAAGAATTTCAGCCGGCAGGAACGGATAGCGCGCCTGCGCAACCGACAGAACCGACAGGTACGGCGATACAAGAATGACCCCGGCGGCCGGCCTCTTCGCGGCGGTGTTCACGGCGACGCCGGTGCCAAGTGACCGGCCGAGCACGACGATCTCGCTTCCGGCGTGTGCCGAAAGCCAGTCGAATGCGGCGATGCCGTCGGTCAGCAGCCCCTGTTCGCTGGGTGAGCCGGTCGATCCGGGATAGCCGCGATAGGAAATCGCCAGCAAGCCGATCCCGTGCGCGGCCAGCGCCCGAGCGAGAAACGCGTAATTGTCGACGCGGTCACCGTTTCCGAAAAACAGGAGCACGCAGGGCTTGTCGCTGTCGCCCTGGCTGTACAATCCCTGAAGCATCTCGCCGTCGGGCGTCTTGACGTGGACCGACTCGCCCCAACTCGGGTGGTCCGGAGCAGGTGTGGCGCCGGCTCCGGGATAAAGCAGTCTTGCCTGCGAAAAATAGACCAGAGCCACGATCGCCATGTAGGCGATGACCGCCATCAGCGGCAAGATCAGCAAGTACTTTGTGGTGCTCACGACAGAATGTACCCGCCGGTTTGGCAATGCCCAGGACGCTTTGCAGCAACGCGGCCTATTACGGCGTGGTGTGCTCGGCATAGCGGCAATATAGGCACGAATCGTTGCTGCGGAGAAGAGGTCGAGAGACGAAGATGTCCTCAGCGGGGCTTCGGCGATAACACCTATCAAACCGCAATAGCCCTTGGCGCGTGCCTCTCAGGCTGGAAAAGGGTTTTGCCAAGCATCCAGTTCTTCAAGCCGTGCGTACCACTTCTGGATATGCCGGAATTCGGCGAGTGGTATGTCGGCAGCGGTTGCATAAGGAAGCGCAGCTGCCAGTGCGAAATCGGCAACGGTCAGTGTCTTCCCGACGGCGACGCTGTTCTCGGCCAAATGATCGTCGAGCACCCGGGCATGGAGCCGAAAACTCGTCTTCGCGTCTTCGATCACGGCGACGTCAGGCTTCCCGCCGAACAACGGCTTGATCAAACTTTCAAACCACAGCGTTGCTCCATGCAGGGTGAAATGGCTGGCATCCCAGCTCAACCAGCGCAGCACGTCGATCTGCCGATGGTCATGCGGCCAGAAATCCGACGCGACTGTGTCGGACAGCCTGCACATGATGGCGTTCGCTTCCCATAAGGTCCCGGCCTCCTCCTGCAGCACCGGGACTTTCCCGTTCGGGTTCAGCGCCAGGAATTCCGCGGTTCGCTGTTCTCCGCTCGCCAGGTCAACCCTGACGAACTCGACGTCGGCTTGAAGAAAACGCGCGGCGGCGCATGCCTTTCGCGGATTGAGCGTCTCGCAATAGTAGAGCTTCATCGCCGCCTTACCCATGATTTTGCCCTTCGGCGGTTCCCAGAAAAGAGTTCAATCGTTCGAAACTTTGAGACCAACCGGATTCATGACCCTCAAGCGAGGATGCGCTGGCAAATCCGCTCTGCCGAAAAGTCATTTCCGTGCCGCCGTCGCTTTCCCTGAAGGTGATGGTGACGATCGTTTCGGGGCTGGTTTCGCCGGTTGCGGTCTCCCAGGCATGGGTGAAGACAAGCCTGTGCGGCGGCTCGACCTCCAGATATCTTCCGCCGACCCAATGCTCTTCTCCATCCGGGGCAATCAGACAGGCGCGGTGTCTGCCGCCTGGCCAGGCTTCCAGCCTGTCGCCGACCGCCGTGAAGCCGTGAGGGCCACACCATTGCACCAGGGCTTTCGGGTCGGTCCATGCCCCAAAAACGAGATCGCATGGAGCATCGAACCTTCGCACGAGAACCAAGTCACGGCTATTGTCTGTTTCGGTCTCGGGTTTGGCCATTTTCGTTTCCTTGTACCTTGGACAGATAGTCATCGAGACGATCAAAGCTTTCATCCCAGAAGCGCCTGTAATCGGCGATCCAATCCGCAATTGTCTTCAAGGCTGCCGGCTCCAGGATGCGGGGACGCGAATTCGCTTCCCGGCCGGAGCGGATCAACCCGGCCTGTTCCAGGACCTTGAGATGCTTTGAGATGGCGGGTTGAGACAACGCGAAGGGATCGGCGAGCTCGGCGACGGTCGCCTTGCCATTGGCAAGCCGCGCGAGAATTGCTCTCCGCGTAGGATCGGAGAGGGCGGAAAAAATCGCATCAAGCCTGTCGTCCATGCATCACCAATCAGCTATATAGCCATATGGTTATATTCTATGCGGAGAAATGTCAAAGACAATTTATGCTGGATCGGCAACGCACGAAAAAACTCGACCCCGGTGGCTAAGCGACGATGTCGTGAGCGGGACCTTCCCCGCTCGCGACCGAGCACCCGAGAGACCATTTTGCGGGCGCTGCGCCAGCCTCACATCGGCGGCATCTTTTCGAATTTCGCCACGTCAGGGTCGACCCGATCCCAGGCGAGTCCGCGCACGGTGTAGGTTGCCATTTGCGGCTGATATCGCTCGGGCTCGTCGAGGCTGGCGGCGTGGATCGTGAAGAAATCGGGCATGTATGAGAAGGTCAGGTAAACAGGCGCGCCGCAGGCCGGGCAGAAGCCGCGCGTTTTGACATTGCCGTTGTCGGCGACCATCTGCCAGTGGCTGGCCTCTCCTTCAAGCTTCACCGCCTGCCGGCTTGGGAAGGTCAGATAGGATCCGTGGCCGGTGCCGCTCGTCCGCTGGCAGTCGCGGCACTGGCAGTCGTTCATCGCAATCGGCTCGGCCGAAATCTCGTAATGGATGGCGCCGCAGGCGCAGCCGCCGGTATAAGGCTTGCTCATTGCTTTCTCCTGAACAAATTTGTGATGTGGCTGCTGCCGGATCAGTCCTCGCTGCCGGCGAGGGCGCCGATATTCTTCACGACCTTCTTCCAGCCTTCGCCCATCTTCTGGAAGGCGGTTTCATTCCTCGGAAGCAGGAAGCCGGAATGAATGAGGCGCAGCCGTGTGCCGTTTTCCGTCCTGGAGAGAAGGAAGGTGACGACGGTATCGAGCGGCGAGCCGTAGCCGGCATTTTCGGCATGTCCGCCTTTCCAGGCATAGGAGAGACGCTCATTCGGCTTCACCTCCAGCACCTCACAGTGAATGGTGCCGTCCCAGGCACCGGCCGGCGTCGTCTGGTAGGTGAAGCGCTTGCCTTCGACCGGCTCGAAGCCCGCCGGCATCATCAGCCAGCGGCCCATCAGCTCGGCTGACGTCAGCGTTTTCCAGATGGTTTCCGGCGCGTGCGGGAACACTTCGTCGACGACGATCTCCTGCGTGTCGGACTTCAATGCGGTGTCGGTCATGGATCGATTTCCTTCAGCAAGGTTCTGAGATCGGCAAAACGTTCGCGCCAGAAGGTGCCGTAATGGCTCATCCAGTCCACAAGCGGCGCAAGGCCTTCGGGCTCGGCGCGGTAATAGACATTGCGGCCCTCGGGGCGCTCGGCGACGAGGCCCGCCTGCTTCAGCGCCTTGAGGTGCTGCGAGACGGCGCCCTGAGTGACGGTGCTCGCCCGTGTCAGTTCGACGACGGTGATCTCCTTGGAGAGGACGATCTGCTCGAACACCGCCCGCCGGGTAGGATCGGCAAGGGCGCGCATGACGGTGGTAATTGGGGTGGTCTCGATCATGTAAACACAATAGTCGTGACTAATTGATGAGTCAAGACTAATTGGTATCTGTCTTCGGGATGAACTGAAAAGGGATGCTTGATCAGCCCTATGACGGCACCTTGCGTCGGGCTCGCCACCGCGGCCCGGAGCACCTTGCACGAAGGCGACCACCGCCTGCTGCCGCTTTCCTTGTCGTCCGACGGATCTCGGCGATTTCGGCGCGGAGCCGACACCATGACATCGCACCAGATTTAGAGCCGGGCTGGAACCTCGTCAGATCTGCGAAGTTTGCGAGACGAGGAGAATTCCACATGCATTTGATTCAGTTGTTTATTCCGGCAGCGCCGCAAGCGACGATCGACATCGGAGACATTATCGCGACAATTCAGCGCGAGATGACGGAGCGCCATGGCGGTGTGACGGCCTATCTCAATTCCCCCGCAAAAGGGCTTTGGTCCAATGACGAGGGCACTGAAGAAGATACCGTCATCGTGATCGAAGTCATGGTGGGCAGTCTCGATCGGGCGTGGTGGCGCCAATACCGTCGCGAACTCGAACGGCTGCTCGGCCAGGATGAACTGCTCGTGCGGGCACTTCCAGTCGAGACGCTATGACAGCGGAAGCCCCAATGAACATGCAATTCCGCCATATTGAAATCTACAGGAGACAGGGCGAGTTCGCAGGCTGGCCGGCAAATTATGGCCTCTGGTCCTGGGGTGAGGAAATCGTTGTCGTCTTCGCGCGCGGCAAACTCGGAGCGAAGGGGGAATTTCACGAACTGGACCGTGATTATCCATTCGTACCCTGGCAGGCACGCAGCCTCGACGGCGGACTGACATGGATGGACGAGCCGTTCTGCGGCCGGGTGCCCGGTGGGCTCTCGCTTTCGGCCGATGAGCACCTGAACGCCGATCTCAAGATCCGTCCGCATCTGTCGGTTCGTGATGACCTCGCCCGTCTGGATGAACCCATAGACTTTCTCGATCCCGAGACGATCGTCATGTGCGCCAGAACCGATGTAGAGGGCGACGCGGTCAGCTGGTTCTATGTCAGCCGGGATCGATGCCTGACATGGCAGGGTCCGTATCGTTTCACCGGTTTGCACCTTCCGACCTCGGCGCGCACCGATATCGTGCCTCTTGGCAGGGAACATGCGCTCTTCATGCTCAGCACCTCCAAAGAGGACGGTTCGGAAGGCAGGGTGTTCTGCGCGCGCACTGCCGACGGCGGGCGCAGCTTCGTCCTTCAAGGCTTTGTCGGCCCGGAACCTGAGGGCTATTCGATCATGCCGGCATCGGTGGCGCTTGCCGGTGGCGCCATGCTGACCTTGACGCGCTGCATGGGGAGGGGTGGTGGCAAGGGTTGGATAGAAGCCTTCACCTCCGACGACGAAGGGAAGACCTGGACACGGAAAGGCTGCATTGTCGGCGACACCGGCAGCAATGGCAACCCGCCAGCGCTCGGACGCATCGAAGGCATGCTGCTGCTCGTCTACGGCTATCGTGATCCGCCATTTGGTATCCGGATGCGCATGAGTTTCGATGACGGCCAGACATGGGGCGCCGAGAAGGTCATCCGCAGCGACGGCGGCACGGCTGATCTCGGTTATCCCAGAATGGTAAAACGCGGGGAGGGATCCCTGCTCGCCGTCTACTACTTCAACGATGGCGACAGGGAGGAGCGTTACGTCGCAGCGTCCATTGTCACGCCTGCCAAAGATCAAGAAGGAGCCGAGGACGGCGCTGCTTCATTGCAGTCGCAGATCTGAGCCATGCCGAAGCGGAACGTTTGGCATTTGCGGAACAAAGCGGGGCACCCGTGGTTCGGGGCTGCGGCAGTCGCCGCCACGACATGGGAGGTTAGACATGCAAAACGATTTCACAGATCCGGCAGGAAGAAGCGCAACGGCGCAGACACCGTCCTCATCCCCAGCCTTTGGTTCTTCGCCGGGAACGCGCACGTCCGTTTCCGATCTGGAAGCGAAGGTGAGCGAAGACATTTCCGCGGCCAAGGAAGCGATCAAGGAAGGCGCCGACACGGCCGTCGAGAAAGCCAAGGAAGTCATTTCCGAACGCACCAGCTTCGCTGCTCGCCAGGTTGGCGGCGTTGCAACGGCACTTGAGAAAGCTGGCGCCGAAATGGAAAGCTCCGGTCAGGCTGAGGTCGGGCGATACGCCAGGCAAATCGGGCGGAGCGTGCAGACCGTCGCTCGGCGGATGGAAGGCAAGGACATCGGCCAAATCGCCACCATGGCCGAGGATTTCGGGCGCAAGCAACCGCTCGCCTTTCTCGGGATCGCCGCACTTGCGGGCCTGGCGGCAAGCCGCTTCCTGACAGCCTCCGCGAAAAGGCAAACAGCTGCCGCGCCGCGCGAACCGTCGATTGGCCTGCGCCCCGGCGCCGCAACGACCGGAGGTGAGAACAATGGCTAAAACTTCAGAGAACACACCCCTCTCCGAGCTCGTCGGTGGCCTCTTGGGTGATGTCACGGGCCTGCTCCGCAAGGAAATCGACCTTGCCAAGACGGAAGCCTCGGAAAAATTTTCGCAGGCGCTCAGCGGCGTGGAGGTTCTCCTATTCGGAGTGGTCCTGGCGATCGGGGCAGTCGGCGTCTTGCTGAGTGCCCTTGTCGGCGGGCTCGCGGCCTTCCTCGTGACACAGGGTTTTACCCAAACCACTGCCAGTGCGCTCGCCTCTCTGATCGTCGGCATCATCATTGCCGGGATCGCTTGGGGCTTGGTCGCCCGGGGCCTCGCCGCGCTTCGCGCCAACAACATGAAACTGGATCGTACTGCGACTTCGCTTCGCCGCGACGTCGATGTTGTGAAGGACAAAATCTGATGGAAAATTCAACGGAAAAAACATCGGCCGAGCTTCAGTGGGAGATCGACCAAGACCGCCGCCGCATAGGAGATCGGATTGACGCGATTCAGGAACGGATGTCGCCGGGCCAACTCATCGATGAGGTCATCGCATATGCCAAGGGAAGCGGCGGCGCAGAGTATGTCAGCAATCTTGGCCACGCCCTCAAGGCGAACCCTCTGCCGGTCGCGCTGATGGGCGTGAGCCTCGCCTGGCTCATGGCAAAAGGCAGTCCTTCATCAGGCGACACGGCGACCTGGAGCAAGGATCCTGAATACCCGCTTTACCCGGCGACTGGACGGGTTCGCCGGATTGGCCCGCCGGCAATGGAAAACGGAGCCCGTTACAGCCATTTTGCCGATGAATCCGGCAAGAGGTTGAAAGCGTTGACTGACGAAACAGGAGGTCGTGCCGGCCATTTCATGGACGAGGCGGGCAAGACCTATCGTGGCTTCGCCGACGCCAGCGGAAAGCAGATCAATCAGATCGCCGACGAGACTGGTGCAATGCTCGACGCGGCAACCGGCTGGGCGGCGGAGAAATGGGAGCAGGCGAAAAGCGCCGCGAGCGACCTCAGCGCCCGTGCGTCTGACGCGGCGAGCTCGCTGTCGAGCCGATCCTCTTCGGCGGCGACCAGTCTTCAGGAGCAAACGAGCAGACTCAACGAGTCGATCCTCACCCATTTCCGCGACCAGCCGCTCGTCGGCGGTGCCCTGGCTTTCGCGGTCGGTGCAGCGATCGGCGCGGCGCTGCCCCATACCGATACCGAGGATGAGTTGGTCGGCGAAGCCGCAGATAGCACGAGAGATAGCCTCAGTCATCAGGCCCAGGACGTCGTCTCGCAAGGCAAAGAGGTAGCGTCGGAAGTCTATCACAAGGCCGTGGACGTTGCGTCCGATGCTCACGATGCCATCAAGGAACGCGTGGTGGATGAAGCCGAAGCTTTCATAGATCGCAAGGATGGCCCAGGGGGCACCGATCGGCGGTAGAAGATCCATACCGGCGGCCGCAGGGAGGCTTCCACGGACCGTCATCGATGACCACCAGGTTCATGTCCTTGAAAGCGGTGCACCAAACGGAAGCCCGCCGCGGGCGCGGAGGCAGGAGGCGCGTGAGCGGCAGCAGGGTATCGCGAGCGATGGTGCCCTGAGGTCCGCCCGGGAGCATTGACTCCGGGTCGTGTCCTGCTGATCGTTGGCCGATGACCGCTCCGCACTTTCACACCCGTCTCTCGCTCAGCAAGGATCTGGAAAAGCTCGGACTTCGCGCCGGCGACATGGTCATGGTGCATGCCGCCATGAGCAGACTGGGGCGGTTGCTCAACGGTCCCGACATGTTCATCGATGCGCTGCGCGATGTCGTCGGCCCGTCGGGCACCATCGTCGCCTATGCGGACTGGAACGGCGCCTATGACGAACTGCTCGACGAGAACGGCCGCGTTCCTTTCGAATGGCGCGACCATATTGCGCCTTTCGATCCCATCAGTTCCCGGGCGATCCGCGATAACGGCATCTTCCCGGAATTCCTTCGAACCACGCCAGGGGCGCGGCGCAGCGGCAATCCGGGCGCCTCGGTCGCGGCGATCGGCGTCAGGGCCGACTGGCTCACCGCCGATCATCCGCTCGATTACGGCTATGGCGATGGCTCGCCGCTCGCCAAACTCGTGGCGGCCGGCGGCAAGGTCCTCATAGCCGGAGCCCCGCTCGACACGATGACCCTTCTCCACCATGCCGAGCATCTGGCTGAAATCCCGAACAAGCGCCTGCGCCGCTACGAGGTGCCCTTTGCCACGCCAGCAGGCGTGGTATGGCGCATGCTCGAGGAATTCGATACCGGCGACCCGGTCGTGCCTGGCCTCGAAAGCGATTACTTCGCCCGGATCGTCAGCGCCTTTCTCGCCAGCGGGCAGGGCACACAGGGTCCAGTCGGAGACGCGCCATCGGTGCTGGTCGATGCGGCCTCGATCTGCAGCTTCGCAGTCGCCTGGCTGGAGCATCACGCCCGAGCACGCTGAGCGGCTCCGCGCTGTCGTGCAGGCCCTTGCTTTCTCCCCGCAGGCTCCTCCGGCCTCACGGAACAAAATCCCGATGGCGATGTTGGTATGGCGATAAGCAAACAAGGCCATGGGAGGAATCCATGCATAAGTCTCTTCAGTTCGTGTTGATCGGCCTGGCCTCCATGACCGGCCTGACGATCGCACCGACGATTGCCGCCGCCCAGGATATGGAGCTGCGCATCGGCCCCGGCGGCGTCGGCGTCTACGACCGTGACCGTGATCGCGATTACGACCGCTACGACCGCCGGGGACCGCGACGCTGCGATCCTGACGATGCGCTCGACATCGCCCGCAGCGAAGGCCTGCGCCGGGCCCGAGTCGTGCGCATGTCGCCGCGCAGCATCGTCGTCGAGGGCATGACCCGCCGCGGGCCGGATCGGATGATCTTCGCCAACCGGCGCGGTTGCCCGGAAATCTGATGCGGCCTTGAGACAGTCGAACAATGCCGCCGGCACGGGATCTTGCGCCCGCCGGCGGGGAGCTTTCCAACTTTGTGAACATTGCGCCCATACAGCGCTCCGACTGGCTTGAACCCACGGAGCACCACAGGAGGATTTCATCATGATGAGCGGTCAAATGAAGGCGCTTCTCGCCGTTCTTGCCGTTGCCGGTTACCAGAACAGGGACAAGATCCGGGAGCTCCTGCGGGGCCTCCAGAACCCGCAGCAGGCAGGCGCCGGAGGCCAGCCATCAGGCGGGCTCGGCGGCATTCTCGGCGGACTGGCCGGTTCCGGGGGTGGTTTGGGCGGCTTGGGCGGCCTTCTCGGTGGATTGACGTCCGGCAGCATCGTCAGCGGCGGCCTCGGCGACCTCCTGAAGACCTTTCAGCAGAACGGCCAGGGCGACAAGATGGAATCCTGGGTGCGCCGCGGCCAGAATGCCGACATCAATGACGGCGAACTTGCCACAGCCCTCGGCCCGGATGTCCTGGACGAGATCGCCAGGAATACCGGCCTCTCGCATCAGGAGATCCTCGGGCGGCTGAGCCGCGATCTTCCGAAGGCCGTCGACGATCTGACGCCGGAGGGGAAAGTGCCGAGCGCCGAAGAGGCGTTCACGTCCTCGGCGAGCCAGGCAACGTCAGGGCGGCCGAGTGAGGTTTAGGCGTTCAGTTCGGAGCGTAAATATCGCCCTGGATTGATTTGCCGCAGAGATCGCCTCACACTCCGTCCTCCTCGGGCTTGACCCGAGGATCCACGTCGGCAGCGGACATGGATCCCAGGCTCAAGGCCTCGGATGACGGAGGTTGGGGTGCCGGTAAATGCCGGGCAACCGGCGGGAGGCATCCAGGCTCCAAGGCCCTGGAATGGCGGAGGTTGGGGGGAGCTGCGCCGCGATCGATCCTCCTGAGATCAGGCAGGCTTAGTTTGCCAGGTACTTGCGTAGAAAGGCGTAAACGCTGCGCATGGACTTCGCCGCGGCGTCGGCGTCGTATTTTTCGATATGACCCAGCACTCTCCGTCCCACCATGAACTCCGGCGCATCGAAATTGTGATAGATGCCCTTGTAGACATTGAGCTCGACGGGCGGGGCATTGTCGCTGAGGCGGGCAAGCCTCTTCTGGCATCGTTCGGCCCGGCTCCAATTATCTCTCTCGCCAGTCATGATCAGGGTCGGTACTGTCGGGTCGCCGCGATCGGCGTCACAGGCGGGATAATAGGCAACCGCCGCCCTGAACTTGCGCTCCATAAGCTGCTCGTTGCCGTCGGTCTTCGTGGCGTCCAGCGCCGCGGTGCCGCCGGCCGCAAAGCCCATCAAGGCGACGCGCCGGATATCGACGAAGCCTGATTTCGATAAAAAGTCCAAAGCGCCATAGGCATCGAAGACGCGCTCGGGCAGAGCGCTTCGACAGGTGTCGGCGAGCTTGCGGGTGGTGAAGCTGTCGACGACAAGCACGACATAGCCCCATCTCACCAGCCGTTTCGGCCAAAGCTCCTTGACGCTCAAACGCAGGTGATCGCAGCCATGCAGGATGACCACCGCCGGGAAGGGGCCGTCGCCGGCAGGGCGGGATAGATAGCCGAGCAACGGCGTGCCCTGCGGTTGGGAGAGAATTTCTCCCTGTTCGAGGGCCTTGCGGATGCGAAACGGGCTGAGCTTGACGGGGGCGCTTTCGAACCGCACCGGTTCCTCGGCATCGGCCGGGTTCGCGGACAGGTGCACGCCGATAAAAGTGGCGAGGCAAAGAAGAAGTCCTGAGACGGTGGTGTTCACAGACTCCTCCTTCTGTGATCGGCAGCCTGTTGATAGTATATTCCTCGCTCACGTTGGATGGTATCGCACCACCGCGGGGTTTGGCGCAGCGTTCACCCTTGTTTCGTCTTCCTCGGGCTTGACCCGAGGATCCACCTTGGCCTCCACCAGCATCGGCGTGAATCCCAGGGACAAGCCCTGGAATGACGGAGGGTGGAGGGGCGTTTTGGACCAACGGTTGACCGGTTCGCCTCCACTGATTTCGAATCGACATCCAAGTGAATTTCTACGCTCGAAAGTCCTTGATCACCCCCCGGCGGATCATTTAATTCCTACCGTAAATCCAAGCTGCGAGATTTGAATCCAAAGGTGATGTCGACGGCGAAGGCCGGCGACGCTTCGATGGCGTGCGTCATTCGCCAGGGCTTTCCGGCCGGCGTCATCGAACACCACTGTGGGTGTGGCACCATGCCCACCCCTTGCTCTGTCCTCCTCGGGCTTGACCCGAGGATCCACGCTGGGCTCCACCAGGGGCGGGCATGGATCCCAGGCTCAAGGCCTGGGATGACGGAGGGTGGAGGGGCGTTTTGGACCGACGTTTGAACAATTCGTCTTCGCAGATTTCGAATCGGCATTGGAGTGAATTTCTGCGGTCGAAAGTCCTTGATCACCGCGAATATTCTGGCGCCAGAATCGTTGCCTTCCCGCCGCTCGGACGGACGACCGTCACACGCAACATCACGCTGACCTCGGTCGGCACGGTCGCCACGGCGACCATCGCAAGCGGCCTCAACGGACTTGCGACAGGCCAGACCGTCAGTATCTCGGGAGCAACGCCGACCGCTTACAATGGAAGCTATGTAATATCGGTCGTCGACGCCAACACCTTCACCTATAGTTTCGCCGGCGGCACTTCGCCGGCGACCGGGACGATCACCTGCAACGATCTCGGCCTCAGGGCCGAGTATCAGGTCTATGGAACCAACAACAGCTGGCCGTCGGATGGAACGGACGCTTCCGGCAAATGGCGGCTTCGCGATGATATTCTTGCGCAGACATCGGCTTGCTGCGACGCGGCAATCGATACTTACGCAGCCTGGGTCTCCCCCTCCAGAGGCGGTGTCTGGCCCGGCATGCTGGAGCTTGCGAGCACGACATTGACCGCGCAGGCCGGGACTGACGGCGTTGCCACCTATAACCAGATTGTCGTCGCGGATGCGAGCATCTTCAGGCCCGAGCAGACGCTGCACATCTATTCCGGCCCGGATGGCTTGGCGCGCTTGAGCACGCAGGTCGTGGCCAGCATCGCCGGCAACGTCATCACCTATCAAGGCGTGAGCGCCGTCGTCATGCCTGTGGGGTCAGTGGTGCGTCCGGCGCCGTCTGTCGGGGAGCTTTCGCCGGTCTCCTTCATCCACCCGCAGCCGATCATGATCGACCGGATTTCGAGCGGCATTGCCCAGTCCGAAAAGCTGAAATTCAATTCTTGAGGTGGCCCCGCCATGACATCCAATGACGATATCCTGCGCGCGCTCGGGCGCGTCGAGGGAAGGCTGACCGGCATCGAGGAAAGCGTCGCGCTGCTGCGCCAGGAGATGAGCGACGAAAAAGCCAATGCCCATGAGGGCCGTGCCGTGATCCACAAGCGGCTCGACGAACAGGCAAGGCAGATCGCCCATCTCGATACGAGAGTGGCGATGACAGGCGGAGCGGACGTGCAGATCCGCGCCGAGATGCTGACGCTCAAGGATACCGTCGACAAGAACCAGGAGACGGTCGGCCCGGCGCTCGAAGAGTGGAAACGGATGAAGTCGATCGGCTATGGCATCTCAGGGCTGATTGCCTTCGCCGGGCTGACGACGGGTGGGGTCATTGCCTATGCCAGCGACGGGGCTGTGGCGGCACTCAGGCATTGGCTGAAGATCAGTTGAGCGCCATCCTTGCGGTTGGCAATCGACTGACGGCGAATGCTGGCAAGTCAAACGCAGCATAACGGCGTCAGCTCCGCTGATATATTGCCGTATTTCGCCCCTTACTAAAATTAGACTTTTCTAACGAACAAAAATGCCGGTTGTTTGTTATCCCCTTCAAGGAGGAAACGAACATGAAGAGCATGAGCAACCGCCAAGTTCGCGTTCCGGGGCCTCGGGAGCATGACGTTGCCGAGCATTGCCGCAAGTTTGGGATTGGCCCGGCGGAGGAGAAGAAGCTGAAAAAGCTACTCGGGTCTCACGCACCGCTGCATGAGATCCGGGCCAATGCGCCGCCGCCCCAGCCGAAATGGCGATAACGCCGGGCCGGAACTTCCGGCATTATCCGGCGTTAGGATCGCCGGGCCGCGTGGCCGGTCTCGTCTCCTGTACCCCTGCTACCCCGGCAGGCGCTGCGCGGTCCACTGATTCCCTCATTTCCGCCTTGTCGGCGTGCGGATCTGCGCACGCCGCGCCATTATTTCCGCAGCTCGCGCGACAGCATCAGGATATAGTCGTCGGCGATATCGGCGACCACCATGGCCGCTTCGGCCGCTGGATAGCCCCTGCCGACGGCCTCGGCGACGATCTTCATCACCTGCGGTTCAAGCGCCTCCCGGCAGTCGGCCAGGCTTTCGTCGTCCGGGCATTTGGCGCGAAATTCCACCACATTATTCATGCATACCCTCCGTTCAATGTTGCGGCGCTGCTCGATGCACGAAGCCGGTCCCTCTCGGGAAAAGCGAGTCACCGTTCCGGCGCGCCATGCCGGAACAAATTAGTGATCATGAAAATACGATGTCACAGGGCGGGATGTATTCAAGTTGATGCTGATATTAAGGTAAGGCAGTAGGGTTAATTCGTCCAGCGGCGGTTGATTGGCAGCCGGCGGCCTTGTCAGGCAATGGCGCAACAGCCTGTTTCAGTGTCTGTTTTCGAGGGGAAATGCCGCCATTTACCATATGCTTCAAGGGCCGGCCGCAGCTCTGTGCCGCAGCCGGATAGCCATAGATCCTGACGTCATCCTCGGCCTTGTGCCGAGGATCTGCGCACGTCAAAGTAAGCCATTGAAAATAAAAGATTTTATACCGGAACATTTAAGGTGGTCAGATGCTCGGCACAAGGCCGAGCATGACGGAAGAGACTTTGTCAGCGAATTGAGCCAGCTTTCGCGGGGCTCTTCCCTGGGATTGCCTCAGGCCGCGTTGAAGGGTACGGCGACGAAGGTTTTATTCCCGTCGCGTTCGACGAGCAGCAGCACGGATTTGCGGCCGGCCTTGCCGGCTTCGGCGATTGCGGCCTTGACGTCGCGGGCATTGTGCACCGGCCGGTCGTTGACCGAGACGATGACGTCGCCCGACTGGATGCCGGCGGCGGCGGCCGATTTATCTGGATTGACGCTGGCGACCACCGCGCCGCTGACGGAGCGCGGCAGGTTGAGCTGCTGACGCACATCGGGCGTCAGGTCGGCAAGGCCGATGCCGAGGCTCGGCTGGCCGGAGGCGCGGCCCTGCGCTTCCGGGCTTGTCGCCGCAGCCTGCTTCCGGCCATCCGCATTGGCGCCGACGGTGACGTTGAGATCGATGGTCTTGCCGTCGCGCCAGACGCCGAGCGATTTCTGCGTGCCCGGCGAAAGATCGGCGACGAGACGCGACAGGTCCTTCGGCGTCTTGACGGTCTCGCCGCCGACCGAGGTGACGATGTCGCCGGGCTTCAGGCCGGCATGGGCAGCCGGCGTATCGGCGGAGACGGCAGCCACCAGCGCGCCGCCTGTCTTGTCGAGGCCGACGGCGTCGGCGACATCTTTCGTGACCGGTTGGATCTGCACGCCGAGATAGCCGTGATTGATCGAACCATCCTTCTCGAGCTTCGCGACGATCGCCTTGGCCTCGTCGGAGGGAATGGCGAAACCGACCCCGACGCTGCCGCCGTTCGGCGAGTAGATGGCGGTGTTGATGCCGACGACCTTGCCCTCGCGATCGACGAGCGGACCGCCGGAATTGCCGTGGTTGATCGGCGCATCGATCTGGATGAAATCGTCATACGGCCCGCTATGGAGGTCGCGGCCGCGGGCCGAGACGATGCCTGCCGTTACCGTCGTGCCGATGCCGAAGGGGTTGCCGATCGCCAGGATCTGATCGCCGAGCTTCAGCCTGTCGGAATCGCCCCAGGCGACGGTCTGCAGCGGCTTGCCTGCCTCGACCTTCAGCACGGCGACATCGGATTTCGGATCGGCGCCGATCAGCTTGGCGGGCAGGTCGGTGCCGTCGTCGAGCGTCACCTTGATGTCGAGCGCATTGTCGATGACATGGTTGTTGGTGACGATCAGGCCGTCCGGGCTGACGATGAAGCCGGAGCCGAGCGCCATCGCATGCTGGGAGCCGCGCTGTTGCGGCGCCGGGCGCGGCAGGGGAATGCCCTGATCCTCGAAGAACTGGCGGAACTGCTCGTCCATCGGCGATTCCTGCTCGGCGCTGACATCCGTCGTCTTCATCGTCGTGGTGATGGTGACGACGGCAGGCTTGTCGGCGTCGACGACGGAGGCGAAGGAGCCGCTCGGGGCGAGAATACCGCCCGTGTCCGATGGTGCTGCAAAGGCGCTGGGCGAATTGACGGCGAAGGGAAGGCATGCCGCGCCGGCGATGATGGCGGCCCCGACAAGTGCTGCTGTGCGATGTTTGCTGAGAATATGTGACATGGTGGTTATCCCTTGCGAGAACGTTGGCTTGTGACGGCGTCGTAGTTCCATGTCTGGGACCTGGCGTCGGATGAGGTGCGCCAATTCCTCCGTTCGCCGGCGCGGATCGCCGGGAGGCGACGATCGCGGAGGGGGGAAGAATTCGCGCTCGGGATTAAATATGATCACGCCGGATGGCTTTACAAATTAAATATTGATCATGTTGATATTGCCGATTTGTAAGACATTACTGAAGTTTAACATCCGTCGCCGATGCGCGCGCCAGCCGCCGCGTTCCCCGCCAACTGCCGGCCGTCTCGCCTGATAAAGGCGGTCCCGCTCGCTTCGGCAAAGTCGGATCTCCGGAACCCGTTGCGGCTATAAAAGTTAGTGGACTCTAAAATATTTCTTCGTCAGGAAGTCATGACCGGGGAATCGGCCGCAGGCGCGTCTGGCCCACGGTATATGAGGGGCGATGAAGAATTCGGTTGAGCGGGGGCGGAAAGCCGAGCGCGGGATGCATGTGAAGCTGAGCGACGTGGCGAAGAAGGTGGGCGTGAGCCCGATCACCATTTCGCGTGCATTGCGCAATCCGGAAATCGTCTCGGAGGATCTGCGCGAGGAAATTCTGCGCACGGTCGAGGAGATGGGCTATATCCCCAATCTTGCCGCCCGGGCGCTGGCCGGCCGCCACAACGGCATTGTCGGCGTCATCACCCCCGCCTTGCACCAGTACGGCTTCGCCGCCCTGATGATCGGTATCGAGGATTGTTTCCGCGGCACGGAGTTCACCGTGCAATATTCGAGCACGCTGCACCATGGCGAGGGTGAAGCCGGCCTGCTGAAATCCATCCTGACCCAGAAGCCGGCCGGCGTCATCATCGCCGGCGCCGAGTACTACGGCGATCTTCTGCCGCTGCTGGCGAGCGCCCCCTGTCCCATCGCCCATGTCACCGATCTTAGTCAGGAGCCACAAAGCCTGGTCGTCGGCCTCGATCATTATATGGCGGGCGCCGAGCCCACCCGGTTCCTGTTGTCGAGGGGCTATAGTCGGATCGCCTTGATCGGTCGCGGCGCCGATGTCCGCTCGCGCCGGCGCATTGAGGGTTACGAGGCGGTGATGCGGGAAGCCGGCCTTTTCCACGAGGATCTCATCATTGGCGGCGATGCGCCGAGCCGTATCGGCCTCGGCAGAGAGCTGTTTTCCCGCCTGCTCGAGCGCGTGGCCAATGTCGATGCCGTCTTTGCCCAGAGCGACGAACTAGCCTTCGGCGTGCTGATCGAATGCAAGGCGCGCGGCATCCGCGTGCCGGAGGATGTCGGCATTTGTGGCTTCAACGACCTGGAATTTTCGCCCTTCATCGAGCCGTCGCTGACGACGGTGCACATCCCGCGCCAGGACATCGGCTACCGCGTCGCCGACATGCTGCTGCATGCCATTCATGATGAGCCGCCCCGGGAAGACAGGGTCAATTGCGGCTTTTCCATCGTGCCGCGCGGTTCGACGCGATAATCTGGCACGTGCCGCCATAATGGAAGTGGGGGCGCCTTGAGGTCTGTGCACAGTCAGGATTATTCCGTATATGGTGCGGATGGCCACCACTGTGCTTAAGAATGGATAAGACCGGATTGTCCTTCGACAGGATGCGCACCTTCGTGCGGGTCGCTGAGCGCGGCAACCTGTCAATGGTCGCAAAGGAGCTGGGCCTCGGCCAATCCACCGTGACGCGGCACCTCAATGAACTCGAGGAGGCTGTCGGCGTGCCGCTGCTCAGCCGCACCACCCGCCGCGTCACCCTGACGGAGGAGGGCAGTCGCTATTACACCACCTGCCTTCAGATCCTGCGCCTGGTCGAACAGGCCGCTGAGGAAGCCAGAGATGCCCGTCAGGCTCCGGCGGGGGCTGTTCGGCTTTCCTGTACGGCAGCGCTCGGTGTGATGCATGTCACGCGTATGATCTTCGACTTCCAAGACAGGCATCCGGACATCCGCATCGACCTCAACCTGACGGACGAACGCATCGACCTGGTTCGCGAAGGCGTTGACGTGGCGCTTCGCCTTGGACCTCTCGCCGACAGCTCGATGAAACTTCATGCGGTCGGAGAGAGCCAGCGGCTGCTGGTTGGCGCTCCGGCCTATTTGTCCGCCCGGGGGCGGCCGGAGCGTCCGGCCGATCTGTCACGCTACGAAACCATCGTGATGTCCAATGTGGCAGGCAGCAACCAGCTCGTTCTTTCCGCCCCCGATGGCGCCAGATTCATGATCCCGGTCGGCGGTCGGCTGCGTGTCGATCACGGGCTTGCGGCGCGCGAAGCTCTTGCCGCCGGACGCGGCATCGGTCCTACACATCTCTGGCTGGTTCAAGATCTGCTGGACGACGGCCGGCTTGAAGTGGTGCTTGGCGACTATCGGCCTTCGCCGGTTCCGCTGAGCTTGCTGATTGTTCCGGAGCGTGCAGCCATTGCCCGCGTTCGGCTGCTGGTCGACTTTCTTGCCGCCGAGATTGCCAAGCTGCCGGGAATCCGGCCGTCGTAAGCCTCTAATTCAACTTCCGAAAGACCGCTTGTCGCCGCGCCATCCCGTCGTCCGCAGAAACTGCTCCCAGTTGAGCGTCTCTGGATTGAGCCGGCGGCTCCATTCGAGATCGTGTTCCTTGCCGAAATAGCCATATTCGACCGCATATTCGACCATTCCGAGAAGCTCTCGAACCAGAAATTCGTTGGCGGCAAATTCCGGGAAATAGCGCAGAAGGCCATCCCTGGTGAAAGCATTTCGATACTCGGCCTTGAGGCCGGTGACGCGTCGGAAGGTTTCGACCATCTCCCTCGGAGAAATGATATCGCCGACGATCGGCAGCGTTTTGCCGTTGTGGCGCTCAGGATTTGAGAAAATCTCCAGGACAACAGGCCCCGTCGCCGTCAGCGGATCGACGAAAGGCGCCCGGAAATCTTCCGGAAGGTAAATCGGCAAGAGCAGGGTGTCGCCTTCCATCCGCGGCGCATAATACTCGATAAGGTTTGTGTAGAAGAATGCCAGCATGACGAAGGAATGAGAAATCGGCAGGCCCCGTATGTAATCTGCAACGCGCGCCTTGTCGGTGAAATGCGGCGCATATTTCGTCCCACCGGTGATCTTGTCGACATTCTCCAGCGTGCTGAAGACGATGTGTCCTACGCCGGCCTCCACGGCAGCGTCCGCCAGTTGCCGGCCGAGAGGTGCTTCGGTCGTCTGCGGCGGAGCGATCGGCGGCGTCATCAGAAACGCGCCATCCGCGCCCTTGAATGCCGCAGCGAATTCCTTCTGAAGGCCGAGTTCGAGGGGCACGGCGGCAATTTCCGCGCCGAGTTTTTCGAGACGCAGGGCTTCGGGCGAATTCTTTCTTCGAGTGAGAGCACGGACGCGGAAACGCTGGCTTTCAAGAAGCGTCGCAACGACGCTCCGCCCCTGTTTGCTCGTTGCACCCGTGACTGCGATCAGTGGCTTGTTGGCTGTAGACATGTCTTTCATCCTTTCCCGTCATTCGACGCCGACCAGACAGGCCGGCGTCTTTGCGAGGCAGGGCGCGGGCCAGTCCATTGCCGATCGCCCACCTCGATGGCGGCACTCTATCGAAATAGGTTTTCCCGCTGAAGATGGCCGGAATGGATAAGATAATGCCATTTTGTGGATAGACGCGTCCAGCCTGTCGCCGCGGATCGCCCGACCGGATCAGACCGTCGAAGGCCGCCGCGCGGAAGCGCTGGCGATCCATGATCTCTGCCGGTGTTCTTTCTCGAAGCAATCAGGGTATCAGCAGGATACTGCCCGCCGCGCGCCCGGATTCCATCTCTTCCTGCGCCTTCGCAACATCGGCCAAACGGTATTCGGCGCCGATCTGCGAAACGATCCCCGATTCCATCGCCCCGATCGCAGCGAGAGCAGCCTCGCGATATTGTCCGACGTCAGCGCACCAGGCCATGATGCTCGGATGGCAGAGCGCCTTGCCCGGGCGAAGTTCCTCGACAGGCACCGGGGAAATGGCGCCGGCGGCCTGACCGATGGTGACAGCCATGCCGAATGGGCGGACAGAGTGTATGCTTTTGAGAAGCGTATCCCCGCCGATCCCGTCATAGGCGACGTCGACGCCGAGCCCGTTCGTCAGCCGCTTCACTTCCGCGACGAAATCGGCGCCGCGCCCGACGATCAGGTGATCGGCTCCACAAGATCTGGCGAGCGCTGCCTTTTCGGAGGAACCGACCGTTCCGATCACCGTGGCTCCGAGCGACTTGGCCCAGCGAACGAGGATGCTGCCGAGCCCGCCGGCAGCCGCATGGATCAGAACGTGGTTTCCTGCACGCACATCATAGGTCTTCTTCAACAGCATGTAGGCGGTCATGCCTTTGAGGAGCGAACTCGCCGCCGTTTTTGCCGAAACGGCATCCGGCAGCTTGATCGCCCTTTCAGCGGCGATGTTGCGCGCGGAGCGATAGGCGCCGACCGGAGGCCCGGCATAGGCGACGCGATCACCTCTTTCGAAAGTCGAGACGCCCGGACCGACAGCCTCGACGATTCCAGCCGCTTCGGCGCCGATCACCGCGGGGTAGGACGGCATCGGGTAGATACCTTTCCGGTGATAAATGTCTAGAAAGTTCGTTCCGATCGCCTCGTGACGGATTCTGATCTCGCCATCGCGGGGGCTGTCACACTGGCGCTGCTCGACATGGAACTGATTGATGTCGCCGGCCGCGTTCAGCCATATGATCTGGTCGGTCATCGCTCGTGCTCTCCTTATTTCGGATAAAATAAGCGGTGGCGTGATGGGTGAAAATTCCCTATTGCTGCACAATGGTTGGGAGAGATTTCACAGAACTCGATTGGGACGACCTTCGGCATTTCCTGGCGCTCGCGCAATCGGGAACCTTGCTTGGTGCAGCAAGACAACTCGGCGTCGAACATGCCACCGTCAGTCGCCGCGTTTCGTCGCTCGAATCCAGTCTCGGACGCAAACTCGTAGATCGCCGCGGACGCCGCATCATCATGACGTCGGACGGAGAGCAGGTTGCGAGATACGCCGCTCTCGTCGCCGTCCAGACAGCAGCCATCGAGCAACTCGGTCGCAGCAGCGCCACGGAATTGCGCGGCCATGTCAGGATCAGTGCCCCTCCCGCGCTATCGAGCATGCTGCTTGCAAAACCCATCGCAGCCGTCAGGCGAGACCATCCCGGCGTTGAGATCACGCTTGTCGGAGAAAAGCGCCTCGCCTCCCTCAACAGGCGGGAGGCGGATGTGGCCGTGCGAATGTCGCGTCCGCAGGACGGAGATTACGCGATCGCCAAGCTCGGCGAGACAAGCTTTCATCTCTACGCATCGAAGGCCTATCTCGAAGCGGTTCCGCCGTCGGACTGGACCTTCATCGGTTACGACGAAACCATGAATGCCTCACCGCAGCAATTGCGGCTGGTCGAACTGGCCGCCGGCCGGCCGATCGCTGTGAGATCGTCCGTTTTGGAGTTCCAGGCTGCAACTGCAAGCCTTGGTGCAGGTGTCGTCATGCTCCCCGATTTCGCCGTCGCGGAGTCCAGCGGTCTCCAGCGCATCGGGACCGAACAGCCGTTGACGAGAGAGGTCTGGCTGGTGGTCCATGCCGATATCAAGGACGTTCCCTCCGTCCGCGTCGTCGTCGATGCGCTGAAAAACGCTTTTGGCCGGTAGTCCCTGCGGTTGGATCTCTGCCGAACCAGATCACTTTTCGCAAAGCCGTCGGCCGCCCGAATAGGGCTGATAGGTACAATCGGATGGGCGAAAGGAGCGGTAGCTGCGCGAGCAGGCGGTGATGTTGCAGGACTGCGGGGCGGCTTGACCGTCGACGACCACTTCGCTCGACCGCACTCCGTTGAGCGTCGGCTCGATCGTCGCCTCGCGGATGAAGTCCCGCCAAATATGGGCGGGCAGGGCGCCGCCCGTCACCCCCTTCATCGGCGCGTCATCATCATTACCAACCCAGACGCCAACGACGAGGGCGTCCGTGAAGCCGACGAACCAGGCATCACGATTGTTCTGGCTGGTGCCGGTCTTGCCGGCCGCAAAGGTGCCGGGATCTGCACCACGTCCAGTGCCGCGCTCGACCACCAGTTGCAGGAGCCCGAGGAGGTCGGACTGGTAAGGCGAAAGATCGACATTCGGCTTCGATTGGGCGCCAACGCGAAAGGCCTTTGGCTGCCCTGCCGCTTGGAAATCGATGATACCCCAGGGCATGACAGGTGCCCTGCCGAGCCGGACGGAGGCATAGGCGCTGGTGAGATTGAGCAGATTGACTTCGGAGGTACCGAGCGCCAATGACGGCGTATTGGCCAGTGGCGCATCGATGCCGAGTTCGCGCGCCGCGGCAATCACATTGTCCAGACCGACCTCTTGGGCAAGCGATACCGACGCGGCATTGAGCGATCGCGCGAACGCCTCGGCGAGCGTCACCCACCCACTATAGTTGCCGCCGGAATTTTCCGGCGACCAGCCGTCGATTTCAATTGGTGCGTCCAGAATCTGGTCGGACAAGGTGAGCCCAGCCTTCAATGCTGCGTAGTAGACGAACAGCTTGAAGGTGGAGCCCGGCTGGCGCATCGCAGTGACGGCGCGGTTGAACTGGCTCGCCTTGTAGTCGCGCCCGCCAACCATCGCAACGACAGCGCCGTCCGGTGTCATCGCAACCAGCGCAGCCTGCGATGCTCCTACGGATTTTCCTTCGCCGTCCAAAGACCGTTTCACGATCCTCTCGGCGATCTGCTGTAACTGCGGCACCAGCGTCGTGCGCACCGTCGTCGACCCTGGCGAGGAGCCGGCGATTTCGCTCGCCTGCGGCGAAATCCAGTCTGCAAACCAGCTCCCGGAGCGCGGCGTCGGCGTCGTTGGATGCAGCTTGGCAAAGCTCGTCTTGGCCTCGGTCGCCTGTGGCGCGGTGATCTTGCCATTGGCCGTCATCGCGTCGAGAACGACCAGGGTGCGCTGCCGGGCGCCTTCGAAATTATCGATCGGGTTCCATTGGCTGGGCGCTCGCAGCAGCCCCGCCAGCATCGCCGACTCCGGCAGATTGAGGGCGCCGATATCCTTGTTGAAATAGATGCGCGCGGCGGCGGGCATGCCGGTCGCACCGGCGCCAAGATAGACGCTGTTGAGATAGCGTGTCAGGATTTCATGCTTGCCGAGCTTCCACTCCAGCCAGACGGCGATGACAAGCTCCTGAATCTTTCGTTTTATCGTCCGGTCGCTGTCGAGATATTGCAGCTTGATGAGTTGCTGGGTGATGGTGCTGCCGCCCTCCACCACCGAGCCGGCCTCCAAGTTCCGCAGAAACGCCCTGCCGATGCCCCTGGGGTCGACGCCGAAATGATCCATGAACCGGCGGTCCTCGATCGACAGCACGGCATCGATCAGATGGGGTGGAAACTGGTCGTATCGCGCATAGGGCCCTTGATAAGGCCCCTGTCTCACCAATGGCGCGCCGTCGGCGGTTTCCAGCACCACGACCGGCTTCAACGTTCCATCCCGGATCTCGCTCCAGGGCACGTCTTTCAATGCCCACACCAGCACGCTTCCGACGAGGAGGCAGACAAGAAGGATCGACCCGAGAGCGTATTTCCGCCAGCCCGCCAGAAGGGACCGGGGCTGGCTGCTTTCAGCCGGATTGGTGCGCCGATCGCGAATCCTGCGGAGGGTTCTGGCCAGAGCGGTGGTCATCCACTGGGTTGGAGCCGATGTGGCTGCCCGCCGCATCGACCTCCTGAGCTTCCGCCTCAAAACCGAAGCGGCCGTCCTGCTCTTCGCCAAGGCGGCGCTTGCCCGCAAATCGTGACGCAGCGCCCGGAATAGATTGCTCGCGGCCTGTCTGGTTTGGCCGAAGGATCCGTCGGGCGGTTGCGGGTCGTCGACTTTGGTAATGTCTGGTGGATCCGAGGCCGCTTGCGCCGCCGGATCTGCTGTCTGATTGCGACCCGAGATCGAGCTGCTAACGCTTTCACCTGAGGAATCGGGAGAATTGGGCATCGGGTACCGCTAAAAAGCCAACGCAGCATGATCTATATATCCGCGTGATGCGGAGTGTTCTACCGCAAAAGGTCGCAGCAGTTCCGGAACTCACCACCCGGGCGGTGGGCGTCGAGCGAGTTTTCCTCTCAAGGTGCGACTTGAGAAGCTACCGACATCAATTCCTGGGAATTCGGTGCCTTGAATGTTTGTAGCCCGGGCTCCAGAGCTTCAGTGAAGCTCCACCGTACGATGCCCTCCCGGTCGATGAGGAACTGACCGACAAGCTGCCCATGGTCGGCGGTCATCATCTGCTGATCGGCTTCCGTCATTTGATATCCTTCCTTCTCGTTGAGAAATTCGTCCATTGCCCTCACGCCCATAGGCTCGGGCAACTCGCCCGGAAGATCGATCCGTATCGCCATGAGCGTATCGATCCCGACCTCGCGCAAGCCGAAGGCTTGGTGCGAAGCCCGTACCGGGTCGGAAGCAGCAAGAAGATCGGGTATCGGATGGTAACGGAAATAGAGTCGCGCGCGTTCGACCGGGGTGTTTACAACAGCCAGGGATTGGACGCCTTTCTCACGCAGTACCGGGTTGAGATATGACATGGCGGCGACGTGGCGCCGGCAGAACGGGCAATGCAGGCCTCGAAACAAACCGATCAACAACGGGCTGCGGCCACGAAAATCATCAAGTGCGATTTTCCCCTCGTGCGAGATGGCATCAAACTCAACGTTCGGGACCCGGTCGCCCGGTTGTAGCGGGTGGTCGACATAGGGCGTGGACATGGATAACCTCCTCGCTCGGGATCAGTCGAGCAAAGGCGCCACGTGAAGTACTGCGAGGTCGAAATTGAGCGTTGCAGGCCTGACCTCTCGTCTTACCGCACCGCCAGGATCCAATTATAAGAATGTGCTCGCATGAGCCCGCGGGCAAGCGGTAAACAGCGAATCGTGAATTGAAAAAGTCCGTTTTCTGCAAACACTGATTTTTTAGCGGCCAATCTGTGAATTATCGCACACTGACCGGCCGCAAGCCTCTAGCAACTCTGCGCATCGCGACCACTTCGGGACGGCCCTTACTTTACCGTGATGGCAATACCGCTGAGATCGGCGTTGACTTGCAGGCCTACCTGCTTGCCCGAGAGTTCGAGTTGGGCGCCCTTCTCATTGGTCATGACGATCATCTGGGCACCTTTTCCGACAGCGCCGCCACCACCCGCCGCACCGTAGACCCCCGTCACATCTTGAGCGCGGCGGATATGGCGAACGGTACCATGAAAATTGGTCTTAGAAGCCCCGAAGGCGAGGCCACCCGAGATGCCGCCGACAGTGATGGGATAGCGGCGACCATGGAAGGTCAGCGTGCCTTCGCCTCCAGTGCCACCCACAAAGAAGGCAGCCTTGTAGACCGAGAAGCTGATCGTACCGCTGTCGGCATGCGCGGAGCCGGCGAAGCTTACTCCCGCCGCCGCGATAACCGCAGCCGCGACTGAACGAATTGTGGAGGAATTCTTCATGATGCAAGTCTCCTCAAAATCGAGGCTTACCCAGCCAGAAGGGCGTGTCAACGTCATGCCAAAGTCACAGCTGAAACAGTCTCGCCCGTCATTAGTTCCAAGCACGCGGCCAGAATCCGACCGGGAGAAAGCGGCCAACGGATGGCAAACATAGTCTCGGTGGCAGGGCAGCCGGTGGCCGCCCATGACGCTGTCACGGGGCTTGACCGGGCCGCCACCTGGCGGACATTGCCAGCCATGCAGAAAAGATTACTTTAGACGCAGGGGCTGTGGGGGCCTTCATATTGTCGGCTCGTTAAGCGTACGGTGAGGAGGGAATGCCATCGATGTTGCTGGAAGATTTGTATCGCCTGATGAAGACCGGGCACGTACAGGCCCAGGGCATCGTCGACACGATGACCCAGCCCGTTGTCGTGCTGGATCAGAATTTCTGTGTCACGACCGCAAACAATGCGTTCATCAAGACTTTCGAAGTCGAGCGGGACGACATCCTCTCGCAGAACTTCTTCCGGCTTGGAAATGGGCAATGGGATATTCCGGAGCTTCGGCAGCTCATAGCCTCGGTGATCCCACGGGCGGCCGCCGTCATTGGCTTCGAAGTGAAGCATGAATTCACGACGATCGGCCAGCGTACATTCCTTGTCGATGCCCGCCGCCTCGTTCATCCGGATAACAACAGTCCCAACATCCTGGTCATCTTCGACGACGTGACGGAGCGCCGGCGCCACGATGCCGAGATGGACTTCATCGTGGCCGAGATGCGGCATCGGCTGAGGAACCTGTCGGCCGTCGTTCAGTCGGTCGTGAACAACACCAGGACCGACGATCCGGCTGTGGCAAGCTTCAAGGAAGCGCTGCTTGGAAGGCTCGATATCACCTTTCGAGCTCAGGAAGTTGCTGCCATTGGCGGGCTCACTGAGTTCGAAGCATTGCTGCGAGGCGCGGTCGGTGCGACGGTTTGGGAACGGCTCGAATGCTCTGGACCGTCCGTAGAATTTGGAAGTTCAAAGGTTCTCCCGGTCAGCATGATCCTGCACGAGCTCGGCACGAACGCGTTGAAGCATGGTGCTGCCTCGGTGCCCGGCGGAAAGATACGGGTGACGTGGGAAATGGAAGCCGGGCCGCGGGACCGGACGTGGCTCGTATGCCAGTGGCGCGAGGAAGCAGGGCCGCCTATTCATGAGTCTGTACGCCAGGGCTACGGGACCGAACTAATCGAAGGCCTCGCCGCCCATATGGGTGGAAGCGTGGAACTTAACTATCCTCCCAGTGGTTTCACTGCGACGATCAAATTCCCGATGTGAGGTCATGTGAGCGATATTGTCGACACGAGGGCAGGCGCGACCAAGGTCCTCGTCGTCGAGGACGAGTTCTTCATCGCCGATGAACTCCGACGTAAACTGACCGCTGCCGGATTGCAGGTGCTTGGCCCGGTGTCATCGAACGAGCGCGCTCTCGATCTGCTGGAGCAGGATCGACCTGACGTTGCTGTCCTTGACGTTCATCTCGGCGAGGCAAGAGTGACCGCGGTAGCTGCGAAGCTTCGCCAGTTGAATGTCCCGATCGTTCTGGCGACAGCAAGTCCTGCCCATGAACTTGCATCTGACCCAGTCCTCGCGGGCGCGGTCATCCTGGAAAAGCCCACTGATTTCGGTCTTCTCATCGAAACCGTTCGCAGGGCGGTCAAGTGACTGTTCTCAGGGCTGCAACCTCTCAGCGGAGGTCTGCTTGGGGAGTCCGCGTGTTGGAAAAGAGGCCAGTCTGGCTGGCCCCTTGATCCATGATCAAATATCGCTTGCGGCGCTCGACCACAACTCGGCCGCCTCGGCTGCCGTCATCCGCCGGACCTCGGCCTCATGGCTGCGGCTGGCGAAGAGTTCGCTGGCCATAATCTGCTCGGCCAAGTCGGCCGGCAGCGAGAGGATGACGCGGGCTTCGCCATTGTGCAGGCCGCCGAGTTCGGTGCGTTTGCCGGTCACCATGCCGCCGGCGACCGTGTTGTTGGTCTCCGGATCGATCAGGATGAAGGAGCCGGACTGGCGGTTCTGCTCGTAAGGATCGAAGATCGCCGCTTCGTCAAAGGCAAGCCGGACCTTGCCGATGGCGTTCATGTAGAGCCGCTGGGCGGGGTTCCAGGTGCCGGTCTTCAATTCGAGCTGGCTGAGCGGCTGCACCTGGACGCGCTGGCGGCGGCTGCCGCTCTTCAGCCAGTAGCGTTTGCCGGGCTCGATGCCTTCGGGCTGCAGCGCGACGATCTGCGCGTCGAAGGCCAGGCCGACCTGCGGCTGGGCGTCGATCGAAACGATCATGTCGCCGCGTGCCACGTCGACCTGGCGGTCGAGCACCAGCGTTATCGCGTCGCCGGCAACGGCGGCGTTGCGCACGAGATCGAAGGTGACGATCTTGGAGACGTTGGCGACCATGCCCGACGGCAGGATCATGACGCTGTCGCCCGGTTTGACCGAGCCGCCGGCAACCGTGCCCTGATAGCCGCGGAAGCTTTCGCCCGGACGCGACACACGCTGCACCGACAGGCGGAAGCCGACCGTCTGCGACGAGCGCACGGTGGCAAGCTCCAACGTCTCCACCAGCGTCGGGCCAGTGTACCAGGGCATGGCGCCCTGGCCGGAATAGACGACATTTTCGCCCTTCAGCGCCGACATCGGAATGGCGGTGATCTGCTTGACGCCGAGCGACAGAGCGAATTCGCGGAATTCGTGGCTGATCTTCTCGAAGCCGGCGCGGTCATAGCCCGTCAGGTCGATCTTGTTGACGGCAAGCACGAACTGCCTGATGCCGAGCAGCGAGGCGATCGTCGCGTGGCGGCGCGTCTGTTCGAGGATGCCGAGACGCGCATCGACGAGCAGGATGGCGAGATCGGCCGTCGATGCGCCGGTCGCCATGTTGCGGGTATATTGCTCGTGACCGGGCGTGTCGGCGACGATGAAGGAGCGCTTGTCGGTCGAGAAATAGCGATAGGCGACATCGATGGTGATGCCCTGTTCGCGTTCGGCCTGCAAGCCGTCGAGCAAGAGCGCGAAGTCGGGCAGGCCGAGGTCGTTCTGCTTACCGGTGGAATCGCGCTGCAGCGTGGCGGCCTGGTCTTCCTTGACGGCCTTGGTGTCCCAGAGCAGGCGGCCGATCAGGGTCGACTTGCCGTCATCGACGCTGCCGCAGGTAATCAGGCGCAGCGGGCGCGAGTCGCGTTGAGCCTTCTGCGGCTCGGCTGCGGGCAGGCTGGCGACGGTTGCGGCCGAGACGGCGGTGTTGGCTGCGGTCATCTCAGAAATATCCTTCACGCTTCTTCTTTTCCATGGAGCCGGACTGGTCGCGGTCGATGGCGCGGCCCTGACGTTCGGACACCGTTGCGATTTCGAGTTCGGCGATCACCTCTTCGAGCGTGCTCGCCTCGGAACGGATGGCGCCGGTCAGCGGGAAGTCGCCGAGCGTGCGGAAGCGGATCATGCCCTCCTGGCGCACTTCGCCGGGCAGCAGCTCGAGGCGCGGATCCTCGGCAAGGATGATCATGCCGTCGCGCTCGACGAACTTGCGCTTGCGGGCGTAGTAGAGCGGCACGAGCGGGATGTCCTCGGCCTGGATGTAGCGCCAGATATCGACCTCGGTCCAGTTCGACAGCGGGAAGGCGCGCACGCTCTCGCCCTTGCGGATCATGCCGTTGTAGATGTTCCAGAGTTCCGGTCGCTGGTTGCGCGGATCCCAGCGATGGTCCGGAGTGCGGAAGGAATAGATGCGCTCCTTGGCGCGGCTTGCCTCCTCGTCGCGCCGGGCGCCGCCGAAAGCGGCGTCGAACTGGCCGGCATCGAGCGCCTGGCGCAGGCTTTCGGTCTTCATGATGTCGGTGAAGGCCGCCGAGCCGTGAGTGAAGGGCGTGATGTTTTCGGCCGCGCCTCGCGGATTGATATGCTCGATGAGATCGAGATCGTACTTCTTCGCGGTCTCGTCGCGGAAGGCGATCATCTCGCGGAACTTCCAGCCGGTGTTCACATGTAAGAGCGGGAAGGGCACGCGGCCGGGATAGAAAGCCTTGCGCGCCAGGTGCAGCAGCACCGAGGAATCCTTGCCGATCGAATAGAGCATGACGGGACGCTCGAATTCGGCTGCGACTTCGCGGAAGATGTGGATGGATTCGTTTTCCAGCGCCTTCAGATGCGGGTCGAGCGGCGCCTTGGCGCTCTGGGGATTGCTGAGTTCCGTATCCGGACGGCTATCGGGCATGTCTTACTCCAGACTGTCGGTCCTTGCGGCTGACCGCAAGCTTTTCTCGATTGTGGCTCTTCCCGGCGAAGCTCGCTTCCCCCCAGGCTGCGGCGATCGCCGCGCCCTGATCCGAAAAGCCGTGAAGATGGTTATTGTGCGGCGATCGCCGCGGCCTCTTCGGCGACATGCAGGCCGCATTCGCGCTTCTCGTCCTGCTCCCACCACCAGCGGCCGGCGCGTTCCGGCTCGCCGGGCTTGATCGCCCTCGTGCAGGGCTCGCAGCCGATCGAGGGGTAGCCGCGCGCATGCAGCGGATTGACCGGCACGCCGTTTTCGGAAACGAAGGCCTTGATCGCCTCGATGTCCCAATCGGCCAGCGGATTGACCTTCAGGAGGTGCCGTTCGGCGTCATATTCGGCAAAGGGCGTCTCGGCGCGGTTGGCCGATTGCCCGCGGCGCAGACCGGTGATCCAGATCGTCGCCCCTTCGAGCGCACGCGCAAGCGGTTTCAGCTTGCGCACGCCGCAACAGGCATGCCTGGCCTCGACGCTGTCGTAGAAACCATTGAGGCCGTATTGCGCAGCATAGGCGTCGATATCGGCCTTCTCAGGCCCGAAGCGCTGGATATGGATGTCGTACTGGGCTTCCGTCTCGATAATCAGATCAAGCGTCTCGGCAAACAGGCGGCCGGTTTCCAGCGTCGCAATGTCGATCGGCAGGCGGTGCGTGCCGATTTCGGCGGTGATCACCTGGTCCTCGATCCCGAGCGAGGTGGTGAACACCACGCGACCGCCAAGGCTTGCCACCAGCGACAGACGTCCGGCAAGGTCGAGGCCTGCCAGCTTGTCGTTCAGCGCCTCGGCTTCTGCATTCGGATTGATAGCAGTCATGAGAATCCTGTCCTTAGTTGACCGGAGTATCGCAGTTCAAGCCTGGATCGGACAGAAAAAGGGATTTCGAAAGCTGCGGCCACCGGAGCAAATATCTCTCCGAAGCTGCCGCGATGCAGAAAAGCAGCCGCCCGCGGATGGAAATCGGCACTGGCAGCTTGAATGTCTATAAAATTAGTAGAGTTACACGCAGCCTGTCAATCCGAAATCTGAAGTGATGCTGAAAAAGGTGCGGAAGGCCCTGATTTGGCGTAGTTTGCGAGGGCTTGGCCAAGCGTGAAAAACAAGGCCAAAAATGCTTGTCCCTCAAGGCGTTCTGCCGGCGCGTTCAAATTCCGTTCATGCTGGTTGTGCCATAGAGACGAATATACGTGTGAAGCGGCGCGGGATGCGCGCCGCCTGTGTGTGTTGACGGTCTGAGATGATTACGCAAAAGGCGAAATATGCGCTGCGGGCGCTGACGGTTCTGGCGGATGCCGGTGCCGACGAACCCGTTATGATTTCCGATATCGCCGCGCAGCAGAAGATCCCGAAGAAGTTCCTCGAACAGATCCTGCTCGACCTCAAACATCACGGCATCGTCGTCAGCCGCCGGGGCAAGCAGGGTGGCTATCTCCTGCTCAAGCCCGCCCACACCATCACCTTCGGCGAAATCCTGCGCATCATCGACGGTCCGATCGCACCCCTTCCGTGCCTGTCGATCACCGCCTACCGCCGGTGCGACGATTGCGACGGCGAGCAGAACTGCGAAATCCGCCACGTCTTCGCCAAGGTGGCCGACGCCACGCGCAAGGTACTGTTCTCGACGACCATCGCCGATGCCGTCGAGCCGAGGCAAGGCGCCGAAATCACCCGCCTGCTCGCCTGAGCCTCCTGGGTTTGAGGAAGCCGGCGGGAGGCTTCTGCTTCAACATTTGGTGAAATGCCTTTTCTCGCCGCTGCGGTGCACCACCTGCCTGTTCATTCGGGTAGGAGAAGATCCAATGTTTGCATTTCCGACAAAGCGTCTCCTGGCTGCCGTCGGTCTGTCGGCTGCCCTTGCGACGAGCGCTGCCGCCCATCACGGCTGGTCGTGGGCCGAGGCTGATCAGATCGAGCTTCGCGGCACGATCGAGAAAATATCGATGGGCGGGCCGCATCCCACCCTTGATGTCGCCACCGCCGATAACGGCGTCTGGCGGGTCGAACTCGGCAATCCGCGCCAGACCGAACGCTCCGGATTCGTCGAGGGGGTCGCAAAGCCGGGCGACCAGGTGATCGCGCTCGGCAACCGTTCGCAGGACCCGAAGGAAAAGCGGATGAAGGCGGTGCGCATCACCATCGGCGAGAAGCGCTACGATATCTATCCCGATCGCATCCGGACGAACTGACCGGCCGATATGGACGCTCTCGAATGGCTGTCGGCCACGGCGCTTGCGGTCGCGCTCCGCCGCTCAGCGTTGCTCTATATGTTCGTCAACGCCGCCCATATCCTGTCGATCGGCCTGCTCGTCGGCGCGATTCTGCCGCTTGATCTCAGACTCGGCGGCTTGTTCCAAAAGGTGCCGGTGGAAATCCTCGCCCCGTTCCTCTCGCGCGCTGCCGGCATCGGCCTCGCCGCGGCTCTTCTGACCGGCTTCTGCCTCTTCAGCGTGCGAGCGGTCGAATATGCCGCCAATCCCGCTTTCCTCGCCAAAGTCGGACTGATTGCCTTCGCGTTGCTCAATGTGCTCGCCGTGCATGCGGGGCAGGGCTGGCGAACTGCAATCACGGCCGGCATTCTGAGCCCTGCCGTCAGAGTTTCAGCGGCTCTGTCAGCGGCAACATGGATTGCCGCCCTCGTGGCAGGGCGCTGGATTGGATTTCTCTGATGCGATCGCTCCTGAAGAAGACCACCACTGACTATCGATCGCTGATCGCCGCCCGTGGGTTGACCCACGGCTCCTGGTTTGAGCGCGCCAGCGGCTGCTTGCCTAGGATGTGGTCTGCCGCCTTCTCGCCGGTCATGATCGACGGGCCGTTCAGGTTGCCGTAGGTGACGTGCGGGAAGATCGAGCTGTCGGCGACCCGCAAGCCGTCGACGCCGATCACCCGCGTCTGCGGATCGACCACCGCCATCGGATCGTCCTTGGCGCCCATCTTGCAGGTGCCGCAGGGGTGATAGGCGCTTTCCAGATGTTCGCGCAGGAAGGCATCGATCTCATCGTCGCTCTGCACCCCTTCGCCCGGCTGGATCTCCGGGCCGCGATAGGTGTCGAAGGCCTTCTGCCCGAAGATCTCGCGGGTCAGACGCACGCAGTGGCGGAATTTCTCCCAGTCCTCCGGATGGCTCATATAGTTGAAGCGCAGCACCGGATCGGCCTTGGGATCGGGTGAGCGCAGCGTCACGCTGCCGCGCGATTTCGACAGATTGTAGCCGACATGCACCTGGAAGCCGTGGCTCTTGGCCGCCGCCTTGCCGTCATAGCTGATCGCCACCGGCAGGAAGTGATATTGGATATCCGGCTGCTTCAGCCCGGGTGCCGAGCGCAGGAAGGCGCAGGCCTCGAACTGGTTGGAAGCGCCGAGCCCACCCTTGGAGAGCAGCCATTGCGCGCCCGCCACTCCCTGCCAGAACCAGGGCAGCCAGGAATAGAGCGACACGGGCTTGGTGCTGACCTGCTGGAAATAGAATTCCATATGGTCCTGCAGGTTGGCGCCGACACCAGGACGGTCGGCCTTCACCTCGATGCCCATTTCCTTCAGATGCTCGCCCGGGCCGATGCCGGACAGCATCAGGAGCTTCGGCGAATTGAAGGAGGAGGCGGAGACGATCACCTCGCGGTTGGCCTTCACCACCTCTGTCCTGCCGCCGCGTTCGATCTCCACGCCGGTCGCCCGCCCGTTCTCGATGACGATCTTGCTCGCCAGGCCATAGACGATCCCGACATTGTGGCGCTTCAGCGCCGGCTTCAGATAGGCGTTGGCGGCAGACCAGCGGCGGCCGGCAAAGATGGTCTGCTCCATCAGGCCGAAGCCTTCCTGCTTGCTGCCGTTGTAATCCTCCGTCGTCTCGAAGCCCGCCTGTTTGCCGGCCTCGACGAAGGCCCGGAAGAGCGGATTGGTGAAGCCGCCGCGCTGCACGTGCAGCGGCCCGTCCGTGCCGCGCCAGCCATCCTCGCCGCCATGCGAATGTTCCATGCGCTTGAAATAGGGGAGAACGTCGGCATAGGCCCAGCCGCTGGCGCCAAGTTCCTCCCAGCGGTTAAAGTCTTCGGCATGGCCGCGCACATAGACCATACCGTTGATCGAGGAGGAGCCGCCGATCACCTTGCCGCGCGGCGCGGTGATGCGCCGGTTGTTGAGGTTCGGCTCCGGCTCGGAAAGATAACCCCAGTTGTAGCGCTTCATGCTCATCGGCCAGGCAAGGGCTGCCGGCATCTGGATGAACGGCCCGAAATCGCTGCCGCCGGCCTCGATGACGAGAACGCTGTTCTTGCCGTCTTCGGAGAGACGGTAGGCGAGGGCGGACCCGGCCGAGCCCGAACCGATGATGACGAAATCTGCTTGCATCTATTTGTTTCCCTCGAGCTGCCATCATCCGGCTGCTTCTTGTTTTTCCTGGAGCCTGCCCCTCATCCGCCTGCCAGCACCTTCTCCCCGCCCGCGGGGAGAAGGGGATATGCCGCACCGGCTTCGCTCAACCTTGACGCTGCGTTTGGCACGTCCCCTCTCCCCGTTCTTACGGGGAGAGGGTTAGGGTGAGGGGCAGGGGCGGAGGCAAATATTCCTCAATAAGGCGCCGCCACCGGCCCCATGCCGACGTAAACCGTCTTCAGCTCGGAATAATGCTCCAGCGCCGCCAGAGAATTCTCACGGCCGAAGCCCGATTGTTTCGAGCCGCCGAAGGGGATTTCCACCGGGCAGAGATTATAGGTGTTGATCCACAGCGTGCCGGCCTCCAGCCGGTCGACGACGCGGTGGGCGCGGGTGAGGTCGGCGGTGAAGACGCCGCCGGAGAGGCCGAATTCGCTGGCATTGGCGCGTGCGATTACCTCTTCCTCACCGTCGAAATCGAGCACCGACATGACCGGCCCGAAGATCTCCTCGCGGGCGATGGTCATATCGTCGGTGACATCGGCAAAGACGGTCGGCTGCACGTAATAGCCTTCGCCCGAGACATTGTTCGGAATGCCGCCCCCGGCAACAAGCGTCGCGCCCTCGGCCTTGCCCTTCTCGATATAGGCGATCACCTTCTCGCGCTGCGCCCAGGAGACCATCGGGCCGATCTGCGTCGCCTCGTCCAACGGATCACCGATCAGCATCGCCTCAGTGCGCGCCTTCAGCCGCTTGAGGAATTCAGCCTTGATGCCCTTCTGCACGAAGACGCGCGTGCCGTTCGAGCAGACCTGGCCTGTGGAATAGAAATTGCCGAGCATCGCCCCGCCGACCGCCGAATCGAGGTCGGCGTCGTCGAAGACGATGAGCGGCGACTTGCCGCCGAGCTCCATGGTGACGTGCTTGAGGTTGCCGGCGGCTGCCGCCGCGACCCTGCGTCCGGTCGGCACCGAGCCGGTCAGCGACACTTTGGCGACGTCGGGATGATTGACGAGCAGCGGCCCGGTGTCGCGGTCACCCTGGATGACGTTGAAGAGGCCCTTCGGCAGCCCCGCCTCATGCAGGATTTCGGCAATCTTCAAGGCGCCGAGCGGCGTGTTTTCGGAGGGCTTGAACACCATGGCATTACCGCAAACAAGCGCCGGGGCAGCTTTCCAGCAGGCGATTTGCTGTGGATAGTTCCAGGCGCCGATGCCGACGCAGACGCCGAGGGGAACGCGCTTGGTATAGGCAAAATCCTGCCCCAGCGGAATGTGGGCGCCGTTGAGGCCGGCCGGCGCGACGCCGCCGAAGAATTCGAAGGCATCAGCGCCCGAGGTCGGGTCGGCAACGATCGTTTCCTGGATTGGCTTGCCGGTATCGAGCGTTTCCAGCTCGGAAAGCTCGCGGTTGCGTTGGCGCATGATCTCAGCCGCGCGCTTCAAGATGCGGCCGCGTGCCATCGGGCTCATCGCCGCCCATTCCGGCTGGGCGCGCTTGGCCGCCGCAATCGCCTTCTCGACGATCGCAGGCGTTGCTGCATGCAGCCGGGCGATCACCTCGCCGGTGGCAGGGTAGAGGCTCTCGATGACAGTGCCGTCGGTATCCTCGACATATTCGCCGTCGATGAAGTGCGAGGCTTTCGGCTGGGCTTTCATGTCATTTGTCCTTGGCGGAAGTGGTGGATAGAAGCGCGTTCAGATAATCCTCCGTCAGCGCGATCGAGGCTTCGATGCCGATCGGTGCCGATTTCAGACTCTGCCTGATATAGAGCCCGTCGATCATCGCCGCTGCGCCCTCGGCGATGCGTTCTGCGGCGTCGGCCGGCAGCAGCGCCCTTAGATCGGCAAGCAGGTTGGAGCGCAGCCGCCTGGCATAGATCACCAGAAAGCGCCGCGTCTCCTCGGAACGCTGCGCTTCGGCGTAAAAGGCAAGCCAGGCGGCAATCGTCTCCGGCGCGAACTGGTCGGCGTGGAAGCTGACACGGATCACCGCCGAAAGCCGTTCGCGCGGCGTCTTCGCTGCCTTGAGTGCTGCCACCGTATCGCTGCGCAACTGTCTCAGGAGCGAGCGGATCGTCTCGATCAGCAATTGCTCCTTGCTGCCGAAATAATGATGGGCGAGGGCAGGCGAGACGCCGGCCTGGCGGGCGATGTCGGACATGGTGACGGCAAGCGAGCCGTGATCGCCGATCACCCGCAGCGCCGCATCGACAAGCGCCTTGCGGCGCACCGGCTCCATTCCGACTTTCGGCAAAACGACAACCCTCTGAAAACCCCGCCATGATATTTTTGATTGACTGATCAATCAACAAAAATCTTCGGCGAATTGATTTGGCTCACATCTTTTCCGGAAGAGCTGAGGCAACATATTCAAATGATCAGGAGGTGTGCTATGACCAGCGTCTTCAATGAAATGCCGGAATCCTCGCTGCGGTCGAAATGGGTATGGTTCCTCGGCCTCGGGGTTCTGCTTCTTATCTGCGGCCTCATCGCCCTTAGCAATCTGTTGATGGCGACCGTCGCTTCGGTCTTTTACGTCGGCATGCTCATGCTGGCGGGCGGCGTCATCTATCTCGTCCACGCTTTTCAGTTGCGCCGCTGGGATCAGGTGCTCTTCTGGGCTTTGAGCGGCGTGCTTTACGTGCTTGCCGGTATCTGCGCCTTCGTCAATCCCATCTTCACCTCGGCCGCCTTGACGCTGTTTCTTGCCATTGCGCTGTTGGTGGCCGGCATATTCCGTCTCTGGGTCGGGATGCGCATGCGACCGCTCAAGGGCTGGCGCTGGATCGCTGCAAGCGGCGTCATGACGGCGCTGGCCGGCTTTGTCATCGCACTGGGCTGGCCGGTCAACAGCCTCTGGATCCTTGGCCTTTTTCTAGCCTTCGACCTGATGGTCCAGGGGTGGACGATGATCGCCGTTGGCCTTGGCTTGCGCAGTTGAACCGCGATGGACCTTTTCTTTTTTGACAAGGGAATGGCGGGGGATTAGACTTTAGGGATTAGGACCGTCCGGTATGCCGGATGGTTTATGTGCGAACGCACCAAGGCGCCGGCTTGAACCGCCGGGAATGCTGAAAATGGTCATGCGTCCCCCAACGGCAGGGTTCTGCCTGAAGAAAAAGGGAGGAAGTTCATGCCGATGGTCACCGTTTCCCTCTCTCCGCAACAGGCAGCGGGCATCCGTGCCGCCGTCGATACGGGTGGCTACGCCTCGAGCAGTGAGGTCGTCCGTGAGGCGCTTCGCCTCTGGGATGCCGCCCGCAAGCTCGGCGAAATAAAGGCAGATCTCCTCGACGACGAGAGCGTCGCCTCCGGCGGCAGATGCGTCGCCGACATGTTCGCCGATCACGAGGCGCAGCGCCGTCGCTCCGCCTGAACAAGCGCCTGATTGCGCTCGGGAATTCGAATTCACGCGAGACGCGTGGCGGGGATCCGCGTCTTTCACAAAACTTTCATAACGGCGAAAGGGTTCGTTGATCCTTCTGCGGCAGGTTCTGAGCAAGAAGAACAAGTCGCAGTGGAGATCGGCCCACAATGAACACTGCAATATCTTTGGCTGGCACCGTCGAGCCGGGCATGCTCCGCCGTTATGCGAGCGATCAGATGGTAACCCTTGCCAAGCTCGTGATCGAGAACGCCTTCCAGCCGATCGTCGAAGCCGGCACCGGTACGGTTTTCGGTTACGAGTCCCTTATGCGCGGCCAGGAACGCATCGGCTACGACACCCCGGCCGACATTCTCGACGAGGCGCATCGGACCGGCCAGCTGCTGCAGCTCGAACAGATGGTCGCCAGTCGTGCGCTCGCCAAATTCGCGACGTTGTCGAATTTCTCCACCTCGACCCTGTTCCTCAATCTCGACGTCCGGCTGATCCGCGATGGCGAGCGCCTGGTCGAGAGCCTCCTGCAACATTTGCGAACCGCGAATATTCCGCCGTCCTCCATCTGTTTCGAATTCTCCGAACGTTTCGATAATACCAGCGTGCCGGAATTCGCCGCCCTGGTTTCCACGCTGCGCAAGGCCGGCTTTAAGCTGGCGATCGACGATTTCGGCGTCGGTCACGGCGAGATGAAACTGCTTTGCGATCATGCCGTGGATTATCTGAAGATTGACCGCCATTTCGTAGCTGAGATCGACCGCAGCCCGCGCAAGCGCCATCTGCTGAAGAGCATCGTCAACATCGCCCACGTGCTCGGAACGCGCGTCATCGCCGAAGGCATCGAGACCGAAGCCGAATTCATCGCCTGCCGCGAATATGGTGTCGATCTCGTCCAGGGCTGGTTCATTTCCCGGCCGACGACGCATATGTCGGAGCTGGCCCCATCCTTTCCGCATCTGCAGGAGCTCGGGAAGAGCAAGCGCGGCAGCCAGTCGCTCGACGAAATCCTCATCCGCAAGCAGATCGAGCTCTTGCCGACGGTCTACGAAAACGACAGCATCGACAGCGTCTTCGAACTTTTCCGCCGCAATCCGCGCCAGGCCTTCTTTCCCGTCCTCAACGCTAATGACGAGCCGCGCGGCATTATCCATGAGCATCACCTCAAGGAATATATTTATCAGCCCTTCGGCCGCGATCTCCTGAAGAACAAGATGTACGAGCGCTCGATTTCGCATTTCGTCGAGATGGCGCCGATCGTCGGCCTCGACACCGATGCCGAGCAGCTGATGGCGATCTTCGCCAATATGGAAGGCAGCAACTGTCTGATCCTGACCGACAATATGCGTTATGCCGGGGTCGTTTCCGCCGCATCGTTGATCAAGGTCATCAATGAGAAACAGCTGAAGACTGCCCAGGACCAGAACCCTCTGACTGGCCTGCCGGGCAACCACGCCATCCGTGATTTCATGCGCCAGTCCGGCCGCGACGGCGATGAGGTCCGGCATTTCTGCTATTGCGACTTCGACAATTTCAAGCCTTTCAACGACGCTTACGGCTTCCATCTCGGTGACCACGCGATCTCGCTGTTTGCCGCGCTGATGCGCCGCTATTTCTTCGCCGAACGCCATTCCTCGGTCATGTCGGCGGCGACGATTTCTTCATCGGCGTCGTCGGCTGGACCAAGGAGGAGCTGACCGAGATCCTCGACCGGCTGATCAGCGATTTCCACGACGATGTGCTCGATCTTTATTCCCACGAGCACCGCGCCGCCGGGCGCATCCTCGGCCACGACCGCACCGGCGCCGAGGCCCTGTTCCCGCTGATGCGCTGCTCGATCGGCGTTCTCGAGCTGCCGGAAGGCCTCGTCATCGACGATATCAATCGCGTCAGCGCCGAAATTGCCGTCATCAAGTCGGCCGCCAAGGAGAGCGAGGAGGGCCTCGCCTTCCATTTCCTGGGCGAGGCGAATTGACGCCCTTGCCGCTTCTAGCCTTCCCAAGCCGGCCGGGCTGATCTATTCCGAACCTCCGGGATCAGGAGGGCCGCGCCATGTCACTGCCTCAGGAAATGCGTTTCGTCGATCTCAAGTCCTTCGGCGGGCCTGATGTGATGGTGATCGGCAAGCGTCCGCTGCCGAAGGCCGGCGAAGGCGAGGTCCTCGTGCGCGCCGAGGCGATCGGCGTCAACCGTCCCGATATTGCCCAGCGTCAGGGCAGCTATCCCCCGCCCAAGGATGCGAGCCCGATCCTCGGCCTGGAACTATCCGGTGAAATCGTCGCCGTCGGGCCCGGCGTCAGGGGCCATGCCGTCGGCGACAAGGTCTGCGGCCTCGCCAATGGCGGCGCCTATGCCGAATATTGCCTGCTGCCGGCAGGTCAGATCCTGCCCTTTCCCAGGGGATACGACGCCGTGAAGGCTGCGGCGCTTCCCGAAACCTTCTTCACGGTCTGGGCCAATCTCTTCCAGATGGCCGGGCTGACCGAAGGCGAAAGCGTGCTGATCCATGGCGGCACGAGCGGTATCGGCACGACGGCGATCCAGCTTGCCCGCGCCTTCGGCGCCGAGGTCTACGCCACGGCAGGCTCAAAGGAAAAATGCGAGGCCTGCGAAAGGCTCGGCGCCAAACGCGCCATCAACTATAGGGACGAGGATTTCGCCGCGGTGATCAAGGCCGAGACTGGTCACGGCGTCGATGTCATCCTCGATATGATCGGCGCCGCCTATTTCGAGCGCAACATCGCCTCGCTGGCAAAGGACGGCTGCCTGTCGATCATCGCCTTCCTGGGCGGGGCCGTCGCCGAAAAGGTCAATCTCTCGCCGATCATGGTCAAGCGTTTGACGGTCACCGGCTCCACGATGCGCCCGCGCACGGCCGAGGAAAAACGAGCCATCCGCGACGATCTGCTCTCGGAGGTCTGGCCGCTGCTCGAAGCGGGCACGATCGCCCCAGTCATTCACAAGGTGTTCGCCTTCGAGGATGTCGTCGAGGCGCACCGGCTGCTGGAAGAGGGCAGCCATGTCGGCAAGGTCACGCTCACCGTTTGAGGTCAGCTTCGGGCCAGCATTCGTGGGCAAGGTGAAGCTGACCTTGGCTGTCTGTGAGTCTCTGGGGTCGTTGAACAGTTGTCTGATCGAAACCCGGCCCCGAAACTGCGCATCATGATGTGGCGTTGCTTGCGCATTGTACGGTCCCTACGAGGAATACAATGGCTCTATTCCACGCCTGCCCCATCTGCCGCAGCAGAATCCCGCATTTCGTACCGCTTCCGCGCTATTACATCGACAAGGCGGTTGAGCACGGCTTTCCCTATCGCATCGATGAATTCGAGACGATCAATCATCAGGCCTATAGCTGCCCCAATTGTCATTCGACCGATCGCGACAGGCTCTACGCGCTGTTTCTGACGCCGGTGTTCCAGCAGCTCGACCAGGCAAAGGCGGTGCGCTTCCTGGACATTGCGCCGGGCCGGGCCTTGAGCTTCTGGCTCAAGAGCCACCCGCATGTCTTCTACCGCAGCTGCGACATGCACATGCCGGAGGCAGACGACAAGGCTGATATCCATAACCTGCCATATGCCGATGAGAGCTTCGACTTCGTGCTTTGCTCTCATGTGCTTGAACATGTCGACGATCCGGTGCGAGCCACCGCAGAAATCAGGCGTGTTCTCAAGCAGGACAGCGTGGCTATCCTGATGGCGCCGATCTGCCTGTCGATCGAAGACACCTATGAAAATCCCGAGGTGACGACACCGGAAGGCCGCTGGGCGCATTTCGGCCAGGACGACCATGTGCGCATCTTCTCAAGGTCCGGCTTCATCGAAGTGATCCGGCGCGCCGGTTTGGCGGTCCAGCAGATTCCGGTCACCGACTTCCTGACGCCAGACGTCTGCGATACCTATGGCATCGGCCGCGGCTCCGTTCTCTATCTTGGCGTCAAGCAGGAGGCCATCCAGCAGGAGCCGGAACCAGAGCGCAACGTAGCCTGAGAACCCGGAAATCATTCAGTGGTGAAAAGGCGTCCCGAAGCCGAGGCGCCTTTTCAATTTCACCTGTCTCGTCGATCAGCTTGGGGCAGGAGCGCTCGACACCGTCATCTCCGCCCGCGAGACCGAGACGCTGAAGCGCTATCGCCACGAGCTCGAAAACGCCGGCGACCTGGCCGCGCGTGCCGAGGGCCTGGCTGCGATCCGCACCCGCGAAGGTTATATGGCCGACAGCCGGTCGGCGATCAGGTCCTGCAGATAGGTGATCGGGACGCTGAGGATTGCCGCCGCCCCGCAGGCATTGACGAGCAGCAGCGCATAGATGTGCCAGGGCGCGGAAGCAAATCCGAGCAGCAGCAGATAGGCGCAGTAGATGAGCGCGCCGAAGGCGAGCACATGCGCGGTGCGGAAGCGCCGCTGCGCCATGCCCCACATCATCATGAACGGCATTTCGAGAAGCGCCGTCAGCCCGGCGATGAATCCGACATCGGCGACGTTTCCGCCCGCCGCACGTGTGATGATCAGCGGCAGAAGCATGCCGTTGAGCCGCTGCAGCGCGAAGAGCAGCGACATGATGACGACATGGATCAGCACGTTCGGCATGAAGATCCGTTTCAGCGAAGCGAGGAAACCCACCGGATCGGCAGCAGGGCCGGCGCTGCCGTTGCCGGGGGCTAAGAAGAAATACAGGCAGAAGCAGGTGCAATGGATCCCAGGGTCGAGGCTTGGTCGAGGCCTGGGATGACGGAATGTGAGGGAAAGTCTCTGCCAAACATCGTCGGCGCCGCCGTCAGCAGGAGCCCGCGCAGCCACAAAACAGGCCACCCCGTTGGCTTTCGCGCCCCGACGCGTTATGCCTGCCGCATCCCGCCAGCATTCGGATGAGAGCCCATGACCAATCCCGTCACCGTCGAAGTTACCCGCGGCCTGCTCGTCGAAAGCCGTCATCGTGGCGCGGTGGCGGTCGTCGATGGCGACGGCAAGCTTGTCTTCTCGCTCGGCGACATCGACGCCGCCGTCTTCCCACGCTCGGCCTGCAAGGCGATGCAGGCGCTGCCGCTCGTCGAGAGCGGTGCGGCCGATGCCTATGGCTTCAGTGATAAGGAGCTGGCGCTCGCCTGCGCCTCGCATAATGGCGAGGACGAACATGTGGCGCTTGCCGCCTCGATGCTGTCGCGTGCCGGCCGCAGTGCCGAAGCGCTGGAATGCGGCGCCCACTGGTCGATGAACCAGAAAGTCCTGATCCATCAGGCCCGCACGCTCGCCGCACCGACGGCGCTGCACAACAATTGCTCGGGGAAGCACGCCGGTTTCATCTGCGCCTGCTGCCACCGCGATATCGACCCAAAGGGTTATGTCGGCTACGAGCACCCGCTGCAGGTCGAGATCCGAGCAGTGATGGAAAGCCTGACTGGAGCCGCGCTCGGCGCCGAGAGCTGCGGCACCGACGGCTGCTCCATCCCGACCTATGCCGTGCCTTTGCGCGCCTTGGCCCACGGCTTTGCGAAGATGGCGACCGGCACCAGTCTGGAGCCCTTGCGCGCAAAAGCATCCCGGCGCCTGATCGAGGCCTGCATGGCCGAGCCCTTCTATGTCGCCGGCTCCGGCCGCGCCTGCACCAAACTGATGCAGATCGCTCCCGGCCGCATCTTCGTCAAGACGGGCGCCGAGGGTGTCTTCTGCGCCGCCGTCCCGGAAAAGGGCATCGCCATCGCGCTCAAATGCGAGGATGGCGCCACCCGCGCCGCCGAGGCCATGGTGGCGGCCACACTCGCCCGCTTCTTCGAGACGGAAGAGACGGTGCATGCCGCTCTGATGGGCTTTGCCGCAACCGCGATGCGCAATTGGAACGGCATCCATGTCGGCGATATCAGCGCGACCACCGTCTTCTCCGCATGATGCGGAAAACTGCGTACGGTTTTCGCATGCCATCGAGCCCCTGACTTTTCTGCGCAGGATTACGCTGCAGCGATCGTGCCATTGAGATCGCGATAGGGCTTCAGCCGCTCGGCCGGAATCTCGGCCGGCACGATCAGCCCCGCCACCTCGGCGATGCCGAGCACCGGGCAGGGCGAGACGAGATCGAACTTCTCCTCCGTCAGCAGCACATGCGTTTCGGCCGAGCAGCGGGCGATATGCCGCTTGATCGCCGCTTCCTCGAAATCGCCGGTGGAAAGCCCGTGCACGGGGTGGGCGGCGGTGACGCCGATGAAGAAGAGATCGGGGCGCAGCTGCGAAATCGCCGCCATCGCCGCGGCCCCCACCGCCACCATCGAATGTTTGTAGAGCCGACCGCCGGCAAGGATCACCTCGACCGTGGGATGGTGCTCGAGCTCGGCAGCGATCGTCGGACTGTGGGTGGCGACCGTCAGCGCCATGTCGCGTGGCAGGTGCCTGGCAATTTCCGCGGTCGTCGTGCCGCCGTCGAGGAAGATCATCTGCCCCGGCTTGACCATCGCCGCCGCCGCGGCTCCGAGCCGCGCTTTGATTTCGGACGAGACGCTGCGCCGCGCCGTGAAATCCGGCAGCTCCGGTGCCAGCGGCATCGCACCGCCATGCACGCGTTTCAAGAGTCCCTCCGCCGCCATTTCCCTGAGGTCCCGCCGGATCGTGTCTTCCGAAAGCGAAAAATCCTCGGCGACACGCCTGGCGATCACCTGGCCGTCGCGGCGCAATATGTCGAGAATCAGGGTCTTGCGCTGCGTCGTCAGCATTGTGTCTCCGCACGAAAATTCACGAGATGGCATGATATTGCACGAAATGACTCGACATTCAAGGAATATCGTGCATTTTCAGGAAATCCCGTGCATGAGGCCGGGAGTGCTCGCACAGAAGCGGAGCGATGGAGTGGATCATGTTGATTTTGATTGCCGGGCCTTATCGGTCCGGGACGGGCGACGACCCGGAAAAGATGACCGCCAACCTGAAGCGGCTGGAAGAACCCTCTTATGCCTTGTTCGAGGCCGGCCATGTGCCGATGATCGGCGAATGGGTGGCCCTGCCGATCTGGCACGCTGCCGGCGGCAGATCGGTCGGCGATGCGCTCTACGAGCAGATCTTCCACCCGGTCGCCGGACGGCTGCTGCAGCTCTGCGAGGGCGTGCTGCGCTTGCCGGGTGAATCGAAGGGCGCGGACAACGACGTTCGCATCGCCAGGGAACGCGGCATCCCGGTCTGGCATCGGCTGGAGGATGTGCCGGGCTGCGGGTGAGTAAGGGTGTCCCGTGGGGCGCCCTCACCTTAGCCCTCTCCCCGTTCTGACGGGGAGGGGACGTGCCAAACGCAACCTTGAGATAGAGGAAGCGGGTGCGGCATACCCCTTCTCCCCGTCAGAACGGGGAGAAGGTGGCGGCAGCCGGATGAGGGGCAGCCTCCCGGCACGCCGTTCATTGTCCCGTTCCCGAAAGCCTAGGCAACCGCCATCTCCCCCGGTTCCGGCGCACCAATCCCCGCGCTATAAGACGTGCCGAAAGGGAGTCGATAACCATGCTGACATTATATTACGCGTCCGGAACCTGCGCGCTCGCAAGCCTGATTGCTCTCGAAGAATCCGGCCTTGCATTTGAAACAAAAAAGCTCAACTTCCGCGACGGCGAGCAGCGTTCGCCGGACTATCTGAAGATCAATCCGAAGGGCCGGGTGCCGGCGCTCGTTACCGAGCGCGGCGTGCTGACGGAAACGCCGGCGATTCTCGGCTTCATCGCTGAAAGCGCCCCGGCCGCCAAGCTCGCGCCGCTCGGCGATGCCTTCGAAATGGCGCGGCTGCAATCCTTCAACAGCTATCTCTGCTCGACCGTGCATGTGAATCATGCCCACCGCCCGCGCGGCTCCCGCTGGGCCGACGAGCCGACGGCGCTCGAGGCGATGAAGGCGAAGGTGCCGCAGAATATGGCCGATTGCTTCACGCTGATCGAAGAGAAGATGTTCGAAGGCCCGTGGGTGATGGGCGAGACCTATTCGCTTGCCGATCCCTATCTCTTCGTCATGACCGACTGGCTGCCGTCCGACGGCGTCGATCCCGCCCGTTTCGCAAAGGTCAGCGACCATCACGCCCGCATGCTGCAGCGCCCCGCCGTCCAGCGGGCGCTGGTCTATGACCGGGGCTGATCCGCCCTGAGATGTTAAAACCCGTCTGTGATGCGGGGCCGGTCGTAGCCGCCCCTGCATTCACGCTGACGTCTGCCAGGGGTCGATTACGGATACACCGGTGTCGCGGAAATCGCCGACATTGCGGGTGACGACGATGAGATCGTGGACGATCGCCGTCGCAGCGATCAGTCCATCAATGTCGCCGCGCGGCCGGATTGCTGCGATGCGGCCCCATTCCACGGCAATCTGATCGGTCACCGGAAGGATACGGCTGCCATGGTCGTGGCGCAGCTTGCGCAGCCACTCGGCTAAGTGGGTCGCGGCCTTCGGATCCGACCTCTGTTTGAGGGCAATGCCGCGCATGATCTCGCCGAGCGTCAACGCGCTCAGATGGATGCTCAGCGGATCGACGGAGCGCAGCCAGGAAACCGCCTGCGGCGTGCCGCGTCGCGCCTCAGAGACGATATTTGTATCCACGAGATACATCAGAAGGTCACGCCGCGGCTAGGGCTCTTGGCCCTCGCTTCGACTGCATCGGCGAACTCGTCATCCCAGGCAGGACCGCCCAATAGGTCATCAACCAGGGTCGGTCTGCCGGCGCGAAGGGCGTCGTAATCGCCGACGGACAATACGACAGCCGCGCGCTCACCGCGCAAGGTGACCACTTGCGGTCCTTCGTCTCGCGCCTTCTGCACCACTTTCGAGAACTGGTTCTTCGCGTCCTGCAATTGCCATTCCATAAAACTGCTCCTGGCTAGACTGTCTAGCTATATAAGAGCGGAAGGGCGGCAGGTCAATGAGGGTGTTCTCGGCTGGCCGATCATCAGCCGCCGGCGCCCGGGTATTTGCCGGTGGCGTAGCGCCAGTGGGCGATGGCGATGAGCACCCATACCGGGCCGGCGGCGAGCGCCACCGGCTCGGCCCAGTCGCCGAGGATCGGGATCGGTTTGCCGAGCAGCGTGCCGACCGGGACTGAGCTGGTCAGCGCCAGCGGGACAGCGGTGATCAGGGTCAGCTGGATGCTGCCGGGAAAGATGTTGAGCGGATAACGCGTCAGTTCCCAGAAGCCGAAGAAGATCGAGAACAGGTGGTTCGAGCGTACCCACATCAGTGCCGTCGCGCCGATCATGGTGATCATCGCACCGGTGAGCAGCGTCGCACTGGCGATCGCGGCAAGCAGGAACGCCAGGGACGGGGCCGTGCAGATGAAGTCGACCGACAGGACGGCCCAGCAGAGCAGCGGCACTGCCAGGATGATGTGGCCGGCATAGCCGATATTGAGGCCCGAAAAGACGAGATAGGCCCAGGGGCTGAACGGCTTGACGAGCAGCGTGTCATAGGTGCCGAGCCGTACCAGTTCTTCGAGATCGCGCAACTGCACGAAGCTCATCGCCGCACCGAGCGAATAGGCGAGCAGCTGGAAGCTGAAGAGCAGCGCCAGCTCCGGCCAGGTCCAGCCGCCGAGCGTCTGGAAGCGGGCAAGCAGGATGCCGATGGTGGCAAAGACGCTGCCATAGGAAAGGATCTGCGCAAGCCGGTCGAGCCAGAAGGCGCCGCGATATTCCATTTGTGAGCGCACATGCATGCGCACCAGAAGCGGAATGACGCGGAGGTGATGGAAGAGCACGATCAGCCTCCCTGCACGGTTATGCGGCGCGAGGCCAGGCGCCATAGCCAGAGCACGCCCATAAGGAACAGTCCGGCCCAGCCGAGACCGAGGCCGAGATGCAGCCAGGTATCGGCGACGGAAAGCCTGCCGAGATAGACCGCATTGGGATAATAGACGACCCAGGCGAAGGGCAAGTGGCGGGCGATCGTCGCTAAGGGCTCGGGGAAGAACCAGAAGGGCACCAGCAGGCCGGAGAACAGATGCAGCAGGGCGCCGAGAATCCAGTCAAGCGAGAAGCTCGTCATCAGCCAGAAGGCGATCAGCCCGAACAGCGCCGACATCAGGAAGATCAGCACGAAAGATAGCGCCCAGAAGGCGATAAACATCAGACCGTGAAACAGGCTCGCCGGCGCCAGCATGCCGTAAAACGAGGCGGTGAAGGCGACGGTCGGGATCACCTGCGTCGCCAGGCGGTAGGAAAAGCTGCCGCATTCATTGGCGAAGAGGTAGAGCGGATAGGAGAGCGGCTTCAGTAGCCAGACGGCGATATCGCCTGTCTTGAGCGACCGGCCGATCTCGCCGATGACCCTTTCCGGGCGGGTGGCGCCCATGACAGCGCCGCCGAGCAGGGCATAGGTCACCATTTGCTGCAGCGAGACGCCGTCGACCACGGTCGCGCCGACGCCGGCATAAACGGCGAGCCAGATGGCCACGCGGGCGACGACCTGCGCCAGCTTGCCGAATATATTGGCCCAGACCTCGTTGCGGTAGGCGAGCTGCGCGTGGAAGGCGCTGCGTGTGAAGGCCAGATAAGCGCTCATGGTGTGGGCGCCTGGGCATTGCGGGTGAAGGCGAGATAGGTGCTCATGAGGCCCGGGCCCTGGTGTTGCGACCCTGGTAGAAGGTGCGGATGACCTCTTCGATGTCGGGCTCGTGCAGCGCTACATCCTTGAGGTCGCGGTCGCTGCCGACCTCCGAAAGGATACTCACCAGCGACACGTCCTCGCGCTTGATCAGATATTCCTTGCGCAGGCCCTCATCGCTGACGAGCGACGCCGTGCTGAGCCGCAATGACCCCGGGTCGCTGGCAAATTCCAGCGTCAGCCGCCGGGCCGAGCCGAGGGAGGCGCGCAGGCTGCGCAATTCGCCGTCGAAGATCAGCCTGGAGTGATCGACCATGATCAGTCGCGGGCAGATCGTCTCGATGTCCTGCAGATCATGAGTGGTGAGGATGATCGTGACGCCGCATTCCCGGTTGATCTCGGCGAGAAAGCGCCGCACCGCATCCTTGGCAACCACATCGAGCCCGATCGTCGGTTCGTCGAGAAACAGAATCTTCGGATCGTGCAGCAGCGACATGACGATTTCGGCGCGCATGCGCTGGCCGAGGCTGAGCTGGCGCACCGCCCGGTCGAGGAAGGGCGAGAGGTCGAGCAGTTCGCTGAACTGGCGCAGATTGTTCGTATAGCGGGCGGCCGGGATATCATAGATGCGCTGGTGCAGGGTAAAGCTGTCAATCAGCGGCAGATCCCACCACAGCTGACTGCGCTGGCCGAAGACGACGCCGATCTCGCGCGCATTATCCATGCGGGAGAGATGCGGCGTGCGGCCGAGCACCGAAAGCGTTCCTGAACTCGGCACCAGAATGCCGGTCATCATCTTGATCATCGTCGATTTGCCGGCGCCGTTCGGGCCGAGATAGCCGACGGCCTCGCCGGCCGTAATATCGAAGCTGATATCGGAAACGGCCTGAACCTCGGTATATTCGCTGGTCACCAGCGTCTTGAAGGCGCCGACGAGACCCGGAAATCTCTTGTGCTGCCGGAAGCGCTTGCTGACGCCCCGTGCTTCGATCAAAGCCGGCATGTCTATTCCCTTGGATATGAAGCGAGCCGACTCGGGCGGCGATGGGCTTGAGAACGCAGGCTAGCGCGAAGTGGGATTCGTTCAAGCTGAAGTTGCGTTTCGTCGATCACTTCGGCGTGGTGTCGCCACGACCTTGACCGATCTCCGCCTGCGCTACATTGAAGGCATGGACAAGATTCACGCCTTGCTCATCGTTGCCGCGGCCATTGCGATCATCTTCCTCGCAGGCCGATGGAACACCTCGGATGCCGATCACTATATGGGCTTCGGCAATCTCCGTCCGCGCCGCAAGAGGCAGGGCGGCGATGATGATACACAAGAAGAATGAGGCGCCTGATCAAAGGCTCTCTTCGATCAGGCGCTTCCGCAGAGGTTGGCATCAGCTCGCTTGGCGTTCGGAACGCTGACTGAGGATTGCCGATGCGTGTATCGGCATCGGCCGTTCGACGCGCCGGTAGACGCTGCCGTCGCGCGTTCGGCTCATCAGTCCGAGCTCGCAGAGTTCCCGACGCAGCAATGCGTGATCTCCAAACAGGTGCCTGCCGCGAAGAAGAGCATTGACCTCCTTCTCGGACATCTCCGTGGTCGAGGGAATCTGCGACCACAGAAGCCAAAGCGCCGTGATCTGATCCATGCGCCGCGAGGGCCAGCGCACCAGGCGGAGCTCTTCGTCGAAGCTGCGCTGAACGCGATCGATATGCTTCCGGTCGATCTCGACATTGGCGGCAGGCGCCGATGCCGGTAGCTGCCCCTCGCTCTCTGCGGGACCGGCTTTTGCACGCAGGCTCTGGAAATTGCCGTAGCCGGCAGCCCGTGCCAGCATGTTCAAGAATTGGAGGTGAGATGGAAGCCCTTCGTGGGCGGAGAGCTGGAGGCGCAGCGACTTGGCAAATGAGGACGCATCGCTCACCTGGAGAGGAATGAGTTTTCTGGACATGACCTATCCTTTGGTCGTGCCGTTCCGGATGGATTACCGGTGATCGCCCTTCCGACATGGCACGGGATCGATGTCCATATCTCGGTTATTGTCAGGTTTAGCGTGTTCCGAAGAACGGCGATGCCTGGGTGAACTGCAGACCCGACGCAGCAATTATCATCGGGCCCTCGATATTTCAACAGTCTGCCAGTTTGCTGGCTGCGGCAGAGGGCCCGGCGTTCCCGGCAAAGTCGGCAGCGCTAAGCGGAACCGGCCGGGTGCCGTCGACATCGGCGATGCCGAATTCCCGCGCCAATGCCGCGGCGATCAGCACGCGCCCGGATTTCGACATGAGCAGCGGGTCGCGCCACAGCCCGCCAATGACATGGCCGATGAACTGAGGTGATTCTGAATTGCTCATGTCGAAATGCTCGGCGTTCTCAAGAACGGCTTCGGTGCGGACGAGCCCCGGATAAAGCGCAACGGCGGCGACACTATGAGGGCGCAGCTCATGGGCGAAGTCTGCGGCCATCTTGTCGGCGGCGGCCTTGGCGATGCCATAGACCGCATTGCCATCGTAGAGCTGGGCGGCCCAGAAGGAGATGTTGACGATGAGGCCGCGTCGCGCCGAGATCATCAACGGAGCGACGGCGCGCGACATCATGAAAGCGCCCCTGAGCGCGGTGCCAATCATCGCCTCCCACCGCCATACCGGCTGCTCCCAAAATGGCCTGGGCCAGGTGAATTCACCGTCTTCCACCATACGTTCGTAGCCCGGCCATGCATTGTTCACCAGAATATCCAGCCTGCCGCCGGCCCGGATCGCTTCGGCCACCCGCTCGCTGTCGGCGTCGCTAGCGTGATCGCATCGATGGACGGAAAGGCGCCCCGGCAGTTTTGCCGCTTCAAACTCGAGCCCCTCGAGCGATCCCGCCGATCCCGCTTGCATTGCCTCCGCCTCGAAACGCGTCCTGCCGGTCACATGAACGGTGGCGCCTTCGGCAAGCAGAGCAAGGGCAGTGCCGCGCCCTATGCCGCGGCTCCCGCCGGTGACCAAAGCGACGACGTCTTTCATAGTGGGCTCTCCCTGATGAACTGGCGATCAACGCGGCATAAGCGCATATTGGCAGAGAGGCTTCTGCCGGGCGATTGCTTTTTGCGAGTCGCGGACCTTCTGTGCCGGCGTCTCTTCTCCACAGCCGCAGGTTTCAGCATGTCGATTATGACGGGAACAAACAAGGCGGTTCAGATGTTAGATGCAACTGGAATCCGGCGAGTTGTTCGACATGGCCAAATTTGCTCGGGGAGATCACGATACCTGGAATTCGGAGGCCGGGCAGGTCTCCGGCCATAGGGAAGACGCCTTGAAATAGGTCGTAGGACAATAAGATGAATCCGAAAAGCACCCTGAGTATTGCCGGTCATCCGATCCACCCGATGTTGATCCCGTTCCCGGTCGCTGCCTTCGTCGGCACGCTGGTCGTCGACATCGTCTACGCCAGATCAGGCGATCCGGCCTGGGCAGATGCGACCAACTGGATGCTCGGCGCCGGCCTTGTCATGGCGGCGCTGGCGGCTGTTGCCGGATTGACCGACTTTCTCGGCGACAGCCGCATTCGCGACCTGCGCGACGCCTGGTTCCATATGATCGGCAACGTCGTCCTCGTCCTGATCGAGGCCTTCAACCTCTGGCGGCGGATGGCCGAAGGCGGCGACTTCATCGTGCCGACCGGATTGGTGCTGTCTCTGGTCGCAACCGCCCTTCTTCTGTTCAACGGCTGGAAGGGCTGGGAAATGGTCTATCGCCACCGCGTCGGCGTCAGCGAGGATCCGGGCAATCCGACGAGATAATGAACGGCATGCTTCAACGGCAGCATGCCCGCCTCGTCCTTCGAGGCCCCTGCGGGGCACCTCAGGATAAGGCTCTCGGAGCGCTTCGGTTCGGAACCACCAACGCCTCCAATTGGCTGCGGCACCCTCCAACGCTCCTCATGCTGAGGCACGCAGCCCAAAGGGCGAAGCCTCGAAGGACGCCCTCCAGCGCTGCTTCCTGCATTCACCACCGGTGCGCTCGCCTCGTCCAATTCAGCAAATGTGCGGCAGCGGTGCTCACGCGCATTTCGCCAGCTGCGGCCTGGCCTCGGCATGAAAACCGGTCTCCGCTCCCAGCGGCAGATCGGCGATTTCGCGCAGCGACATGCGTTGGACCTCGGGATGCCGCAACGGGTCATCCTTCCAGGCCGGGTCGATCTGCGTCCGCGCGGCAGACTTAAAGAAAAACTTCAGCCACGACATGGCAAACCTCGCATTCTCCAGCGGCGCGGAAAGATGATCACCCGGCGGCTGGTGCCGAACAAGCTCTCCCGCGCATCGTGCCATCGCTGGCCGAGCGGGGATTCTGTATGCCTGCAATGTCTGCCTGCGCCGGTGCTTTTTCAATTGAGATTACTGCGGTACCGTTATAGAAAAACTATATGAAGAACCTGAATAGCGTCCATCTCAACGGTCTGCGGGCGCTGGAGGCTGTCGGTCGTCTCGGCTCGTTGCAGGCGGCGGCAGACGAGCTCGGCGTCTCGGTCGGCGCCGTCAGCCAGCAGGTGATCAAGGCCGAAGCGCAGTTGGGGCAAGTGATCTTCGAGCGCACCGCCCGGGGCATGATCGCTACCGAAACCGGCCGGCCGGTGCTTGCAGCGCTCGACGAAGGCTTTGCCCGTCTTTCGCAGGCAGTCTCGATCGCAAGCCGCAAGGACGATACGATCCTGACCATTTCGGTGGCGCCGGTCTTCGCCGCCCGCTGGCTCGTCCATCGGCTTCATCGGTTCGCCGAACGTTACCCCGACATCAAGCTGCGGCTGGATGCAACGACCAATCTCGTCAATCCCGCGATCTCAGACGTCGACATTGGCATCCGCGTCGGCGCCGGCAAATGGCCCGATGTGAAGGCCGAGCTGCTGCTGGAGCAGGAGGTCTTTCCCGTTTGTTCGCCCGAGATGGCGGCGAACCTGAAACAGCCCGCCGACATCCTCGCTTTGCCTGCCATCATCGATGGCCTTGCCATGTTCAGCTGGGAAGTCTGGATGCGCGAGGCCGGGCTGTCGGGCGCGACACTGTCGACGCGCCACGTCTTCAACGACGCTTCGCTCTGCCTAGATGCGGCGATCGCCGGCCAGGGCGTCATGCTCGCCTGGCAGATGCTTGCTGGCTATTCGCTTGCAGAAGGCCGGCTGGCAGCGCCTTTCGGCATTCGCGCGAAAACCGGCTTCGGCCATTATTTCGTGACGGCCGAAGGCGCGCGCGAGCCGAAGAAGGTCAAGGATTTCAAGGCCTGGATCCGTGAGGAAATGGCCGGCACGCTGGCGCTTTTCCAGTAGCGTTAAACTTCGATCGGCTCCTTGCCGCGGACAGCCTGCATCGCCTGGTAGGCCGGGCGCGTCTGGCAGCGCTCGATCCAGGCCTTGATGTTCGGATGCATGTCGAAAAGGTCCGTCTCGCTCTGGGCATAGCGCAGCACCTCGGCGATGTTGAGATCGGCGACGGTGAAGCGCTCGCCGACGATCCACTGACGGCCGGCGAGATGGCTTTCGAGCGCCACAAATGGCCGGCGCAGCCCGTAGCAGGCGGCGGCGATCGTCTGCCTGCCGTCCTCGCTGTTTTCAAGCCCGTTGTCATAGGTCAGCACGATGCGCACCGAATGCGGCTCGACTTGCGAAGCCGCCCAGATCGTCCACATCGTCAGCAATCCGTCTTCCTCGACGGTTTGGCCGGAAAGTGGCCCGCCATGCTTGCGCGCGAGGTAGAGGTTGATTGCCAGCGACTCGTGCATGACGAGATCGCCGTCGCGAATGCTGGGGATCTGGGCCATCGGGTTGAGGGCTGCGAATTCAGGCGAATGCGTGTTGAGCGGCGCCTCTTCGGCGAGCGGGTCGGCGAGCCGCCTGGCCTGCAGCACCGGCACGGAGCGGAATTCGAGCCCGAGCTCCTCCGCCATCCAGTAGACGCGCGAAGCGCGCGATCGATAGACTCCATAGATTGTCAGCATGACGATACCCCCTCGATCTGTCGCAGAAAAGGTAAACACCGGATCACCCCCGGAAAAGTCCTCGCCGCTGATGGGATGATGAAAGCTTTTGATCTGGCGAGCGCCTTCCCGGCGGCAGATCGAGCACAATTGCCTGACAGGGGGAACAATGAAAGGGCCGGCGGGTTGGACCCAGTGATTGGCGCCGTCGAGGCGTCGAATGCGATGACCCGCGTGCGCAGCGCGCACCAGGCAAAGGAGGAACACATGACGGGCAAGAAGACACATGAACAACAGCTTCGTGTCATCGAGAAACGCGAGAAAACCGCAAATGCCGGCGAGGATTTCGACGCCAAGGCGGATCTGCAACGCAATGCGCAGGCAAAGGAGGCCTATCGGAAAGGCGATCTGAAGGCCGATCCGGACCCTCACAATGACGATCGGGTCATCATGCGTGGCCGCAATCAGGAGAGCGAGCATAAAAAAGGGAGCGGTCGTCCCTGACGGTGAAGGAGCCCCGATTAGGAAGTAGCCCCGATTAGGAAGGAGCCCCGATCAGGAAAGGAGAGCTTCATGACCTTGACATTGATCAGCAAGGCTTTTGCCCAGGATCAGCCGATCCCGAAGAAATATGCGCGAGCCGGCGAGAACCTCTTTCCGCCGCTTGCCTGGAGCGGTGCTCCCGCCGGGACCCGGAGCTTCGCTCTGGTGGTCGAGGATCCGGATGCTCCCCGCGGCACGTTCCGCCACTGCGGCATTGCCAATATCCCGGCGCAGTGGAGCGCCCTTGCCGAAAGTGTCGATACGGCGCCGGAGCAAGCCCCCCGCTTCTACAAGAACGATTTCGGGAATGCCCGATACGACGGTCCGCAGCCGCCGGCGGGCGATCGCCCGCATCACTACATCTTCCGCCTGGCGGCCCTCGACGTGCCGAAGCTTTCTACTCCGGATGCCGCCGGCATCAGCGCGATGTGGGCGGAGGCAAGGAAACATGCATTGGCGGAAGCGACCGTCACCGGCACCTATCAGACGCAATGACCAGAGGCGGAGCCGCCTGTCATGAAATACGGTTCCGCTCGACGGTCAGCTGCGCATAGGGCGCGCTGCCGCCTGCCATTTCGGCGGAGACTTGTCTGTCCCACGCGAAGCCGAGGACAGCCCCTTCGGCCGTCTCCTGGAAGATGTTGTCGGTGATGACGGCCGTGCCGGCGCCCTCGGCGACCGAGACCGCGCATCCGACAGGCGCCTTGCGTACCACGTTGCCGCTGACGACGACATTTCTGAGATAGGGCCCCCAGCCGATCTGCAGGCCCCAGCGCGGCGCGCCCTCGATCACATTGCCAGACACCAGCGTATCGGCCTCCGCCGCGATGCCGATGCCGAAGCCGACCTCGTGGGTGTAGGGACCTTTCAGCGTCAGGTTGCGCACGACATTGCCGGTGACGCTTGCGAGCCTGCCGCCTTCGTCGAAATTGGCGATCGAAATGCCGTTCGCCGCCCCGTCGATCACGTTGGCGGAAACGACCGCCCCTTCGAAGGCGAACTCGACATAGATCGCCGTCTCGCCGGAGCGCCGGCACTGGTTGCTGGTGATCTGGATGTCCGAGGCTGAATTGGCGCGGATAGCGGTAAAGGCGCAGTCGGAAATCTGGTTGTTCACCACCATCACCCCATCGGCGCGAAAGACATTGATGCCGTTGCCGTTCTGGCCGGTGCCGCCGTCATTGGCTCGGATGTTGGAAATCCGGTTGCCGGAGACGACCGTGCCGTCCTCCGCCTTCTTCCAACGATGCACGAGAATGCCACCATTGCCGCAATCCGAGACCGTATTTGCCACGATCGAAAGATTGGCGGAATCGACAGCGTAGAGGCCGGACTGGGCGGCGCCCGAAATGCGGCTGCGTTCGATCCGCCCGCCACAGCGCTCCAGCTGCAGGCCGTGTTTGCGGCTGCCGCCGATCTCGCAATTGTCGATCAGCACCTCGTCGACGCCGGTAAATTGCAGAAGCCCGCCGGCGTAGTCGCCGAGCCAGCGGTTGCCGCCGTCGATGACGAGATTGGAAAGCTCGATGCGCCTGATGTTTTCGGCCGCAAACAGATGGCCGTCGCCGGTATAAACGATCCGGGAGGCGCCGGGCACGCCTGAGATGCGGGTATTGTCGGGCAGGCTGAGGTTGGAGATCTTATAGGTACCGGGCGGCAGGAAGACCGGCACGTTCTCGGCCGCCGCCTGTCTGATCATCTGCTCCAGGTTGCGGATCTTGCGGTCCCCAATTTCGGGAACGGCGCGATATTCCACCGCGTCGATCGTACCGCGGAGATCCGGCTGGCTGGCAGCCGTCAGCGGCGAGGCAAGCGTGCGCGATGTCCCGCCCGCAAGCGCGGAGGCGCCGAGAAAGAGAAGCATGTCGCGGCGAAAAGGCATTCCGGGCTCTCCTGTCATGACGCGCCCGTAGCAGAAAATGTGCCAGCCCGCCTGTCCTCTTTTGGCACAGGCCCGTCACATCAATCAGAAATTCTTGCTGCGACAGGGACCTATGGCAGGATCTCGCCGCTTATATTGGTGTGTTATTCACTCTTTCATTTAAGCAACCCGAAGGGAATGGAGACTACTTTGAAGGGAAAATAAATGGATGTTGCGGGCCTTCAGCCGCTGCAGGAGAATGGCGTTATGCACGAAGCGAGTGCCGGGCGATGGGAATCGCTCGATTCCCTGACGGCCGAAACCCGGCGCTTCGTTGCCGCGACCGAGGCGATGATGGCGTCTACCGCCCATCTCCTCTCGGAAGGCGTCGAAAACCTGCGCCTGAAGGCGATTATCCATGAACTTCCGGACTTCCTCTACGTCAAGGATCGTGACAGCCGCTTTGTCTTCGCCAACGCCGTCACGGCGGCCAGCCTCGGCCTCAGCGCCGAAGAGATCGCCGGCAAGCGCGATTTCGACCTGTTCGACTTCGAGGCGGCGCGCCGCCATTTCGATATTGAGCAGCAGATCATGGCGAGCGGCGTAGCACGCATCGACATGGAGGAGACGGTCGTCCTTCCCGGCGCCGTCAAGCCGGTATGCCGGTTGACCTCGAAAATACCGCTGCGCAACGATCGCGGCGAGGTCGTCGGGCTGATCGGCGCTTCCCGCGATATCACCGAACGCAAGCTGCAGGAGGATCTCCATCGCGGCCAGGCGAAACTGCTCGAGATGATCGCCCGCAATGAACCGCTGCCGATGATCCTCGAGGCGCTGGTGCTGATGATCGAAGCCCAGCTGACGGATATCGACGGCTCGGTTCTTCTGCTCGACGGCCAGGGCACCCGGCTCTATCACGGTGCGGCTCCCAATCTTCCCGGAGGCTACAGCCGGCTCATCGACGGTGTCACCATCGGCCCCAAGGTCGGCTCCTGCGGTACCGCCGCCTGGCGCGGCCAGCCCGTCATCGTCGAGGACGTGATGAGCGATCCGCTGTGGGAGGATTTCCGCGGGCTGGTTGCGCCTTTCGGCTTTCGCTCCTGCTGGTCGACGCCGATCGCTACCTCTGAGAACAATGTGCTCGGCACCTTCGCCCTTTATTCCAGGGAGGTACGCCGTCCGACCCAGCATGAAATGAGGCTGGTGGCGCTCGCCACCCACATCGCCGGCATCGCCATCGAACGCAAGCGCGTCGACGATCGCATCCATTTCATGGCGCATCATGACGATCTCACCGGCCTGCCGAACCGAGCCTTTCTGAAGGAAAGGCTGGCCGGCATCCTCGACCAGGCCCGGCGCAATAATCGCAAGGTCACGGTCGCCTATATCGATCTCGATAACTTTAAGGACGTCAATGACGGCCGCGGCCACGCCGCCGGCGACGAGGTGTTGAAGGAGATCGCCACCCGCATGGCCAACAGCATCCGTCCCTCGGATATGGTGGTGCGGCTCGGCGGAGACGAATTCCTCGTGGTGCTCGTCCACCAGTCGAGCCACGATGCCGGCATCACCCGCCGCCTTCGCGATCTGCAGAAGGCGATTACTCGGCCGATGCAAGGCGAGAGCGGTGAGATCATCATCACCTCGAGTATCGGCGTCGCCGCCTTTCCCGTCGACGGCTCAACCGCGGAAGAGCTTCTCGCCAATGCCGATCGCGCCATGTATCGCGCCAAGCAATTCGGCCGCAACACGCTGCAGCATCATGATGGCGACAGCAGCGGGGTCGGCATGCCGCGCGGCGAGCAGGAGGAGCTCCATCAGGCGATAACAGCCGATCAGCTGTTCCTGGAATATCAGCCGCAGGTCGATGTCGCCACCGGCCGCATCACCGGCATCGAGGCGCTGGTCCGTTGGAACCATCCGGCAAAGGGCAGGGTGCCGCCGGCGAGTTTCATCCCGATTGCCGAAGAGACGGGCCTCATCGTTCCCCTCGGCCTCTGGGTGCTGAACGAGGCCTGCCGCCAGGCGCGCAACTGGCAGGATATGGGCCTGACGCCGGTGACGATCGCCGTCAATGTTTCGGCGAAGCAGTTCGCCGATCCGGATTTCGCCAGCCATGTCGCCGAGGCGCTGGAGCGCAACCGCCTGCAGTCCCGCTGGCTGGAGCTCGAGGTCACCGAAAGCGTGGTGATGCAGGATGCCGAGCGCGCGCTCGCCATGATGGAGCAGCTGAGGGCGCTCGGGGTGCGCCTGTCGATCGACGATTTCGGCTCCGGCTATTCCAGCCTTGCGGCACTGAAGACCTTCCCCTTCGACAGGCTGAAAATGGACCGTTCGCTGGTCGAGGCCCTGCCGGGCGACGAAACGGCCGTCGCCATCGCCTCGGCCGTCATTTCGCTGGCGCAGAAGCTGAAGCTGTCGGTTCTCGCCGAAGGCGTCGAGACCGATGCCCAGATGGCTTTCCTGCGGCAGGCCCACTGCGAGCAAGCGCAGGGCTACCGTTTCTCGAAGCCCGTCTTACCGGAGCAGGTTCCGTTGTTGCTGCAGGCGCAGTTGCCGTGGAATCACGCTCCCTGACCGGCCTCCGCTTGCCGCCTACGCTGATGTGCGAGTTCCACAATATCGCTTTGCCCCGGTGGAAACCGGCTGGTTGTTGTCGATCGATATCCGTTGAAAATCACTGAGCATCAGCGGCCGCAAGGCAGCTCTCCTCGATGCAAAGAGACCCGCCTTAACTGCACAGCATATCCAGCGCCGATTGTGCCGCAATCAGGTCCACGATCTGATGCCTGGCGTCAAACATATCGACCGCCGCTCGCAGACGCGCTGCGGCATCTTCGACGCGACCTTGTCGTGCCAGAGCCGGTGCTAGCTGTGTGATGGCGCGAAGCTCAAAGAGTTTTGCATGCTGCCGGTGGGCAGTGGCAATGGCTGTTTCGAACAGGCGCGCGGCGCCCGTCAGATCACCTCTTGCCGCAGCAATCTGGCCGCGAAGGCGAACGCATTCTGCCAGACAGCACGCTTCGTCCGTATCGGAAACCAGTCCGTCGACGCCATCCAGCAATCGCGATGCGTCCTCGATGCGACCGGCGGGCAGGAGAAGATCACAAAGGATGCATGCCCGATAGGGGGTGTGAAATACGACCCCCTGACCTCGCCAAAGAAGCAAGCTCTCCAGAACGTCTTCGATACCGGCATCCGGTTCACCTAGATGCCAGCGGGCATAACCACGCCACCTGAGGCCGCCGCTTCGACGGGCCGCGTAGCCATGCCGTTCGCAAATCTCGACGATCTTAGAAGCGTTCTCGAGGAGCTCCTCATACTGGCCAAATAAGGCGCACAAATCGCACTGGGTGAGAAAGTGCCAGGCGCGGTCGAATGGCTTATCGAGTTGATCAACAGCTCCTGCAATCTGCTTTTTCAATTCGACCGCAGCATCGACGAAACCCATGAATATCAGCGAATTGTTAAAATAGAACTGGGCAACAACACGTTGATCTCCACCGCCTAGCAAAATGTGCTGACCGGGATCAATGCGATCAGTCACATCCAACGACCTACGCAGGGCCTCGGCTGCCAGGGGTTGTTCTCCCCGGTTGAAATGAGCAACCCCCTTCCATGTCCAAAGGCCACCCAGATACGCCGGAGGCAGAAGATCGGCGCTTCTTGTTTGTCGCTCATCGGCGATCGTCAGGTAGTCGCGATTGCGCCCGGTGGCAAAATGAAAAGGACCGAGTGAAAGCACAACGTCACATTGCAACTTGACCAGATCTGTAGTTGCGGCGGCAAGATATGCGTCTTCAAGTGTTTTCCCAAGGCGCTCGGAGCGATACCCCTGGGCCTGCATCAGAGCATTGGCCATGGAAAGGTGGAGTCGTGTCACTCGTTCGGCGCCGCCGGATACATCGCCCAGTCTCTTGCTGCACTCGATAGCACTGGCAAAATGCGACACGGCTTCGCGAGTGGCAGCTCGGGCCACCGCGGCCTCTCCGGCCTGTTGCCAGCGCTCGAGAGCAGCCGCCCAATCTCCGGCTTCTTGCAGGTGATGCGCGAGAAGTTCGGGTTGCACGTCGGCGATTTCGGTCCATTGTTCCTCTAACGCGATTGCGACACGCCTGTGTAATTCCTGGCGTTTGCCTCGTAGAAGCGTGCCATAGGCTACGTCCTGAACGAGCGCATGTTTGAAGAGGTACGTGGCCAGTGGCCGCGTCCCGCGGCGGAATGCGAGACCGGCGGCGACGAGCTGATCCAGCGCTCCATCTAATTCAATCGCGTTTCGCCGTGCGACGGCTGCCAACAATTCGTAGGAGAATTCGCGTCCGATGACGGCGCCGACCTGGGCGACCTCCCTGGCGATAGAGCCAAGACGGTCGAGCCGCGCCATCAATGAAGCCTGTAATGTGGCCGGAACGTTCAACGCAGTCGTGGCCGCATGCGAAAGTACAGTATGGGCATCGCCGCTCTCCAGCACTGCCTTCGTCAGCTCTTCGATGAAGAGCGGCACTCCATCGGTACGCTCGACGATCTCCGCAGCGATTTCGCTAAGCAGTTCTCGGCTGCCGACCACTTGCTTAACGAGTGCTGCGCCGTCACGTGGGCCGAGCCGGTTAAGCAGGAGCATCGTTACGTGGGCCTGATCGGTCCAGGTCGGTTCAAACTCGGGACGGAACGTGACGAGAAGCAGGACCCGCAGGCGAGGCACCGTCTCGATGACGAGGTCGAGGAGCTCGCGCGAACTGGGGTCGAGCCAGTGCACATCCTCGAAGAGCATCAGAACCGGGCCATGTCTCGACAGCGCCTCGAGCTTAGCAATCAACACTTCGAACGTTTTTTCTTTCTTTCTTTGGGGCGTGAGCTGAAGAGGTGGGAAGCGGCCTTCGGTCGGCAGCGACAACAGCTCGGCGAGCAACGTTCCATCCTCTTGCGAGATTGGAGCAAGCAGCGCCACCAGTTTGTCGAGTTTCCTCTCCAGCGTGTCTTCCCGCTCGAAGCCGGCGGCCCGTTCGAGCTGCGCAATGGTCGGATGGAGCGCGCTGTCCTGGCGATGTGGCGAGCAGAAATAGCGAAGGCGGGTATGCGGTTCATTCTGGATACGCCCTTGCAAGGCAACGGCGAGCCTCGACTTGCCTATCCCAGGTTCGCCCGAGAGCAGCACGACGCGGCCTTCACCATTTTTCGCGCAATGCCACTGTCGCAGCAGCACCTCGAGCTCCTCCTCACGACCTATCAGGGACGGAGGTGTCGTCCCGTGCAGCGCCTCGAACCGGCTATCGACGGCGCTTTCGCTCACGACCTGATATGGGCGGATGGGCTCCGGAAACCCTTTCACAGCGACCGCCCCAAGATCGCGGTATTGGAAAAGTTCACCGAGCAACTGCCTCGTTTGCGGTGCGATCAGAACGGCATCTGGCTCGGCAAGAGCTTGCAAACGTGCCGCAAGGTTCGGCGTCTCGCCAACGACGCCGCGCTCCTGCCCTTCGTCCGAGGTGATCAGATCGCCGACGACCACTTGGCCGGTGGCAATGCCGACGCGAACCCGCAAGGGCTCGGACTGCTGCAGCCGCCCGATAGTGTCCACGAGAGCAAGGCCGGCTCGCACCGCCTGCTCCGCGTCGTTCTCGCGCGCCTGCGGGTAACCGAAATAGATCAACACGCCGTCGCCCATGTACTTGGCCACAAAGCCGGAGAAGCCGGCGATCGTATCGGCGACACAGCGATGGAAAGCCCCGATGATCTCACGCAGATCCTCGACATCGAGACGCGACGAAAGCGCTGTGGAACCGACGAGATCGACGAACATGACGGTGAGCTGCCGGCGCTCGGCGACGGGCTCGGCAGCGGTCGAATCGAAGCGGTTTGCAGTCCGCTCCAATTCCGCGATTGCCTTGAGGAGCCGCTTGCGATGCCCGAGCAGAATACCGAGCTGGCGGAGGTCTGCGTCGGTCAGGTCGGACAGAACGTCTGCATCGATCGCATTCTCGCGGAATGCCTGTTCGTATTGCTCAAGGCCAAGGCCTCGCAACCAGGAGGCAATGTCCACGACGGCTTCCCCCTCGCTAGAATTCGCCCCGCCATACTAGACCAAGAACTGCCGTCGCGCATCATCATTCCGTGACCGCGATCATGTTACTGAAGCGATAAATCGCCCCTTGCGACATCAGCGCCGGCTCGACGGCGGTCTGTGGTCACAATGACGGTCGCCGCCGGTAGCGACCTGGATTCGGCCTCTTTCATGCGAGGAAATTCTTGCGGAAAACGCGGTTAGAGCTCAAGGATATGCACGGCGTCCATTGTTGTGATGCAGGCATCAATTGGCTCACTCCCACCCAGATAACCTATTGAGGCTCCGCGTCTAGACCCGAATGATGTTGAGACGCAGAGCGCTGACAACTGCCTGCGTTCTCGTCGTGCATCCCAGCTTCCTGATCACGCTGCCGATCTGATTGTTGACCGCGCTTTCCGACAGATCGAGAAGCTTCGCAATTTCGCTGCTCTTCCTGCCGCCAGCCGTCATCCTCAAGCAGTCCAGCTCGCTCTGCGTAAAGGAAACCGGCTTGTGTTTCTCGTTCAATGTCAGCTGGGACAGCCGATCATAAATGAGCGTCGCGATAAACAGGAGTTTCGCCATTTCGACCATGCTGAAATTCCGAAACCCCGAAATCGACATCGCACCGCGTCCTGCCGCGGCATCATGAACGGGAAAATAGGCGCCTTTTTCCATGCCGTACCGCCTGAACAACTCGATGACGGTGGACTTCTTGCCTTCGCCGCGATCGGTATTGATCGCCTCGACATCATAATTGAAGGGGCTGGTCGATCTCAGCATCCTCCGGATGACCGGGCTGTCGACCATCAGGTTATGGGCGTCGTAATAATCGACCATTTCCGCCGGCCAGTTGGTGATGATCTTCGTCGCACCGATTTCGACGACATCGACCGAAGGAAGCGTCATGATCAGGAAGGCCGTCATCCCCAGGTCCTGGGTGAGGCGCTTCATGTATTTGAAGACTTCGTAATGCGTCTTGAAGCCTGCAGCGACTTCCTCAATTCGATTGAACTCGGCCTCGAGCGGCATGTCTTTCTCCGATTGCCTCGCATCCGGCGCTTGGCGGCTGATGTGTCCACTTGCCGCTCGTATCTGAAGTTGATTCTGCCGGCTCGAAGGACGGAAAAAATATGCATGTGCAGAGAAAAACGGAAAGGCCCTTGACTGTCGGCAACGGGCGGGCGGCCGTTGATTAACAAAGAGTTTACGGATCTTCGAACATTCGAACCCGGCAAAGGCGAAAAAATCGGTGGCGACATGTTTGATAACGTCCCGAAAGATCAGCATCCCTGGCGAAGCCTCAGGTCAAGTCGCTGTTTGTGCTTCGTTATTTTTCACCGTTGCTCGGATGTCACGCATCCGGTTTCGAGACGGCTCGGTTAAAGGAAGCTTAAAGAATTTATCGGATTTTATTTTAGGGGTGCCCGTCCAGCGCAAGCCCGCGGTGGGTGGCGGCAGTCATGCGCTCGATTTGAGCGATGGGGGAACAGCATGAAGAAAATAGGATTCGGCTTCGGTTCGGATGCCAAGGCCGTGCTTGCAGCGATGAGCAGGTCACAGGCCATCATCGAATTCGACCTTACCGGCAAGATTCTCACGGCCAATGCCAATTTCTGTGCTGCCCTCGGTTACGACTTGTCCGAGATTGTCGGCCAGCATCACCGGATGTTCGTCGAGCCGGCAGAAGCCTCGTCGGCCGATTATCGCGAGTTCTGGGCGAGGCTCAACCGAGGCGAGTTCGATCAGCGCCAGTACAAACGCATCGGCAAGGGCGGCAAGGAAATCTGGATCGAAGCCTCCTACAATCCGGTCTTCAGCGGCGGGAAACCCTACAAGGTCGTGAAGTTCGCGACCGATATCACCAAGCAGAAGCTGCAGAGCGCCGAGGATGCCGGCAAGATAAGCGCGCTGTCACGTGCCCAGGCGGTTATCGAATTCACGCCGAAGGGCGAGATACTGACGGCCAACGAGAATTTCCTATCGGCGCTCGGCTATCAGCTGGCCGAGATCCAGGGCCGCCATCATTCGATGTTTTGCGACAGCGCTTACGCCAACAGTGACGATTATCGGCGGTTCTGGGTGCGTCTGTCAGCCGGCGAATTCGTGGCTGACGAGTTCCTGCGCATCGGCAAGGGCGGCAAAAAGGTCTATATCCAGGCATCCTACAATCCGATCTTCGACATGAACGGCAAGGTCTTCAAGGTCGTCAAGTTCGCGACGGACGTGACCGCCCGCGTCAACAACGTCGATCAGCTGGCGGCATCCCTGATGGCGCTGTCCGGCGGTGATCTGACCCAGGAAGTCGCAACTCCATTCATTCCGACGCTGGAAAAAATCCGGACCGACTTCAACGCCGCCGTCGGCAAGCTGCGCGCAGCGATGCAGGCCGTGGCCGAAAACGCAACCGGCATCGCTGCCGGAGCCCAGCAGGTTCGTTCCGCCTCGGACGATCTGTCGAAGCGCACGGAACAGCAGGCGGCCTCCGTCGAGGAAACCGCCGCCGCGCTCGAAGAGATCACCACAACCGTCTCCGATTCCAGCAACCGCGCCCAGGAGGCCGGCCAGCTGGTGCGGACGACCCGCGAGAATGCCGAGCGCTCCGGCGCGGTTGTCCGCAACGCCGTCGAAGCCATGGGCAAGATCGAAACATCGTCGGCCGAGATCGGCAATATCATCGGCGTGATCGACGAAATCGCGTTTCAGACCAATCTGTTGGCGCTGAACGCCGGCGTCGAGGCGGCACGCGCGGGCGATGCCGGCAAGGGTTTTGCCGTAGTCGCACAGGAAGTTCGCGAGCTGGCTCAGAGATCGGCCAAAGCGGCGAAGGAGATTAAGGAGCTGATCAGCGCCTCCAACGAGCACGTGAAGAGCGGAGTGAGCCTGGTCGGGGAGACCGGCAAGGCTCTGGAAGAAATCGTCGCTCAGGTTCAGCAGGTTAACGGCAATGTTCTGGCAATCGTCGAAAGCTCCAAGGAGCAGGCGACGGGATTGAAGGAAATCAACACTGCAGTTAACACCATGGACCAGGGTACGCAGCAAAATGCGGCCATGGTCGAGGAATCGACGGCCGCCGCCCACAGCCTCGCCAAGGAGGCCGACGCGCTCTTCCGGCTGCTGGGGCAGTTCAACATCGGAGGCGCGGGCTTGCGCCAATCACGCCCCGCCGTGGCAACCGCGGCTTCCAGACCCATTCCATCGGCACCGCGTGCAATGGCCGCGAAGGTGAGCGCGGCCTTCCACGGCAATACGGCAGTCGCCGGCGGCGATTGGCAGGAGTTCTGAGGCGCGCGGAGACTCCGCCTCATTTCATGAGCTTGCCGATCGTCTCGATCTCATTCGTCCATAGGCCTGCCGCATAATCCCGCGGCAGCCGCGCCAGCTGCGCGGCATCGTCGATGCCGGTGGAAAAATCGCCGCCGCGATAGGGGCCGAGCACGAAAACCTCCGTTCCGGCATCCTGCATCCGGTTGAGAAAGCGGTCCGGCCAGCCCCACAGCCAAGGCGCGATATTAGAGCCTTTCCGGGTTAGATTGAAGCATTCTGCCGGAGCAGGTTTTCGTCAGGGCAAAGGCGATTGGCGACGGGCATACCCCCAGGTACGTCCGAGCCGATCGCCTTTGATCCTGGCGGAAAGATGCCCGGCCCTTCGGGTTGGCTGAAACGGGCCGGCTGATCGACCATCCGACTCCGTTTGAGCCAACAGAATGCTTCAATCTAACCCGGAAAGGCTCTAACCGGCACCAGCATCATCCGATGCTTGCAGGCCTCGGGCAGGAGGCCGGTCCAGCCATAGCTGATATAGCCGAACAGGCAGCCCTTCAGGCTTTTGCGCGAGGCGGTTTTGATATCCGGTGCGAGCCGGCCGAGAACGTCGATCGGCTCGTCGCCGCCATAGACGATGATGCCGGCCCGCTGTGCCGCCGGAAGCGCGTTCAGCACGGCGGCGAGCTTTTCCCCCTCGGACGGTTCGCGGCTCTTGATGTTGATGAGAAAGCGCCGATCTGGAAAGGCCGAAAGTACTTGCGCCAGCGTCGGCATCATGCCGATGCCCTGGCCGCGAAAGGGAAAGGTCTTGCCGCCATCGGCGGTATAGCCGTAGCCGATGTCGAGCCCTTTCATTTCAGCCATCGAATGCTTGCGGGTCACGCCGTGTCCGTCGGTGCGGCAGTCGAGCGTCCAGTCGTGAAAGACGGCGAATTCGCCGTCCGTTGTCGGATGCACGTCCATCTCGACGATATCGGCGCCGGCGGCAAAACCCGCCTGCATCGAGGCAATAGTGTTCTCCAGATAGTCGTGTTTCGGCGGCAGCATGCGGCTCGCCGTGCAGGTGTCGTTTTTCAGATCGGTCTCGTCGAACCGTTGGGCGATGCCGCGATGGGCGAGCAGCACCGGCTTTCCCGGCCGATGCTCGGCAATGCGGATGGTATTGTTGAGATAGATGCCGGTGGCCGCGAGCGCGATCGCCGTCGCGCAATAAAAAAGCTTCCTGCCCTCTCTCTGCTCCTCCTGATTGCATCGACGAAGGCAACAGCTAGAAAGCGATTCTGGTTGTTCTTGGGCTGTTTTCCGGCTTTTCTATGCACGGGATTATTCGCCGGAAAGGATTGGGACCGCTATGGAACGACAGGACGACGAGCTCATTCATTTCGAAGCGCAGGGGGCGGCCCCGTTGCCATTGGCTGCTGTCGAAGGCCATGTCGGGCGCGCAGGCGCCCGCATCTGGTATGCGAGCTACGGCACAGGCCCTGCCGTCATTCTGCTGCATGGCGGCCTCGGCCATAGCGGCAACTGGGGCTACCAGGTCCCGGCGCTCCTTGCCAGTGGCCGCCGTGTCGTGCTGATCGATAACCGCGGCCATGGACGAAGCACCCGCGATGTCAGTCCCTACAGCTATGAGCTGATGGCTGCCGACGTGCTGGCGGTGATGGACGAACTGCGGCTGGAAACGGCGGCGTTCGTCGGCTGGAGCGACGGCGCCTGCATCGCGCTGACCCTCGCCATGACGGCGCCGTCGCGTGTGGAGGGCGTCTTTTTCTTCGCCTGCAACATGGATCCGAGTGGCACGCTGGAATTCGTTCCGACCCCGGTCATCGACCGATGTTTCGCCCGCCACGCCAGGGATTATGCGGCATTGTCCGCCACGCCGGACGATTTCAATTCCTTCGTCGAGGCGGTCAGCCTAATGATGCGGACCGAGCCGAATTATGGGGCGGAGGACCTCGGCCGCATCGGCGTTCCGGTCGCGATCGTGCTCGGCGAACACGACGAATTCATCAAAGCCGAGCATGCCGAATATCTTGCCGGCAGCATCCCGGACGCTCAGATGATCTACCTGCCTGGCGTCAGCCATTTCGCCCCTTTGCAGCGGCCGGCGGAGTTCAACGCAGCAATCATATCCTTTCTCGACGGGATCAGGTGATGACGATCGCTTCCTCTGGCCCCGCGCCCGTTTCCCGCTATCTCTTGCATCATGAGAGCTGATGCGCTGCTTTATCCCGCCCCGGAAGGGCTCTATTGCCCGGAGGGCGGCTTTTACGTCGATCCGGTGCGGCCTGTCGAACGGGCGCTCGTCACCCATGGCCATTCCGACCACGCCCGGCCGGGGCATGTGAACGTGCTCGCCACCCGTCAGACGCTCGACATCATGCGCCTGCGTTATGGCGAGGGCTTCTGCGCCAGCGAGCAGATAGCCGATTTCGGCGAAGAGCTGGGGATCAATGGCGTCAAGGTAAGTTTTCATCCCGCCGGCCATGTGCTCGGCTCGGCCCAGATCGCCATCGAGAAGAACGGCACCCGCATCGTCGTCTCCGGCGATTACAAGCGCCGCCCAGACCCGACCTGCGCGCCCTATGTGCCGGTCGCCTGCGATGTCTTCATCACCGAGGCGACCTTCGGCCTGCCGGTTTTCCATCATCCCGATCCGATCGACGAGACCGGCAAGCTGCTGGCCTCGCTCCGGCAATTTCCCGAGCGCACCCATCTCGTCGGCGCCTACGCGCTCGGCAAGGCCCAGCGCGTCATCCGGCTGCTGCGCGATGCCGGTTATGTCGAGCCGATCTATATCCACGGCGCCATGGAAAAGCTCTGCGATTATTATGTCGGCCAAGGCATAGATCTCGGCGAGCTGCAGCCCGCCACGATCGAAAGCCGCGACAAATCCACCTTCCGGGGCGCCATCGTCATCGGCCCGTCCTCGGCCTTCGCCGACCGCTGGGCGCGACGCTTCAACGAGCCGCTGCCGGCCTTCGCCTCCGGCTGGATGATGGTGCGCCAGCGCGCCAAACAGCTCGGCGTCGAACTGCCGCTCGTCATTTCCGATCATTGCGACTGGCCGGAACTGACCGAAACGATCCGGGAGCTGAATCCGGCCGAAGTCTGGGTAACCCATGGCCGCGAGGAGGCGCTGGTGCGCTGGTGCCACCTGCAGGGTATCAAGGCGAAACCGTTGCATCTCGTGGGCTATGAGGATGAGGCGGATTGAGATGAACTGGAGAACGCGTCAAAACCCCTCCCCAACCCCTCCCCACAAGGAGGAGGGGCTTAACCTGCTGCGCCGTCCCGCCACAAAATCATCGCCGCGAATGCTGTGGTTGAAAGAAGGCAGAGCAGTGCCGCGCGTTAGGCCCTCCCACCTGTGGGGAGGGGTTGGGAAGGGGCCTTCTCCTCGCAAAGTTGGGGAGGGATTTTCTCCTGGAATGCGGAGGCCCGCATGAAAGCCTTCGCCGACCTCCTCGACCGCCTGGTCCTGACCCCCAGCCGCAACGGCAAGCTCAAGCTGCTCACCGATTATTTCCGCGATACGCCCGACCCGGACCGCGGTTACGGCCTGGCCGCCATCGCCGGCACGCTCGAAGTGCGCGACGTCAAGCCTGCCATGCTGCGCGACCTCGTGCTGGAGCGCATGGACGAGGTGCTGTTTCATTATTCCTACGATTACGTCGGCGATCTCGCCGAAACCATCTCGCTCGTCTGGGACAATGAGCGGGATATAGACCGTTCCGCCCTTGCTCAGCCGCGTCTCGGCGAGGTCGTCACCCGCATGAACGGTCTCGGCCGCACCGAAGTGCGCGCCTATGTCCGCGATCTGCTCGACCGGCTGGATTCCTCCGGCCGTTTCGCCTTCATCAAGCTGACGACCGGCGCGTTGCGCATCGGCGTTTCCGCCCGTCTTGCCAAACAGGCGCTGGCCGATCTCGGCGGCAAGGACGTCACCGAGATCGAGACTCTCTGGCACGGCCTGCAGCCGCCTTACGAGACGCTGTTCCAATGGCTGGCGGGCGGCGGCGACAAACCGGCTCTGGCGACACCGGCGATCTTCCATTCCGTCATGCTCGCCAATGCCGTGGAGGAGGGAGACCTGGCAGGTCTCAAGCCGGCCGACTACGCCGCCGAGTGGAAATGGGACGGCATCCGCGTCCAGCTGTCGCGCTCCGGCGACAGGCGGAAGATCTATTCCCGCTCCGGCGACGACATTTCGGGCGCCTTTCCCGATATTCTTGAGGCGATCAATTTTTCCGGCGTCGTCGACGGTGAGCTGCTTGTCGGCGGCACCGCCCGTTCCAACAGCCCGACCCGCACCTTCTCCGACCTGCAGCAGCGCCTGAACCGCAAGACCGTGACGGCGAAGATGCTCGACGATTATCCCGCCTTCATCCGCGCCTATGACCTGCTCTTCGACGATGACGAGGATATTCGCGGGCGCACCTATGTCGAGCGCCGCGAGCGTCTCTCCGATATCATCGAGCGCGCGCCCCATGATCGGTTCGACCTCTCGCCGCTCGTGCCTTTCTCCTCGTGGGAGGAGCTCGATGCGCTGCGTGCGGCCCCGCCCGATCCGGTGATCGAGGGCGTGATGATCAAGCGGCGTGACAGCATCTACCAGGCAGGCCGCATGAAAGGCCCCTGGTTCAAGTGGAAGCGCAACCCCTACAATGTCGATGCGGTGCTAATGTATGCCCAGCGCGGCCACGGCAAGCGCTCCAGCTATTATTCCGATTTCACCTTCGGCGTCTGGGCCGATGACGAGGACGGCGAACAGCTGGTGCCGGTGGGAAAGGCCTATTTCGGTTTCACCGATGCCGAACTCGAACTGCTCGACAAGTTCGTGCGCAACAACACCACCGAGCGTTTCGGCCCGGTCCGCGCCGTGCGCGCCGACCGGGATTTCGGCTTCGTCGTCGAAGTCGCCTTCGAGGGCATCAACCGCTCGACACGCCACAAATCGGGGGTCGCCATGCGCTTCCCCCGCATCGCCCGCCTTCGCCCCGACAAACCTCCTTACGAGGCCGACCGGCTGCGCACGCTGATCGCCATGATCGATGCGAAGCCGGGCTGAGCTTTGCGCTCCTGTGCAACAATGACGCAGGGCAATATTTTCAACATCATGTGTATTGGCGGCATCGGTTTTCCGATGCAAATCTGGCGTGCCGGGGAAATGATTTGGGTGCCGCGTCATGAGCTCGCATGAACAAAATTCCTTTTTCCGCCAACGCCGCGCCGTGCTGGCGGGGCTTGCCGGCGCGCTCGTCCTGCCGCGCATGGCGACCGCCTTCGATGTCCCCGACGAGCCGCGCCTTGCCAAGCACGACTATGCCGCGGTCCGCCGCCGCTTCCGCACGAAGCTCCTGCAAAAGGGCCCGGCGCCGGATAAATACGAACCGCTGACCGCGCCTGCCGACGCCGAGAAGATATTCTACCGCTCCGGCTATGGCGGCGAGCTCGAACTGGTGGCATGGGTTTCCCGGTACAAACGCGAGCGCACTGCCAAGCCGGCCGTGCTCTTCCTGCATGGCGGCAATGCCATGGGCATCGGCCATTGGCAGCTGATGAAGCCCTACATGGATGCCGGCTATGTCGTGATGATGCCGTCGCTGCGCGGCGAAAACGGCCAGAGGGGCAATTTTTCCGGCTTCTACGATGAGGTCGACGATGTGCTTGCCGCAACCGAGCGCCTGGCGCATCTGCCGGGCGTCGATCCCGGCCGCCTGTTCATCGCCGGCCATAGCATCGGCGGCACGCTGACCATGCTGACGGCGATGAGCAGCCAAAAATTCCGCGCCGCCGCGCCGATTTCGGGCAATCCCAACGCCTTCCGTTTCTTCAGCCGCTATCCGCAGGACATCCGCTTCGACGACAGCGATGCGCATGAATTCGAGGTGCGTTCGGCGCTCTGTTACGCCCACAGCTTCAAATGCCCTATCCGGGTCGTCCACGGTACGGAAGAGTCGCATTTCAACGACCGCGCCGATCTGCTCGCCCGCCGCGCCCGCGCCGCCGGCGTCCATATCGAGACCGACACCGTCGCCGGCAACCACACCTCGGCGTTGCCAGCCGAGATCGAACAGAGCATCCGCTTCTTCCACGGGGTGGCGGCGTAAGCTCTGCCGCCGGCGGAACAGCCATAGTCGTGCATTGCGACGAACGCCAGCCTCGCACCAGCCGCGAATGCAATCGTCGCGCCAGATATCGCTGTCTCGCCGATCGTTGATTAGGGTGGTCCATGAATTTTCTGCGCCGGGTTTTGCCGATTGCCGGGCTTATGATTGCTGCGGCGCCGCTCAGTGGCTGCAACATCCTGATCCCCGATGTTGCTGCCGATTCGCCCGCCCGCTTCGTCCAGGAAACCTCGCCGGTCTTCTACCAGCCGCCGGGCGTCGATCCGCGCCGGGTGCGGCCGATTCCCGATCAGCCGGTGCCGCAGACGCGCGAGCTTTACAAGACCCAGTTCCATCAGACCTACGGCCTGCCGCTCACCAATCCCGTGCATATGGCGATGTATGGCGAGCAGCGCGTCGAGGATTTCACTCTGCCGGCGATCCCGGTCAGCCGCATCCAGCCGCAGTTCCTGCGCCAGGAAGTCGATTACCAGACGACCGAGCGCCCTGGCACCGTCGTCGTCGACACCAAGGCGCGTTTCCTCTATTTGGTCGAGGCTAACGGCAAGGCGATGCGCTACGGCGTCGGCCTCGGCCGCGACGGTTACGCCTGGTCGGGCCGCGGCGTCATTCAGTGGAAGCAGAAATGGCCGCGCTGGACGCCGCCGGTCGAAATGGTCTCGCGCCAGCCGGAAGTCCGCGCCTTTTCGGCGGAAAACGGCGGCATGAATCCCGGGCTTCAGAACCCGCTCGGCGCGCGCGCCATGTATATCTTCAAGGACGGCCAGGATACGCTCTATCGCATCCACGGCACGCCCGACTGGCAGTCGATCGGCAAGGCGACATCGTCGGGCTGCGTGCGCATGCTGAACCAGGATGTCGTCGATCTCTACGAGCGGCTTCCTGCCAAGGCCGAGATCGTTGTGATGTAGCGCTGCAACAGCGCTCTTCATATCGTCGGCTCCGGCCGGAACACGTCTGCGTGAAGCTATGGTTTATTTGGCGCAAGCCGATAGATTTCCTGGTGTCGTTATTCCAGGATTCCCGCATCAAAAGGAAATCAGTCCCGCGTCATGAGTTCCGATAGACATCTTTCCCGCCGCAGCTTTCTTTCCCTTTCGGCTCTGACGGCAGCCTCTGCGCTCACCGGCTGCGCCTCCTCCGTCAACACAGTGACATCGGGCGATACATCGATCATTTACCGCTCGCCCATGCGCCTGTTCCAGTCGCCTGGTGCCTCCAGCGTGCCGAGCGGGCCTGAGCTTGCCGTCATGTACGGCCCGATCGAGGACGGCGGCTTCCTCATTCCCGCCGTTCCCTATGAAGAGATCGATCCGCGCTATTATCGACAGCGTGTCCTCGACCCCACCGGCCAGCCGCCCGGCACCATCGTCGTCGATACGCCGTCGCGTTTCCTCTATCTCGTCCAGGCCGATGGAATGGCGATGCGCTACGGCGTCGGCATCGGCCGCGAGGGTTTCGCCTGGCAGGGATCGGGCGTCATCCAGTGGCGTCAGAAATGGCCGCGTTGGAAGCCGCCGAACGAGATGGTTGCCCGCCAGCCGGAACTGGTCAAATACTCGATCGAGAACGGCGGCATGGAGCCGGGCCTGAAGAACCCGCTCGGCGCCCGCGCCCTATATATCTTCTCGAACGGCGAGGACACGCTCTATCGCCTGCACGGCAATCCCGACTGGCGCTCGATCGGCAAGGCCGTCTCCTCGGGCTGCGTCAGGCTCTTGAACCAGGATATCATCGATCTCTACGACCGCGTTCCGACAAAGGCGCCGATCGTCGTCTGGCAGTGACGCCGCCGGGGCGGTCGCCAGTCGGCCGCCTCTGCTCACCGCTCGGAAAAGTTTTATTTTCGATTTAGCATTGCTTAATTCGGTAAAAGGCCTACATGGTGCCTATCGAATATGCTCGTGACCTTTGTCCATGCGCCAACGCGCTTCGTCAGATCTCCTCTCAGCATCGATATTTCCCGCGGATATTCTGCCACGGGTGCACTCAAACGGTTGAAAAGGAAATCGTTATGAATTCAGGCGTAGTCAAATGGTTCAATGGCACCAAAGGTTTCGGTTTCATTCAGCCTGATGACGGCTCCACGGACGTTTTCGTCCATATTTCGGCAGTCGAGCGCGCTGGCATGCGCGAACTCACCGAAGGCCAGAAGGTCCGCTACGACCTGGTCCGCGACAAGCGTTCCGGCAAGAGCGCGGCCGACAACCTTCAGGCCGCATGATTGTCATTCGCCTTGGTTGACCACAGATTGCGGCGCGCTGACCACGGATGTACTGGCAGCGCGCTGACCGTCAAAGGCAGCTTGGTGGCTGAATGACTGGAAGAGGTCGGGTTCAAGCCCGGCCTTTTGTTTTGAAGTTGAGCAGCCGAAGAGTTGAGGGACGCAGAATGAGCAGACCAAGCTACAAGGTCGGCGACATGATCGTGCTGAAGTCCGGCCTGACCCGCACGGCAAAGGCAGACAAGCGATGCCGGATCGCCAGCATCCTGCCCAACGATCACGGGCACGTGCAATATCGCGTTCAGTTCACCGGCGAGAATTTCGAGCGCCGCATCACCGATGACGATATCGACATCGGGGAATCGCCACGGGCGGCGTCACTTGAGGCGGCCGCCAAAGCCGATGATGCCGAGCCGTGGCTGAAATTTTCGGGAATCCGCATGGGCAAGTAGCCCGCCGTTTTTTATCATATGACAGCGGCCTCGCCGCCGACAGGAAGGATATTCGCTTGCAGGTACTCGTTAGGGATAACAATGTCGATCAGGCGTTGCGCGTGCTTAAGAAAAAGATGCAGCGTGAAGGGCTTTTTCGGGAAATGAAAGCGCGCAGCGCTTATGAGAAGCCGTCGGAGAAGCGTGCCCGCGAAAAGGGGGAGGCCGTCCGCCGCCAGCGCAAACTTGCCCGCAAGAAGCTGCAGCGCGAGGGCCTGCTGCCGGCGCCGAAGAAGGCTGTCCGCGCTCGCTGATCCGGCCGTGGCATGCCGGCCCTATGTCACGGGCCGGTCGCCACATCTCGGCCTTGTGGAAGTACGTCCCGGCCGTAAAATGATGTTGGCATCCGAAATGCAAGGATCAAACGCCGACACTACCCGAGAAAGGGGGCACATGACCGCCACCAAGGGAGAATTCTTCAACCCCGCCAAGCTTTCGTCTCGCGACAAGGCCGAAGCGACCGATCACACGGCCCGCGCCATCATTGCCGCCGAGGCATCGGCGCGTGACAAGAAGACGGAGAAGCTGAGGGCGCTTCGTCTGCAGCAGGCGGCCGAGGACGCGGATGCCGCACCTGCGCCTGCAAAAAAGCGCCGCTCGACGGCGAAGGCCGCCACTCGGCGGTCCTGATCCCGCCGCAGACGTCATACCGGCTTGGGGCAGGGGCTTTCAGCCGTCGCCGGCCCGGCCGAGATTGGCCCGCAGCCGATGCAGCATGTCGCGCATCTCGGCCATTTCCTCGATCGTGCAGCCGGCGGCTTTTCCGATCGCCGTCATGATCGTATCGACCTCTGACTTCATCGCTTCGCCTTTCGGCGTCAGCGACACGATCACCTGTCGCTCGTCGCGCAGATCGCGGATGCGCTTGATCAGCCCGCTCTGCTCCAGCCGTTTCAACAGCGGCGACAGCGTGCCGGAATCGAGGTCCAACTGCTCGCCGATCGTCTTCACCGGTAGTGCGCTGCGTTCCCACAGCACCAGCATTACCAGATATTGCGGATAGGTGAGGCCGACCCTGTCAAGGATCGGTTTATAGGCGCGGGTAAAAGCATGCGCCGTCGCGTAGACGGCGAAACATAGCTGCTTTTCCAGCCTCTTCTCTTCCTCAGGTATCTCCATCGTCTTTACCGTTTGCGCATTCATATCCGTCATCCCCGAGGCCGCGATTGTCCTCTTTCCATTCGTGAAATGCAATTTGCAAAATTAACTTGCGTACAATTTAATTGTGCGATAGTAAAACTCAACCCGATCGAAGGGCCAACCAAAGGAGATCGTCATGCCTATTCTCTATACGACCAAAGCCTCTGCCACCGGCGGCCGCGCCGGCCGCGCCGTTTCCGAGAACGGCGTTCTGGACGTGACACTGACCGTTCCCAAGGAACTCGGCGGTGACGGCGCGACCGGCACCAATCCCGAACAGCTCTTCGCTGCCGGCTACTCCGCCTGCTTCCTCGGTGCCTTGAAATTTGTTGCAGGCCAGCAGAAGGTCAAGATTCCGGAAGAGACGACCGTCTCCGCCAAGGTCGGCATCGGCCCGCGCGAAGACGGCACCGGCTTCGGCATCGAAGTAGCGCTGACGGTCGATATCCCCGGCCTCGACCGCGAAACCGCCGAAAAACTTGCTGCCGCGGCCCACATCGTCTGCCCCTACAGCCACGCCATGCGCACCTCGACCGAAGTTCCGGTCACCGTCGCCTGATCACGGCGATTCAGCGCCTTGGAATTGCCCCTCACCCTAACCCTCTCCCCGTTCTGACGGGGGGAGGGGACGTGCCCTGCGAAAGGTCGGCTTGGGACGGAGAGGTTGCGGCATATCCCTTCTCCCCGTCAAAATGGGGAGAAGGTGCCGGCAGGCGGATGAGGGGCAGGTTGCCCTAGTCGCCCGTCGCCCGTCCACTTTGACGCGGCCGGCGCGACGCCTCAGCCGGCTTCGGCGCTTCCACCGTCACCCCCGACAGCGCCTGCAGATCCTGCCGCAGCCGTAGAACGCCGCCGCCCGGCAATTCATCGTCAAGGGCCGCATGCGTGCTTTCCCAGATCGGCAGTGCTCTTGCCAGTACCGCCTTGCCTTCTGCGGTAAGGCTGAGCAGCCGGCCGCGCCTGTCCTTCGGGTTCGCCACCACTGCCACCCAGCCTCTGCGCTGTAAGGGCTTCAGCGCCGCCGTCAGCGTCGTCTGGTCCATGGCGAGCAGGGCGGCGACCGGTCCCATCGGCGGCGGTTCCGGCCGGTTCAGCGACATCATCAGGGAGAACTGCCCGTTGGTGAGGCCGGCCGGCCGCAGCGCATCGTCGAACAGCCGGGCAAGCGCGCGTGCCGCGCGCTGCACATGCAGACAGAGGCAGGTGTCGCGCACCATCAGCGTCGTCGAAAAGGGAATCTCGATCGAATTTGACATGCTCATTTTATATTGATATCAATGTAATTAGTCAAGGAGAGGGGGATGAGCCGGCTCGCCGGCAGCGCCGGAGGAGGGCGCATTTCATGCAGAACGAAGTTGTTTCCCGTGAGGAATGGCTGGAGGCCCGGCGTGCCCTGCTCTTGAAGGAAAAGGAGGCGACGAAGCTGCGCGACAGCATCAACGCCGAGCGCATGGCGCTGCCTTGGGTGAAGGTCGACAAGGACTATGTCTTCGAAACGCCCGAGGGAGAGAAATCGCTCGCCGATCTCTTCGATGGCCGCAGCCAGCTTCTGATCTATCATTTCATGCTCGGTCCCGACTGGCAGGCCGGCTGCCCCGGCTGCTCCTTCCTGTCGGATCACGTCGATGGCGCGCTGCCGCATCTCAACCATCACGACGTCACCTGGGTGGCCGTTTCGCGTGCTCCGCTCGACAAGATCGCCGCCTACAAAAGGCGCATGGGCTGGAAATTTCCCTGGGTCTCGTCCTTCGGCAGCGATTTCAATTTCGATTATCACGTCTCTTTCAGTCCGGAGGACCTTGCCAAAGACAAGGTCTTCTACAATTTAACCTCTATCGAGCCGGCTGAGGCGCATGACGAACTGCCGGGCCTTAGCGCCTTCTACCGCAACGACAAGGGCGAGGTCTTTCATACCTATTCCAGTTATGCCCGAGGTCCGGAGGAACTGATCGGCACCCTGATGATCCTCGACCGCGCGCCGAAGGGCCGCAACGAGGAAAGCACGATGAATTTCGTGCGCCGCCATGACGAATATGAGGATGCTCCGAAGACATCGTCCTGCTGTCACTGAGCAATCAAACATCTGGGATATCATCATTCGAAGGGAGGAGAGCATGATGAAGGCCGCCGAAGTGCTGAAAGAGCATTCCTTTTTGGAAAGACTTGTCGGCGACTGGAGCGTCACCGCACCCGAGATGTCCGATGGCAAGGAATGGACGGAGACCGTCCGTTCGCTGCACGGCATCTGGTTCGTCGCCGAAGGGACCGGCCACATGCCGAATGGCAAGCCGGCCACCACGATCCTGACGCTCGGCTACAACGCTGAAAAAGGCAGATATGTCGGCAGCTGGATCGGCAGCATGATGGACTATATGTGGGTCTATGAAGGCGAGGTCGACGCCTCCGGCAATGTTCTCGACCTCTATACCACTGGACCCGACTTCAGCGGCGATGGCCTTGCCGATTACCGCGAGCAGATCACCTTCATCGACGACAATCACCGCACTTTCACCTCCAGCGCCAAGCAGGAGGACGGCTCGTGGAAGCAGTTCATGGAAGCGCATTACATCCGCAAAATCTGACAATCACGACGCCCCAAGCGAAAAGGCGGCGTCAGAAGAGGGAGAGCATGATGTCCAAGACGCATGGAAAGTTCATTTGGTGTGAGCTGATGACATCAGACACCTCAGCCGCCGCAAAATTCTACAGCTCCGTCGTCGGCTGGACCACCTCCGAAATGAAGGTGGAAGGCATGCCGACCTATACGGTCTTCGAAGCGAACGGCATCGGGGTTGCCGGTCTGATGGAGTTTCCGGCCGAGCTCGAAGGCCAAGGCATCCCGCCGAACTGGACGGGCTATGTCGGCGTCGACGATGTCGATCAGACGGCGAGAGATTTCGCCGCCAATGGCGGCGCAGTCCGCCGGCCGCCCCAGGACATCCCGACCGTCGGCCGCTTCGCTGTCGTCGCCGATCCGCATGGCGCCGTCATTTGCATCATGACGCCGGCGCCGATGGAGCAGACCTGGCCGGAACTCGCCCCCGACGCGCCCGGCAACATCGGCTGGCACGAACTCTATGCCGGCAACGGCAGGGAAGCTGTTTCCTTCTATTCCAAGCTGTTCGGCTGGACGAAGGATAGCGAGATGGATATGGGGCCGATGGGCGTCTATTACCTCTTCTCCCATGACGGCCGGCAGATCGGCGGCATGATGACCAAGCCCGACAGCGTGCCCATGCCCTGCTGGAGCTACTATTTCATCGTCCCCGCCATCGACGCGGCGATCGAACGCGTCACATCGGGCGGCGGCAAGGTCGTCAACGGCCCGATGGAAGTCCCGGGCGGCAGCTGGATCATCCAGGCCACCGATCCCCAGGGCGCCTTCTTCTGCCTGGTGGCGCCGAAGCGGTAGAGTTTTGGCTTTGGCGGCGTGCCGGGAGGCCCCCTCATCCGGCTGCCGCCACCTTCTCCCCGAGGGGAGAAGAGACTTGTGGCGACGTCTCGATGCCCCTTCTCCCCAGCGGGGAGAAGGTGGCCCGAAGGGTCGGATGAGGGGGCCTCCCGGCACCGCCATCACCGATCATCCCTCGATCCCACAGAAGCAAAAAACCCCTCCGGGCTCTCCACCTCCACTAGCCGCTTTTTCTCGATCTGCCAGAAGCGGTTTCCCACCGCCCGCACGAAACTGCGGTCGTGCGAGACCAGCAGGCAACTCGCCTCCTGCGCCATCAACTCGCTTTCCAGCGCCTCCTGGCCTTCAATGTCCAGATGGTTGGTGGGCTCGTCGAGCAGGTAGAAGTTCGGCTCCGTCAGCCTGAGCACCAGCATGCCGAGCCGTGCCTTCTGGCCGCCAGAAAGCTGGCCGATCGGTTTTGCCTGCATATCGATCGTCATGCCGGCCCCGGCGAGCAACGCCCGCGCCCGCTGGTCGCCGACATCGAAGCGGCGGATGATCATGCCGATCGGCGTATCCTTATCGGCAAGATCGGCAAGCGCCTGGTCGCCATAGCCGAGAACCAGTGATGGCGTCGCCTTGATCCCATCCTGCCCGGCCTCCGGTCTCTCGACCGCCTGTTTCAGCATCGACACCAGCCGTGACTTGCCGGCGCCGTTGAGCCCGAGCAACACGATGCGGTCGCCTTGGCAGATGAACTGACGACCGGTCTTGAACAGCAGCGTCCCGTCCGGCGTCGTCACCGCCGCGTCTTCCAGTGTCACCAGCACCTTGGCATGAGTGCCGCGGTTGGCAAGCCGGATGGCGCCGGCCGAACGTTCGAGATGCGCCGGTCTTGCCGCATCCTCCAGCTTCTCCGCCCGCTGCTTCAGCTGCTTCGACTTGACGACGAGCAGGTCGCTGCCGGAATTGATGCCGATATTGGTGAGCTTGGCGGCCTGCTTGCGCAATTGTTCCGCCGCCTTCATGTCGCGCTCGTACCGCCGTGCCTCGGAGGCGTCGATCTCGTCGAGGGCCGCGCGTGCCCCGCTATAGGGGAGCGCAAAGACCGGCGATTGCTCCGGCCGCAGGAACAATGTCCGGTTGGTCGTCGCATCGAGAAAGGCGCGGTCATGGCTGGAGAGAATGACCGGCACCTCGCGCGGCAGCGCATTCAGCCAGCTTTCCAGCTGCGCGATCCTTTCGAGATCGAGATGGTTGGTCGGTTCGTCGAGCAGAAGCACGTCGGGCTCGCCGACCCAGCTGCGGGCAATCATCGCCAGCCGCTGCCAGCCGCCGCTCAAATGCTTCAGCGGCCGGCCGCGCATGACCTCCGGCACCTCGAGCGATTCCAGCACGAGGTCGACGCGCCAGCTCTCGCTTTCGGCCTCATCGGCCGGCAGCGCCTGCAGCACTGCATCACAGAACGGCGTGTCGAAAAGGGCGGCCGGCACATTCTGCGCGACATGGCCGATCGTCAGCCCGCGAGCTTTGGTGATCTCGCCCTCGCTCGGCTCCAGCGCGCTGGTGATGCAGGCAAGCAGGGTGGATTTCCCGCGTCCGTTGGCGGCGACGAGGCCAATGCGGTCGCCTGAATTGACGACGAGATTGAGGTTGGAAAACAGCGGCTTGCTCAGCGTCACGCCGAGATTGCGCATATTGATGAGGGTCATGTTCGTTCTCTGGTCCTGACCGGGAGCAGACGCAATCGGTGGCATCAGGCCATCACGGATTGCGTCTTTCGCGCCCGGGATAAAGGGAATGCGCGCAGTCATCTGACGGCGGCGCATCGGCCACGAAGGGCAGACCAGGAAGAGATGTAAAAGCGTCTCTGGTCAGCCCTGCAAACGCATTTGCAGGGCGTCGACGGGACCACGCTGGCGATGATGCCGGAAATAATACTGCATAGCGTGATCCTCCTTTCTCGAAAGGGTTGCAGGATGGAAATACCATTGCGCGAAAAAAGAGGCAAGGGCGGCATAATCAGCCGCCGCTGAGTGCAGAGGTGGCTCGGTGTCCAGTACTCAAGAGAGCCCCCTCGGGCTTCGCACCTCAGCATGAGAGAGATTGGAGGATGCCGCGCTCTCATAAGCGGTGGGGAATGGAGCGGTGCCGGCGGAGGGCGCTGCGATTAGCTCGAAATCACCCATCCGCATCGCGCGGCAGTTCCAGCCGCCGCGTTATGCCGATGTTTTCGAGAAACATCTCGTCATGGCTGACGACGATGAGCGCCCCGTCATAGGCGATGAGACCCGCCTCGACCGCTGATATCGAGTCGATGTCGAGATGGTTGGTCGGCTCGTCAAGGATCAGCAGCGGCGGTGGTGCGACGCCGAGTGTGCAGGCAAGTCCGGCGCGCAGCAATTGGCCGCCGCTGAGGCGCGAAACCGTCTGCAGCGCCGCATCGGCCCTGAACATGAAGCGGGCAAGCGCGGCCCGACAGGTGTTTTCATCGGCGTGCGGGTTGATCCGGCGGAAATTGTCGCGGATCGAGGCTGACGGATCGAGAAGGCTCACCTTCTGATCGAGCATGGCGAAACCGGTCATTACCGAGACGGTGCCGGCCCGGGGCTTGAGCTCGCCGGTGATGAGCGCGAGTAGCGTCGTCTTGCCCGAGCCGTTCGGCCCGGTGACGGCGATGCGTTCCGGTCCCGTCACGTCGAAGGAGAGATCGTCGATGACGGGTTGATCAGGCTGATAGCCTGCCGTCACGCCGTCGATCTTCAGCACGATCCTGCTAGCCGGCAGCCCCGTCGCCGGCAGGCTCACCGACAATGGCTGCAGGATCTCGATCTTCTCGCGCGCCGCCTTTGCCTCTTCGAGCGCCCGGGTGCGCCGTCTTTCGGCAAGACGCGCATTGTCGCCGCCGGTGGTTTCGCTTCGCTCCTTCATGCCGCCGAGCATGATGCGTGGGATGCCACCCTTGGCGGCCATCTTCCGCCCGGCGCTGTCCCTGTGTGCCTGACGCTCCAGGTTCGCCTGCGCCTTCCTGGCGACCTCCGCCATGCGCCTTTCGGCATCGGCAAGATCATGCGCTGCGGCGGCAAGCTCGAGGGCCTTGCGCTCGCGGTAATGGCTCCAGTTGCCGCCGTAGCGCGTCGCGCCAAGCGACGTCAGTTCGACGATCTGGTCGACGCTTTCGAGCAGTTCCCGGTCATGGCTGACGACGACGGCGCCGGCCCGCCAGCCTGAAATCAATGCGATCACCGCCGCGCGGCCGTAGCGATCGAGATTGTTGGTGGGTTCGTCGAGCAGGAGGAAATCCGGCTCGCTGAAGATGAGCGCAGCAAGCGCCGCACGTGTACGCTGCCCGCCGGAGAGTGCGGCAAGCTGCGTCTCCGGCTCCGCGTCGAGTCCCGTTCGGTTGAGCGCAGTTGCGATGCGTGCCTCCAGCGACCAGTCCGCCGAGGCAAGCTCGTCGGCCGTTGCCGCGCCGGCTTCGGCACGACGCAGAAGTGCGAGCGCCGCGGCCACGCCGAAGAGATCGGCGATGGTTTCGTCGGCCGCAACCTGAACGCTCTGGCGCAGCATGCCGAGGCTGCCGCTGATCGATATCGATCCCGAATGCGGCCGGATCTGACCGGAGATGAGCTTCAGCAGCGTCGTCTTGCCGACGCCGTTGCGTCCGACAAGACCGCTGCGGTCCCTACCGAAACTGAGATCGAGATCGGAAAAAAGCGGCCGCCCGTCAGGCGTGGCCCAGGAAATTTGCGAGAGAGTGATGGATGCAGGCATCGATATGGATTTCCCGGTTGGCAAGGCGAACTGGCATTGCGATCGGGTTGAAATCCATTGCTGCACACATCCTGTTGAAATGGTCGATGGCGGGAAATTTAGGGGAGGAAGGCGTTGGGTTCAAGGCAAAGTGGCGATTCTGCATTCTTTCAAGCAGACCTGATGACTGCCCCTCACCCTAACCCTCTCCCCGTAAACGGGGCGAGGGGACGTGCCACGCGAGAGCTTCGTGAGGGTCGGAGAGGTCGCGGCCTGGTCCCTTCGCCCCGCGAGCGGGGAGAAGGTGCCGGCAGGCGGATGAGGGGCTCAAGCGCGCTGCCGCGGCAAATGCCTACCGCTTCAAGCTCCCCAGGATCCCGCGCACCAGCGCCCGGCCGACCTGGGTGGCGACCGTTCGGGCGACGCTCTTCATCGCCGCTTCCACCACCGTTTCCCGTTGGTAGCCAGATCGACCGCGCGATTGGCCGCGGCCCTGGCGGTTGTCGTCATCGCCGCCGAAGCCCGGCAGGTTCCAGCCGGAGGTCGTGCCCGGCTGTTCGTCCGCTTCTTCCTGCGCCCGCTTGGCGGCCTCTGCTTCCGCCGCCTTTTTTGCCCGCGCCGCCAGCATTTCGAAGGCGGATTCGCGGTCGACGTCTTCGTCATAGACGCCGAGGACGGGACTCCTGTCCATCACCTGCTGGCGCTCGCCATCGGTCAGCGGGCCGACGCGGCCCGATGGCGGGCGGATCAGCGTGCGCTCGACGATTGATGGTGCGCCCTTGGCCTCCAGTGTCGAGACCAGCGCCTCGCCGGTGCCGAGATTGGTGATGACGGTGGCGCAGTCGAAGGCCGGGTTCGGGCGGAACGTATCGGCGGCCGTCTTCACCGCCTTCTGTTCGCGCGGCGAATAGGCGCGCAGCGCATGCTGAGCGCGGTTGCCGAGCTGGGCGAGCACCGTTTCCGGTACGTCGAGCGGGTTCTGCGTGACGAAATAGACGCCGACGCCCTTGGAGCGGATCAGCCGCACCACCTGCTCGACGCGTTCGATCAGAACCTTCGGCGCGTCGTTGAAGAGCAGATGAGCCTCGTCGAAGAAGAAGACGAGCTTCGGCTTGTCGGGGTCGCCGACTTCCGGCAGTTCCTCGAACAGCTCGGACAGCAGCCACAGCAGGAAGGTGGCATAGAGCCGCGGGTTCATCATCAGCTTGTCGGCGGCAAGCACCGAGATTTGACCGTAACCATTGGTGTGGGTGCGCATGATGTCGGAGATCTTCAGCGCCGGTTCACCGAAGAAGTGCTCGGCGCCTTGCTGTTCGAGCACGAGCAGCGCCCGCTGGATCGAACCGACCGAGGCCTTGGAGATCAGGCCGAACTGGCTGGAAAGCTCGGTGGCATTCTCGCCCATATAGTTCAAAAGCGAGGTGAAATCCTTGAGATCGAGCAGCGGCAGGCCGGCCTCATCGGCAATCTTGAAGGCGATGTTGATAACGCCTTCCTGCGGCTCGGAAGCGTCCATCAGCCGGGCGAGCAGCAGCGGCCCCATCTCGGCGACGGTGGTGCGCACTCGGTGGCCCTTCTGCCCGAACAGATCCCAGAAGATCACCGGAAACTGGTCGAATTCGTAATCGGTGAAACCGATCTGCTCGGCGCGCTTGGTGAGAAAATCCTTGGGCTCGCCTTTGGCGGCGATGCCGGAAAGATCGCCCTTGATATCGGCCGCAAAGACCGGAACGCCGGCCCGCGAAAAACCTTCGGCCAGCACCTGCAGCGTCACTGTCTTGCCGGTGCCGGTGGCGCCGGTGACGAGACCGTGGCGGTTTCCGAACTTCAGGTCGAGATATTCCGGCTTGTTGATGCTGTCGTCGGGATTGCGGCTCGCGCCGATGAAAATCTTGCCGTCTTCGATCATCGCAATCTCCCTTCGGCCTGCCGCCGTTTGTTGAGAAGGTCTGGCTTCCGCCGCCTTCATCGAACCATTGTTTCCCTGTTATAAGCAGGCAGGCGAATGCGGACAACTGTTTGCATCGAAAGCGAAACCGCTGGCTTGAGTTGCATTCGAATCTCGATTAACGTTGACGTTAACGTCAAAAATATGAGGAGGCTGACGATGAATGGAATTGTGACTGAAATCGCCGATCGGGTGGGCATTTCCCCGGAGCAGGCGGAGAAGGCGCTCGGCATGATGCTCGGCTTCCTGCAGCGCGAGGCCGCCGACGGCCCGGTTGCCCGGATGATCGAGGCCATCCCCGGCGGCGCGGATCTCGTCGCCCAGTTCAATGGCGCGGGTGCCGGCGGCGGCGGTCTGCTCGGCGGGCTGATGAGCTCGCTCGGCGGCGGCGGCATCATGGGGCTCGGCCAGCAGCTTATGGGCGAGGGCCTCGGCATGGGCGAGATCACCTCGCTCGCCAAGGAGACCATTGCGATCGCCAAGCAATATGCCGGCGAAGAGGTCGTCGACGAAGTCGTCGCCTCCGTCCCCGGCCTCAGCCAGTTCGTCTGAACGACGACAGAACGGCAAGGGCCCCGCGGCGCCGCTGCGGGGCTTAATTTTGTCGCTCCCCGAAGCTCTCAAGATGGACGAACTGCATGACCGTCTGGGCGCCCGCCGCAGCAGATCAGGGTGAAGGTGATCGGCCTTGCCTGGCGAGAGAACCGCTTGCTCGCCGCGGAAGTGGAAGATGACAGCGGCCGCATCAAAGGTGTCCGGCCGCTCGGCGGCTCGATCGAATTCGGCGAGACGCGCGAACAGGCCCTGCACCGCGAAATCCGGGAGGAGCTCGGCACGGAAATCCGCATCGTCGGCCCCTGGCATGTTCTCGAAAATATCTTCGAACACCATGGTTCGATCGGCCATGAATTCATCTTCGCCGCCGATGTCGAACTGGCCGATCAAGCCCTCTACGAGCGCGACGAGATCCGCTATTGCGAACTGGACGAAACGGCGGCGACGGCGCGCTGGTTCAGTCGCGACATGCTGCGTGACGCCGGCCTCGATCTCTTTCCCACGGGCCTCGAGACGCTGCTGTCGCGCTGGCGTGATTGAGCCCCAAGGACGTTTTGAATCTGCTCGCCAAACTTTGATCGCCCGTACTCGCTCCAGAGGGAACAAGGGAGTAGAATTGCTGTTTCTGCCGCATCGTTGACATCAGAAGGAACAGCATCATGCGCAGGTTCATTGCAGCAACGTCGATCGCTCTCCTCAGCCTTTCCGGTCCGGTTCTTGCCCAATCGAACATGGGCATGGATGCCAGCGGCCGCTTCGATGGCACGCCGCCGCTCGGCACGGCGCCGGGCGCGGAGCCGCAAGCCGGGCTGGTCATCCCGCTCGACTCGATCGAAACAGGCAGCGTCGACAACGGCGTTCCGAGCGGCCGCGTCGACTGGGCGCGCTGCCCGCCGCGCAAGGCCCGTGGCGCGCTTGCCACGCAGGGCGGCAACAGCGGCGCCTCCGTCAGCCCGGCGTGCCGCGAAGGTCAATGATCCAGGCACGCCCTATTTGCCGTTCTGGCTGTCGCGGTGCAGGATGACCCCGAGTTCGTGCCATTTGCGTCCGTCGCGCTCGATGAGCTCGTCGGCGCAGGTGGGACCCATGCTGCCCGGCGCGTAAGCTTCGGGCGTGCTCGGATCCTTGCTCCAGATGTCAAGGAAGGGCTGCACCGCCGCCCAGCCGGCCTCGATGCCGTCGGCGCGCTGAAACAGCGTCTGGTCGCCGATGAAGAGGTCGTAGAGCAGCGATTCATATCCGGTCGTCTTGCCGATATCGAACTTGTCGGCATAGCGGAAATCGAGCGACACGGGCGTCGTATCGACCGAAAGCCCCGGCGACTTGATTGAGATTTCCATGCTCAAACCCTCGTCCGGCTGTACCTGGATCACCAGCCGGTTCGGCGGCAGGCGGCGATTGACCTCGGTCTCGCGAAACTGCGCGAAGGGCACCGGCTGGAAGGTGATGACGATCTCGGTGTCGCGCGCCGTCAGTGCCTTGCCGGTTCGCAAATAGAAAGGGACGCCGGCCCAGCGCCAGGTATCGGCATAAAGCTTCAGCGCCACATAGGTCTCGGTCCGGCTGTTGGGGGAAACATCCTTGCTGTCGCGATAGGCGGGAAGATCGACGCCGTTCAACGGGCCGGCCGCATAGGCGCCGCGCACGCCATGCGTCTTTGCCTCCTCTGGCGTATAGATGCGCAGTGCCTTCAGCACCTTGCTCTTCTCGTTGCGGATCGCCTCTGCATCGAAGCTGTTCGGCGGTTCCATGGCAATCATCGCCAAGAGCTGGAAGAGATGGTTCGGCACCATGTCGCGCAGCGCCCCCGTGGCATCGTAGAATTTGCCGCGGCCGCCGACATCAACGACCTCGGCGGCAGTGATCTGCACGTGGTCGATATAGCGGCTGTTCCACAGCGACTCGATGATCATGTTGGCGAAACGCGCCGTCATCAGGTTCTGCACCGTCTCCTTGCCGAGGAAATGATCGAGCCGGTAGACTTGGCTTTCGCCGATCTGGGTGAGGATTTGCGCATTGAGCGCCCGCGCAGAGGCGAGATCGGTGCCGAACGGCTTCTCGATCGCGACGCGGCGGAAGACGCCCTCGCTTTCATCGGTGAGCCCATGGGCGGCAAGCTTCTCAACGATGGTGCCGAAGAAGGATGGCGGCACCGCGAGATAGAAGGCGGCATTGGCGTTCGGCCCCAACCGCTTGCCGATTTCGATAAAGATGTCATCCTTGGTAAAATCGCCCGACATATAGGAAATGCGCCGGCGCAGGCTCTCCCAGGCTTGGTCCTTGACCGTCTGCTCGTCTCCGTTCAGATGATTGAGGAAGGCATCGAGCCGCCCGCGCAGGAATTCGTCGTCGCCCGCTTCGATGCCGATGCCGAGAATGCTGAGGTCCTCACCAACGAGGCCCTGGCGCGTCAGGTTGATGATCGCCGGCACCAGGAGGCGGCGCGTCAGGTCGCCGGTGGCGCCGAAGATGACGAGGGTGACCGGCGGGGTAGGGGCAGCGTGCATATGTGTCATCTCCGAGATTGTGCGGCCGACTATAATGCCTGCCGGCTTCGCCGCAACATAGGCGGCGAGAGGTAACGCCCATTTGACACACTGGGGCGGCGGGAGTGCCGAGAACCGGCGAGTTGCAAGGGGCGTGGCGATGTCAATGTGGCGCTCAGCCAAGCAGCCTCAACCCATGCTCAGTTTCGGACGAGAGAAGCATAGAACCACTCGATGAAGACGCGGACGATTGGCGTCGCCTGAGCCTCGGATCGGCAGGCCACATAGACCGCGTCATTGGCCGGAACCGTAAGATCGAATGGCGCGACCAGCTCGCCCCGTGCAATCATGTGCGCGGTGGTGATGTTGTCGCCGAGCGCAATGCCATGGCCGTACATGGCGGCCTCGATCGACAGGCGCGCGTCGCTCATCATGTGCTGGCGCGCCGGCATCGCAACGCCGGCTGCGGTGAGCCAGGTGTTCCACTCATTGCCGCGATCGGCATGCAGGAGCATGTGGTCGCGCAGATCGCGCAGGGAGCGCAACGGCCGCCTGTTCATGAGGGCCGGGCTGGCGACGGGGAAGAGCTCCATCCGGCTCCAGAGGCGCGACCAATAATTGGGCCAGTTGCCGCCGCCGTAGAGAATGCACAGGTCGACATTCGGGGAACTCAGATTTTTCGGGTCATTCGAGGCGCGCAGGTCGAGTTGAATATCGGGGTATTGATCGGTGAACTCCTGCAGCCGTGGCATCAGCCAGAGCGACAGCACCGCCGCAACACAGGTTATCCGCAGCGTGCCGCCAGTCGCCGGCCGGGTCATCGCGGCTTTCGCTGCTGCGATCTCCGAAAATGCGTTGGAGACGACCGGCATTAGCAACGCGCCCTGGCTGGTCAGCTTCAACCATTTGCCGCCGCGCTCAAACAGGCGCACGCCGAGCGATTCCTCCAAGGTGCGTATCTGATGGCTGATCGCGCCGTGGGTGACGTTCAACTCGCGTCCCGCGGCGGAAACCGATCCATGGCGGGCAGTGGCCTCAAACGCGCGCAGCGGGTTGAGGGGCGGCAGACGGCTGGACATGAGACAACGACCTGTGAGAAAAAATCGCATGAAACTGTAGATTAATATCAATTGATTTTCCAGCGAGCTTGCCGTTCAATCACTGAAGAAGCCATCGGCCTCTGCGGCAGAGCTGCAGCCGAGGACCGATTTGCCATCCTGATCGCAGCATCGTCATCCTCAAGAAGGCCGTCATGTCCTGGAATGAAACCAAGCTTTCCGAACTCCGAACCAGATATGGCGACAGCCACGGCGGTGAATTGCACCATCCGGAGTTCCGCAAGGTAGCGGAGAAGATTTTTAACAAGAGCGGCACCCGGCTCGCGCCCTATTCGGGAATCCCGACATTCCTCTCCGCCCCGCTGATGCAGGTCGACAACGAGAATCCGGATTTCGGTGATCTGCAGGTGGCGATCCTCGGCGTGCCCATGGATCTTGGCGTGACGAACCGCCCGGGCTCGCGCTTTGGACCGCGCGCGTTGCGCGCCATTGAGCGCATCGGTCCTTACAACCATGTGCTCGGCTGCGCGCCGGTTCAGGAACTGCGCGTGGCAGACATTGGCGACGTAGCGTTTCAGAGCCGCTACCGTCTGGAATTGTCACATGAGGATATCGAAAAACGCGTCGCGCAGATCGTTGCCGCAGGAGTGCTGCCGCTCTCGGTAGGCGGCGACCACTCGATCACCCATCCGATTCTGCGGGCCGTCGGCAAGGAGCGGCCGGTCGGCATGATCCATATCGACGCCCATTGCGACACCGGCGGTGCTTACGACCTGACCAAGTTCCACCACGGCGGACCGTTCCGCAACGCCGTGCTCGACGGCGTGCTCGACCCGACGCGCGTGATTCAGATCGGCATTCGCGGCTCGGCGGAATATCTCTGGGAGTTTTCTTATGCCTCGGGCATGACGGTGATCCATGCCGAGGAGATCTCGGCAATGGGCATCCCTGCAATCATCGAGAAGGCGAAGGCCATCATCGGTGACGGGCCGACCTATCTTTCCTTCGACATCGACAGCCTCGATCCTTCCTTCGCGCCGGGCACCGGCACGCCGGAGATTGGCGGCTTCAGCACCCGCGAGGTCCTGGAGCTCATCCGCGGCTTCAAAGGCGTGAACCTGGTCGGCGGCGATGTCGTCGAGGTTGCGCCCCAGTATGACGCTACCACCAACACAGCCCATGCCGGCGCGCAGATGTTGTTCGAAATATTGAGCCTGATGGCGTTCAGCCCGGCAATCCGCCGTACCGCGTGACGGGCCTGGCCGCAGCTCAAGGCCAGGAACGACAAGAAGGCCGCAAAGGCCTCGAATACATTGAAAGAGGGAAGCGGCGTGCCGCATCGGTTAGGAGAAAGACGATGACGAAATTGACAATGAACCGCCGCACCGTGCTCGGCGTCGGAATAGGTGCTGGTATGGCAATTTTGGCGATGCCCAATGTGCTGCGCGCCCAGGACAAGTCGCTGAAGGTCGGTGTTTATGGCGGCTACTTCAAGGACTCGTTCGACAAGAACATCTTTCCGGAGTTCACCAAGGCGACCGGCATCGCGGTCGAATCCGTCGCAGAACCGACCGGTGAGGCCTGGCTGGTGCAGATGCAGCAGGCAGCCCAGGCAGGTCAGGCGCCGGCTGACGTTTCGATGATGTCGCAGGTGTCGATGCGCAAGGGCCAGGCCACAGAGCTCTGGGCTCCGCTCGATCTCGCCAAGATCAAGAATTCCAGCAACCTGCTTGAGCGCTTCATCAACAAATACCCGGATGGCCGCGTCGCCGGCATCGGCGCGGTCTCATGGTTCATCACCCTGGTCACCAACACAGATGTTTACAAGGAAGCGCCGACCAGCTGGACAGCGCTGTGGGACCCTGCCAATGCCGACAAGCTCGGTCTGCTGGCGCTCGTGTCCAACTCCTTCCTGCTCGACGTGACGGCAAAGACCTATTTCGGCGGCGCCCAGGCCCTCGACACTGAGGAGAGCATCCTCAAGGTCTTCGCCAAGCTGGCCGAACTGAAGCCGAATGTACGACTGTGGTATCGCGACGAGGCGCAGTTCGAACAGGCGCTGAAGTCGGGTGAAATTCCGATGGGACAGTATTATCACGACGTGACCGGCCTCGCCGCCGCGGACGGCCAGCCCGTTCGCTCGACCTTCCCGAAGGAGGGCGGCATTCAGGACGCAGGTTCGTGGGCGCTGTCGAAGGCGTCGAAGAAGACGGACGAGGCGCATATCTTCATCGACTATATGTGTCAGCCGTCCATCCAGGCCGTGCTGTCACGCAAGGTGGGCACGTCGCCAACGGTCAAGCGCGAAACGACCGATCTGAACGAGAAGGAATTTGCGGCGGTTTCCTCCGACATCGAACCGATCATTCCACACTACGACATGTACCTCTCCAAGGCCGACTGGCTGAACGAGAAGTGGACGGAAATGATCGCCAGCTGACGCTCATTGTGCTTTCGCGGGCCCCGTTCAGGGGCCTGCCTTTCGGTCGGGAAGAGGCATATGTCGGGACTCACGCTTCAGAATATCGTCAAGGACTTCAACGTCATTCGCGCCGTCGACAATGTCGACCTGACGGTGCCGCACGGGGCATTCGTCTGTCTGCTCGGCCCCTCCGGCTGCGGCAAGACGACCTTGTTGCGCATGATCGCAGGTCTCGATCTGCCGACCTCGGGCCGCATCACGCTCAACGGGAAAGACATCACTAGGACGCCGACGCACCAGCGCGAGCTTGGCATGGTGTTCCAGTCGCTGGCGCTGTTCCCGCACCTGACGGTAGGCGAGAATATCGCCTATCCGCTGCGCATTCGCGGCCGTCCGAAGGACGAGCAGGCGAAGCGCGTCGAAGAGCTGCTGGCGATGATTTATTTGCCGGGCTACGCTGACCGCTCCGTGTCGAAACTTTCCGGCGGCCAGAGGCAACGCGTCGCAATCGCAAGGGCACTGGCGATTTCGCCGAAACTGTTTCTGCTCGACGAGCCGCTGTCAGCGCTTGATGCCAAGCTGCGCGAAGCCATGCAGGTGGAGCTTCGCCAGCTTCATCAGCGGCTCGGCATCACCACGATCGCCGTCACGCACGACCAGCGCGAGGCGATGACCATGGCCGATACGGTCGTGGTCATGAACGGCGGTCAGATACGCCAGGCGGCGTCGCCGACGGAGATTTATCGCAGGCCGGCAGACAGCTTCGTCGCGGATTTCATTGGCCAGACAAATCTGGTCGAAGCCAGGCGAGAGGGCGGCGCAGTCAGCATATTGGGGCAGCCGGTCGCAGCCCTGTCGCTGTCGGCAGGTATCGAGCGCGCCACGCTTTCGATCCGGCCGGAAGACGTGCGCCTGGGGCCGCCCGAGGCCGGCGCATTGACGGGCGAGGTCACCTTCGTGCGCGATCTCGGCGGAGTCGTCGAGACTTTTGTCAATGTCGGCGGGCAGCAGTTCATTGCGGTCTCGACGCCACGCGAGCGCCCTGACGTGGCGGTGGGCCAGAGGGTGGGCATTGCGCTGACCGACAAGGATTGCGTGGTGCTCGAGCAATGAGACGCGAACCCCCGCAGACGCTCGGCGACTATGCCCCACTCGCATTCCCGGCAATCATGCTGATCGTGTTCTTCGTCGTGCCTTTCGGCACGATGATTTCCGTCAGCTTCTTCAAACGCCAGCAGGGCGGCTTCTACACGCCTGATTTCGTCTTCGACAATTATGTTCGCTTCCTCTCAGCCTTCTTCGGCGGCGTGCTCAGCTTCTCGCTGCTCCTTGCGATCGCGGTGGCCGCGACCTGTGTCGTTCTGGCCCTGCCTTTCACATACCTGCTGATCCGCATGAAGCGGAGCACCCAGGTCGCCTGGCTGGTCGCACTCCTTTCGATCCTGTCTTTGTCTGAGGTGATCATCGGTTTCGCCTGGTCGACGCTGTTTTCGCGCACGGCCGGCATCACCAACCTGTTTGTATGGCTCGGCCTCATGCAGCAGGCAGTCGCCCTGACGCCAAGCATCGGAGCCGTCGTCACAGGCATGGTCTATCAGGCCTTCCCCTACACGGTCCTGGTGCTCTACCCCGCGCTGGTGCGGCTTGATCCGACGCTTTCGGAGGCCGCGCGTACGCTTGGCGCTTCGCCGGTCAAGGCCTTCTTCACCGTCGTCGTGCCTGCGTTGCGCGACACGATTCTCGCCACGCTGATCATGGTCTTCATCTTCGCGCTCGGGTCCTATCTGTTGCCGCAACTGCTCGGCCGCCCGCAGCACTGGACGCTTTCCGTGCACATTACCGACCAGGCTATCTATCAGTCGAACATGCCCTTCGCGGCTGCGATGGCGGTTTTCCTGGTGTTGGTCACACTGGCCCTTGTAGCGCTCACCCTGCTCGTTGGCCGCCGAGGAGGAGCGACTAAATGACCATTCTCCGCAACGTTCTTTTCGGGGTCGTCGGACTGTTTCTCGCTTTGCCGCTGATCATTGTCGCCGGCGTTTCGGTCAATGCCAAGCAGAGCCTGACCTTCCCGCCGCAAGGCTTCTCGCTCGGCTGGTATGGCCAGATATTTCTCGATATGGAATGGCGCAACGCGCTGATCGCGTCGCTTGTGCTGGCGCTGTCGTCGGCGGCGCTTGCGGTGCTGATCGCCTTGCCACTCGCCTGGTTCCTCTGGCGCCGCCACGCTCCCTGGGCCAATATTTTCCAGTTGCTTGGCGTGGCGCCCTTTACCTTGCCGCCGGTTATCACGGCGCTCGGCCTGCTGACTTTCTGGGCCACGACCGGATTTTACGGGCAACCCTGGACGGCAGTGATCGGCCACGCCATTTTCTTCGTCACGCTGCCGCTGGTGACCATTTCGCTCGGCTTTTCGGCGATCGACCGCTCGCTGGTAGAGGCCGCCTCGACCTTGGGAGGCGACGACCGTACTGTGTTCCGAACCGTCGTTCTGCCGCTAATTTCGCCGTACATCGTGTCGGGCTACGCTTTTGCCTTTGTGCTGTCGCTCAACGAATACATCGTTGCCTACATGACGGTCGGTTTCACGCTGGAAACGCTGCCGATTAAGATCTTCAATTCGCTCCGATACGGCTACACGCCGACCATGGCGGCGGTGACGATCCTGTTCGTGGCGACCGCAGCGATCGTCTTCAGCCTCGTCGCCCGCTTCGGCGACCTGCCGAAACTGCTTGGCGCGATGACGTCAAACGAACCCTGATCGAAGCAACCAGTCCCCGCCGCGAAACGCCAGGCGATCAGCGGTCCCCGTCCTCCTCAACATCGAAGCACCCGAGATGGACCTAGCGCTAGAACGACGGTTTCCCTGCGTCGCGGACATGGAAAAAGCCGCCCAAAGACGCATGCCGCGTTTCGCTTGGGACTATCTCGCCGGCGGACTCGGGCGCGAAGCTTCCTTGCGGCGCAATCTGGCGGCCATGGAAGAGGTTGTGCTTATGCCGGGCTACCTGGCCGACGCTGACGAGCCCGATATCGGCGCATGCCTGTTCGGTCATCGTTTCGACGCGCCATTTGCCGTCGCGCCGCTTGGGCTGGCCGGCCTTCTGTGGCCCGGGTCGGAGCTACCGCTGGCACAGGCTGCCAGGCAGCATAACCTTCCCTATATCCTCAGCACTTTCGCCAACACCTCGCTTGAGACGATCCGTCCTGCAGGCGGTGATCACACTTGGTTCCAGTTCTATCCACCCAATGATCCCGCCATGGAAGAGGACATGGTGGAGCGGGCGCGCAGAGCGGGCTACGACGTTCTTGTCGTGACTGTCGACATTCCAGCGTCCACGCGGCGCGAGCGCAACATCCGCAATGGTTTGAGCATCCCGCCGGTCTACGACCTTTCGACGATCATGCAGGTGGCGATGCGTCCGTCATGGGCGATGGGCATTCTGCAAAACGGCGCTCCCGACTTCGCCAATCTCTCGCCCTACTACCCGAAGGGCTCGAGCCTTGCCGCAGCGGCCGAATTTGTCGGCAGGGTGATGACGGGTCACGTCACGCGCGAGCGCTTCAAGAAAATCCGAGACGCATGGCCAGGCAAGATCCTGGTCAAGGGTGTGCTTCGCGCCGACGAAGCGGAGGAATATATGTCCTTGGGCGGCGATGGTCTGATCCTCTCCAATCATGGGGGGCGCCAACTCGACGCCGCGCCGTCGGCGGCGGAGGTCATCGGTGAAATCCGCGCACGACTTGGCCGCAAGGCCTTACTTCTCGCAGACGGAGGCGTGCGCTCCGGCCTCGATATCGCCCGGATGCTGGCGCTCGGCGCCGATTTTGTCCTGATCGGCCGGCCATTCCTGTTTGCTTCCGCCGCCATCGGGCGTCGCGGCGGCGATCATTTGATGAACGTCCTGAAAGCCGAACTGAGGGCAACGATGGCGCAGCTGGGCTGCAAGGCAGTTGAGGACTTGCCAGCGTGTCACTGGCGGCCAAAAGCAGGGCGGGCGAAAGCGGAACTTGATCTCGGATGGAGAATTGCGTGACTGAAGCCGTTACCATGAGCGTCGAAGCCCTGCAAAATCGAGTCGTTGCCATCTTCGAACGCGCAGGATTGAACGAGGTGCAGGCGGCGGCTTTGGCGCATGTCATCGTGGCCGGAGAACGCGATGCCTGCAAGTCGCACGGAATATACCGCATCGAGGGTGCGCTGCGCACGGTAAAGGCGGGCAAGGTGATGCCTGATGCCGCTCCCGTCGTTGCACCGGATGACGGCAGCGCCATCGTCAGGGTCGATGCGCGGGGCGGTTTCGCCAGCGCGGCGTTTGAACTCGGCGTACCCGCCCTGGCGGAACGCACCAGGCGGCTTGGCATCGCCGCGATGGTCATCAACGATTGCTCGCACTTCTCGGCCCTGTGGCCCGAGGTCGAGGCGCTGACGGCGCACGGCCTGGCGGCATTGGTGATGTGTCCGAGCTATGCGACGGTTGCCCCATCAGGAGGCAGCAAGCCTCTGCTCGGCACCAATCCACTTGCCTTCGGCTGGCCTCGCAAAGACCGGCCGCCCTACGTGTTCGATTTTGCCACGTCGGTGGCGGCGCGCGGTGAGATCGAACTGCACCGCCGCGCCGACAAGCAACTGCCGGAGGGTTGGGCGATCGACGCTGACGGCAATCCCACCACTGACCCGACTGCCGCGCTTGAAGGCGCAATGATGCCTTTTGGCGGCCACAAAGGGTCCGCCATCGCCACCATGATAGAGCTGCTCGCCGGCATCATGATCGGCGATCTCACCAGTCCCGAGGTCTTAGACTACCTCGGCACGACGACCTTGGCGCCGTTCCATGGCGAACTGATCATTGCGATGTCACCCGAAGCATTCGCCAGGGGCCGTCCCGGCGATCCGTTCGCACGCGCCGAAGCGCTCTTCGAAACGATCGTCGGGCAAGGCGCGCGGCTTCCGTCGCAGCGCCGCTTCGCCGCGCGCTTCAAATCGGAAGCCGAAGGGATCAGCCTCACCGCAGCGGAGATTGCCCAACTGGATACGCTGTTGGCTGGCGGACTGGCCGCCGTCAAATAAAGCACGTCGTTCGGAAATGTGCAGTGGTTTCGTGGCCACGACAGAGTGATCGACACAAGCTTCGAAACCATTGGTGCGAAGTCATCATCGGGCCGCAGTCGGTCATTTCTTCACTGCTACGATGAAAATCCGTGGGAAGCGCAGCAGCACCCGCCCGTCCGACAGCTTCGGATAGGCCTTTTCCACCCGTTCCAGATAATCGGCGAGAAAAGCCTGGCGATGTCTCTCGCCGGCATGGGCGAGATAGGGCATCAGCCCGGTTCCCTTGACCCATTCGACGATCGCCCCCGCATCGGCCATCGGGTGATTGTAGATGGTGTGCCAGATATCCACGCGCGCCGCCTTGGCAATCAGCCTGGAATAATAGGTGGACGGCGGTGCCAGCGGCTGACGGCGCACGCTCTTCGCCTCGAAGGCGGCCTTCCAAGGGCCGGCATGGGCAGTCTCTTCCATCGCCAGATGCGAGGGTTCGCCGAGATTGTCGGGCATCTGCACGGCAAGAACGCCGCCTTCGCAAAGCCCGTCCATCAGCCGCTCGAAAATGTCGAGATGATCGGGCAGCCACTGGAAGACGGCATTGGCAAAGAGCAGATCGGCGGGCTCCGTCGGCTGCCAGCTGCCAAGATCCGTCTCGACGAAGGCGGTGCCGGGAAGCCGCTTGCGGGCCGCCTCCAGCATGTTGATGTCGCTGTCGAGGCCGGAGACGCCGGCAGCCCCATAACGCTCGATGATCAGCTCGGTCGAATTGCCCGGGCCGCAGCCGAGGTCGACGGCGCGGCGAAGGCTCTGCAGCGGTACCTGCGCCAGAAGATCGCGCGCCGGCCGCGTGCGCTCGTCCTCGAACTTCACATATTGGCTGGCGGACCATGCCATGGCGATACCTCCTGATGTCGGGCCACGTCTTTCCTGTGGCGGATGCGGAACGTTTCGATGTTGCGCCCGTAGAGCTCAGTCGCGAACTTCAGAGACGAGGATTTTGTCCACGCGCCTGCCATCGAGATCAATGACCTCGAAGCGCCATCCATCTCTCGTGAAGCTCTCCCCCAATTCCGGCAGATGTTTCAGCTCCTCCAACACCAGGCCGGCCACCGTCTGATATTCGAGATCATCCTCGAGCTTGAGGTTCAGGAACTCGGCGAATTCGTCGATCGGCGCCCAGCCGGAGACGAGATAGGAACCATCGTCTCGACGCGCGATGGCCTGCTCATCGACCGGTCCCTCCTGCAGCGCGCCCATGATCGCTTCCAGAATGTCGCCTGACGAAACAATCCCTTCGAAATGGCCGTATTCGTCAAACACCAGCACCATATGAACAGGCGATTTCCTGATGGCTTCGATCACGCTGGTCGCGGTTGCAAGGTCTGATACGACCGGGACGTCCTGCGTCAGAGCCTTGATATCGGCGCTGCCGTGTTCCGATATCGAATCGTAAAAATCCTTGACCGGCAGGATGCCGATCACCTCATCCGAACTGCCTTTGCGGACCGGCAGTCGAGACCGCTTCGTCCGGTGCAACTGCGCCCGGATTTCATCGAGACTGTCGTCGATATCGATAATTTCGACGTCCCGCCGCGGCGTCATCAGCGCCCGGGCGGTGCGGTCCGCCAGCCGCATGACGCCTGATATCATCGCCGACTCTTCGCTTTCGATGACGCCCGCCGACTGCGCCTCGGCCAGAACGGTCTTGATCTCCTCGTCAGAGACGTTGTCGCCGGCTTTTCCTGTCTGGCCGAGCAGCTTGAGCATCAGATTTCCCGACGCGTTCAGAAGCCAGACGAGCGGCAGCGCAATTCGTGAAAGCAGCGCCATGGCGGGCGCGACCCTCGCCGCAACCGCTTCCGGTTCCCGCAATGCGATCTGCTTTGGCACAAGTTCGCCGACGATCAGGGAAAGATAGGTGATCGCCACGACGACGGAGCCGACGCCAATGGCGTCAGCGGCCGTCGATGACATTCCCTGCGCCTCCAGCCATGCTGTCAGGCGGCCGCCAAGCGTGGCCCCGGAAAAAGCGCCGGAGAGAACACCGACGAGCGTGATGCCGATCTGAACCGTGGAAAGAAAGCGACCGGGGTTTTCGGCAAGTTTGATGGCTTGAGCTGCACCTTTGCTCCCATTGTCGGAGAGGACCTTCAGGCGGGCTGTTCGAGAAGACACGACAGCCAGCTCAGACATGGCGAGCACACCATTCAGGATGGTGAGAAACGCCACAATTCCAATTTCCAGAAACACAGGGACCCTATTCGTTGAGGTTTTGATGCCGCATAAGGCGAGGCGGCGGAGCTTTCGCAGAGACGCTATATATGCGCATCACCCATCGGCAAAGCTTTCTGTGAACTCGGCTGGATGCGAGGCGCGAGGCAGACATCGCCACACCGTCTACGACAGGGGCCGGCATCTTCTGCGGCGGCTTTCCGGTTTGAACGGGCGGAGCTTGTACTGGATGGGTCGCTATCAGGCATGGCGCAATTTTGGCGGTGAAACAGGTCCGGCGCAAGATGCGCTGGGCGAATTCCTTATAGCGCCTTGATGTGACAGTTTCGAAAAACGGCGGCAAGCATGCCTTCACGCATTCCTGCGTGATGCCGAACGCCGAACGCTGCGGCATCACGCGCTCGAATGTCACGCCGCCAGAATGGTGATTCCATAAGCATTGGCAGCGGCCGTCATCCGGGCGATGGTCTCAGGCGAGGGGGCTTTCAGCGGCTCGCTGGTGCCTTCCGTTTCGATGAACTCTGCCATCTCGCGATCGACGACGGCCGAAAAGACTGCCGGAACGGTCCCGCGGTTGGCATAGCCGTGCACCGTGAAAGGCGGGATCGTGACGATCTCGCCAACATCGGCCTCGATCTCCTCGGGACCACTGTCGGTCAGCCGCCAGATCGTCAAGCGGCCCTCGAGAATGCGGAAGACTTCCGGGCTTGCATGCGCGTGTTTCGGCGTCCGGCTGCCGGATGGCACTGTGACGTCGAAGATGTTGAACCAGGTTCCGCGGAGCCGAAGCCGCCGCTCGATCCGTTCGCCGAGCACGAAATATCGCTTCGTGTTTTCGGCAGGCATTTTCACAAACGAGTTGGACATCATGTCTCTTTCTTCTTCTTAACGAGGCTTTTCTTGTAGGCGCCTTCTTGCCGGCGCAGCCGTTAGACGTTTGCGCCGCCTTTGGCAACTGCCCCGTTGCCGGGGAAAGATCGCCGGATGGCTTCGGCACGGGATGTACCTGATGAAGCGTCGCGGCGGATATCGGTGCAGCGGGCCGCTTCCGCAAGGTCCCCGATCCAGGGCGGCCTGCGTGAAAATGACACGGTCCTGCCGCGTTCTGAGTCTTGTCTCACCGCGACCTGCGCGGATCACATTGGTCAGACCGACAAGCGGGGACTCGGAGCAGCGATCGACGAGAAGGCCAGTGTGATTTTATGGGTTCCCGCTATGTCATATTTTCTTGAGAAACGTTAATAAGGTTCAGCTGGATTGGGTGTGACGGCGATACGCGCTACCTGAATGGCCGTTACGGTCCATTCGTGGTCGAGGGAGCATGGCGAGCCATGGAAACAGCAGAGCTACGATATAATTGGGCTGATTCCCACGTCTACGAGACATTCATAGGGCGCTGGAGCGAACATCTGGCAAGCCCATTTCTCAGTCGTGCCAATGTTACTCGCGGCGATCGCGTGCTCGATGTAGCATGTGGGACGGGAGTGTTGTCGAAAGCACTAGCCGAGGCGGGAGCGCAGGTGATCGGTGTTGACGCATCGGAGGGATACCTGGAAGGAGCCCGCCGTCGACGATCCCACCCCAATATCGCATATGAACATGGCGACGTCCGGAAACTGCGGTTCGACGCCAATTCTTTCGATGCTGCAGTTTCTACCCTTGCCTTGGACGTCATCCCGGAAATTGAACAGGTAGTTTCGGAGATGAAGCGCGTGACCCGTCCAGGCGGTGTGGTCGCGTCCGCCGTTACTCAGTTCCTTGGTGGCATGCCCGCCTTCGACCTCGTGATTAACACCGGCGCCGTCCTTGAGACCGACTTCGCAAGGCTGAGATCCATGCGGGCAGGGCGCCAGCTCTTCTGGCCGGATGGTCAGGCGACGTTGTGGCGGAAGATCGGCCTCGTTGACGTGACCGAGATTCCCATTGTCGTGGATTGCGAGTATGCGTCCTTCGCGGACTATTGGGCCACCTTCACAGACGGCCCAGGCAGCACCACAAGCACATTGATGGCACTTTCTGACGACGCCCGAGGTTCGATCGAACAGCATGTTCGTGCTGGGTATCTGGTTGGCTTGCCCGATGGACCCCGGTCATTTCCGATGATGTTCCGTATGGTGCGTGGCTTGGTCCCAGCCTGACACTGGAGAGCATGCAGGGGCCTGCGCCGGCCCCGCGTCAGCTATCGTTCTTCGGCAGCCCAAAAGCTGAAAGGCCGCTAAAGGCCTCAAAGCAGTCAGACCTATGACGTGAAGCCCGGAACTGAGCTTCTGCAACGACTTGGTATTCATTACCTAGATGTCGAAATTTGTCGGCAAGACAATCATGTCCCGGATCGTCACGTTTCGCGGGCGGGTCAGCATGAAGATGATGGCATCGGAGACCTCTGAGGGCTCGATCAGACTCCCATTGGCTTTTGCCTTCTCAAGGTTTTCCGCGGGCCAATCGGCAAGCAGAGCGGAAACGACAGGGCCGGGCGAGACCTGGCTGACCCTTATTCCGTGGTTTTTCAACTGCCGGCGCATGATCTGGACGAAACTGGTAATCGCCCATTTGGAGCTGGAATAGACCGGCTCCCACTGGATCGGCGCATGGCCGGCTACGGAGCAAGTGACCAAAATGTCTCCGGTCCCGCGCTCGATCATATGCGGAGCGATGTCGCGGACGTTCTTCATGACGGCGTTCACGTTGAGATTCAGCATCCGATCGATTGCCGCGGTATCGGTATCGATAAGATCCCCGCCAATGTAGGACCCTGCATTGCAGTGCAGGATGTCGAGGTGGTCGACTTTTGCCAGGATTTCCGGCACCATGGCCGCACAACTTGCGGCGTCCAGAAGATCGGTGACCTGCATGACCACGGCGTCGCCGAACTCGGCAGCGTATGTTTCAAGCGCCTGTCTGTTGTAGTCGACCATCACGACCTTGGCGCCGGCATCGACCAGGGCACGGGTCGTCGCCAGGCCGATACCGGAAGCTGCGCCGGTTACCGCAGCGATCTTTCCTTCGAGTGATTTAGTCATCGTCTTGTCTCGCCTTTTGATTTTCAGACAGCAAGGAAGCCGCCATCGACTGGCAGGACTGCGCCACTGATCATGGCTGCGTCCTCTGAAATAAGCAGTGCAATCGATCGTGCGACATCGTCGACCTCTGCAAAGCGCGCCATCGGGTGGCGAACCATCATCGGGTTACGTTTGGAAGGCTCGGACCACGCCTTAGCGGCAAGCTCCGTCATGGTAACCGTAGGCGCCACTGCATTGACCCGGATTCCATGGGCGCCGAGTTCCTTGGCCATCACACGTGTCGCGCCTTCCAGCCCCGCCTTCGAAGCGGCGTAAGCCACGTGATCCACGAAACCACGATGTCCGGCGATCGAGGTCACATTCACGATCGTACCGCCGCCGCCGTTTGAAATGCGAGCCCGCGCGAACTCCTGCGCACAAATCAGCGCGGCCCGCAGGTTGATGCCGAGGACCTGCTCATAGCCCTCCTCCGTCATATCGATGACGCTTTCAAGCACATTGGTTCCCGCGCAATTGATCAGCGCGTCTGCCAGTCCCGCCTTCTTCATGGCGGCGCGTGCTGCTGCATTGTCGGCGAGGTCAACTGATATTACGGTTGCACCGAACTTTGCCGCAAGATCATCCAGATCGGCCTGCGTCCGCGACAAGGCTACGATTCGAGCGCCACGGTGGCTGAGCAGTTCAACGCAGGCGCGACCGATACCCTTGCCAGCACCGGTTATGATGACCGTTTTTCCTGTAAAGTCCGACATGGTTGATCCTTCCGATGCCTGTTGCTCAGAACGGGAGTCTTTGCTCGGTTTGCCTGTCGAACACATGAGCCGCGGCAGGATCGACGTCGAGCCGTATCCTGTCGCCCGGCTTCAGCGCGTGGCGCTCGCGAAAGGCGCACAAGACCCGCTTGCCCGCCAATTGGACTGCCAGCAGAATTTCGGCCCCCGTGGGCTCGATCAACTCGACAGTTGCCGGTACCCCCGCATCGCCATTCGACAGTATCCACTGGTCTGGACGTACGCCGTATATAACCTCCTGGCCGTTACTCGCCCGCGTGCCTTGTGGAAGGGGAAGGGCCGACCCGTCAGCGAGCCGCGCGGAGTTCAAGGAGAGATCGATTGTGGCCGGCAGCATGTTCATCGCCGGCGATCCGATGAAGCCGGCGACGAAGATATTTGCCGGCCTGTCGTAAAGCTCTAGTGGCGCACCGATTTGTTCCACCTTGCCGTCGCGAAGCACGACAATGCGGTCCGCCATTGTCATGGCTTCAATCTGGTCATGCGTGACATACACGGAAGTCGCGCCGAGGCGCTGGTGAAGAGTTTTGATTTCCGAACGCATGTCTACGCGCAGCGCGGCGTCCAGGTTTGACAGCGGCTCGTCGAAGAAGAACGCCTTTGGGCGGCGAACCATCGCGCGCCCCATGGCAACGCGCTGCCGCTGGCCTCCGGAAAGCGCCTTCGGATATCTGTCGAGATAGGGCGTAAGCCGCAACATCTCGGCAGCCTTGTCGACCTTGGTATTGCGATCCGCAAGATTCTCGCCGCGCAACTTCAGGGCGAAGGCCATGTTTTCCCGAACGGTCATGTGCGGATAGAGCGCGTAGTTCTGGAACACCATCGCCACGTCACGGTCCTTGGCAGCGATGTTGTCGACGCGATGTCCGCCAAGCTTGATCGTGCCGCCGGTGATCTCCTCAAGGCCGGCAAGCGACCGCAGCAGCGTGGATTTGCCGCAACCGGAGGGACCGACCAGTACGACGAACTCACCGTCGGCTATATCGAACGAGATGTTGCGCAGTGCGTGATAGGAGCCGTAATGCTTGTCGACCTGGTCGAGCTCGATCGTCGCCATGTGTCAATCCTTAGTCAGTTGTGGCGGCTTGGCCGCCGATCATTCGGGACGGGTCCACGGGCAGCTTCACCACGAGGTGTATCCTGCATCCGCCACTGAGATCCAACTTCCGCAGGTACATGCTACCTCCCAAGCTCGATCTGGATCTTCACGGAGGACGGCTTCGGTCGCACGGCGTAATCGAACGCCTCGACAGAATCCTCGAAAGCGTAGGTATCGGTGATCAGCGCGTCGACATTGATCTGGTTCGATCCCAACAGCGCGACGATGCGCGGGTAGACATGGGCGTAGCGGAACACGTGTTCGATGCGCAGCTCCTTGGTCTGGGCGATGACGACATCGAGCGGGACCGGCTTCAGGGGCATGCCGACAAGGACGATGGCGCCGCCGGGGCAACCATGGTGCGCCGTGTCGGCGATCACGTCGGCCGCGCCGGAACATTCGAAGACGACATCGACGCCCCAGCCGTCGGTTTCGCGGGCTATGACACTCTTCAGGTCCTGCGAGCGTACATTGACGGTCATGATGGCAGGGCCGAGCTTGCGCGCCACGGCAAGCTTTTCGTCGACAACATCGGTAACGATAACTCTGGCGCAACCAGCCGACAGCGCCGCGATCGCTGTCACCATGCCGATCGGCCCGGCGCCCGTGACCAGCGCGATCGCACCGGGCGTCAGCCTCGCTTTGGAAACTGCTTGAAAGCCTACAGCCAGCGGCTCGACCATAGCGCCAGCGGCGTACGAAACGTTGTCCGGAAGCTTAAAGGTGAAGGCCGCCGGGTGGACCACGCTCGGTCGGAGTACGCCATGCACCGGCGGCGTCGCCCAGAAGCGCACCGCGGGATCGAGATTGTAGAGACCCAGCCGCGACGCGCGACTTTGAGGGTCGGGAATGCCGGGCTCCATGCAAACACGGTCGCCCACTTTCAGGTTCTGTACCGCGCTGCCGACCTCTTCGATGATGCCGGCGGCTTCGTGGCCGAGGATCATTGGCTCGCGCACAACGAACGGGCCGATCGCGCCGTGGGTGTAATAGTGAACGTCCGATCCGCAGACGCCGACGGTTTTGATGGCGATGCGCACGTCGGTTGGACCGAGCGCCTCCTTCGGGTCCAGGTCGCGAATGCGCAGTTCGTCTTTGCGTTCGAGGACGAGTGATCTCATGTCTTCAGCCCTTTCGGATAATGAACACGGCGAGCGCCAGGCAGAGCACCGTCGCCACCCATAGGGGCAATACGCCCTCCAGGAAGCGCATCCAGAGAAGATGCACCAGGATTAGGATCACGACCGAGATGAAGCCCCTGTCGAAGCCGTTGGTTCGGATAGGCAGGAATCCGTCGCGTTGGGTTTTCTGGGGTTGAACGCCAGCCATCATCTTACCCTTTCAATGCGCCGAACGTGAGGCCGGTCACGATGTGCTTCTGGACGAAGCCGAGCACGATAAGGGCCGGGAGCGTGGTCAGGAACGCCATCGCCGCCATCTCGCCCCAGTTCGTTCCGGTCACCGAGACATATTCAGCGAGCGCTGTCGTCACCGTCCTGGCGTGAGCCGACGACGTTAGGGTCGCTGCGAACAGGTACTCGTTCCAGGCGAAAATCCAGGTCAGGATGAAGGTGACGGCCAACCCCGGCCGCGCTAGCGGCAGGATGACGTTGGACAGCACCTGGCCGGTTGTCGCACCATCGACCCGCGCCGCTTCGTCAAGCTCCAGCGGAATCCCGTCGAGCATGCCCTTCAAGAGCCAGACGGCGAATGGCAGGTTGAAGACGCAATAGAGCAGGATCAGGCCAATCTTCGTGTCGAACAGCATGAAATCGCCGAACACGAACCACTTGGTAAACAGCAGGAAGAGCGGCAGCAGAAACACGGCTGGCGGCGCCATGCGGTTGGTGATCAGCCAGAAAAACACGTTGTCACCGCCGCCGATTTTATAACGCGACAGCCCGAACGCCGCGAGCAGGCCGAGCGCGCACACCAGCGCTGCGTTCGATGTCGCCACGATCAGCGAATTCCAGAGATACTGCAGGAAGGTCGAGCTGTTCAGCACCGCCAGGAAATTGTTCCAGTAAAGATCGTCGATGAGGAACGACTTCGAATAAAGCTTCACGCGGGGGCGCATGGAAACGACCAGCATCCACCAGACCGGAAGCAGTGTCAGAATGGTCAGACAGATCCAAAGGACGAAGGACGCTATACCGGAACGTCTCATTGTGCGCCTCCCTTGCGGCCGGTCATGGCAACGAACAGCAGCCAGCTCAGAACGATCGTGACGTATAGCGTCAGCAGCGACATGGCCGCACCGTAGCCGTAATCGGTCTTCGGAAAGACGTTGATCCAGATATGAAGGCCGATGAACCGGGTCGCCTCAGCCGGGCCACCCTTGGTCAGCATCCAGATTTCGTCGACCGAGCGCAATGCGTCCATCAGCCGGATGAAGACGGTTGTCAGCAGCACCGGCTTCAACATCGGAACGATCACGTACCAGAAAATCTGCAGCTTGTTGCCGCCGTCGATCTGCGCCTGTTCGAGCGGTTCTTTCGGCAAGGCGGTCAGTCCCGCCATGAGCGACAGCGTAACGAACGGCGTCCAATGCCACAGGTCCATGATGATCGCCGTGACGAAGGCGTGATAGGCATTGGTCGAGATGTTGTAGTCGATGCCGAACCACAGTTTCAGGTAATAGGGCACGATGCCGAAGCCGGGAACGCAAAGCAGCCGCCAGGTAGCGCCGACTGCAATGGGCGCGACAACGATCGGCAGTGTGTGGATCGTGCGAAAGAACTGCCGGCCCCACAGGCGGTCCGCCATCAGCGCGCGGGCCAGGACGTAGCCTAACAACAGTTCGCTCACAACGACGAAGAATGCGAAGACCAGCGTGCGCGCAAGCGAGTTCAGGAATGTCGTGTCAAAAACGAGGCTGCGATAGTTCTGAAGGCCGGCCCAGCGCAGGGTTGGGTCGACTGCGTTGGTGTTCCAGTCGAAGAAGCCGACATAGAGAATGTAGATAAAGGGAACGAACCCGACGACGAACAGGATTAGCGTGGCTGGTGTTAGAAACAGCCATCCGATGTTGGATTGTCTCATCCTGCGCTCCGTCAGATCGTCCTTGACACTAATTCGCCTGACTACCAGCGCCGCGGGCAGGCCCGAAAACCGCAGTCAGGAAAGGGGCGGCCACCTTGCTGAAGGCGGCCGCCAACCGCTTGGGAGGTGCGGTCTTTTACTTGCGGTAGCCGAGCTTCACGAGTTCAGCTTCGGCTGCGGTGGCGGCTTGGTCCAACGCATCGTCCGGCTTGATCTCACCGACGATCGCTTTGTAGATAAATGGCGCGACTACCTGCAGAACTTGCGCGTGGAACGGGAACGGCGGCGCTCCGGCGAACAGCTTTCCATCCTCACGCATCAGCGTGTAGTAGCCGTTCATCTTCTTGTCCTGATCGACGATCTTGGGATCGTTGTAGGTCGAGTTCATGACGATGCGGGAGCCGGCCAACGCCCAGTCGGTCTGCACTGAAGCCTGACCGATATACTGCAGGAATAGCAGCGACGCGTCCTTGTTCTTGGACGAATGGGGGATGCCGAACGCGCCACCATCGTAATAGCCGATATATCCTTTGCCGGATTCGGCTGCCTCCATGACACCCGCCTCGACGGGAGGCAATGCCACACCCACCTTGCCGACGACGGTCGACTTGCTTTCGTCGGTAGCGATCCAGGCAGCGTTTTCACCGTAGACGAGGCCTTGGGCTGCGCGGCCGGCGGCAAATGTCCCGGCAACCTCGTCCCAAGTGGACGACGTCGATTCCGGCGGCGCGTATTTCAGCAGGCCGATCCAGTAGTTGAGCGCCTTCTTCGCGGCGGCGGAGTTCATCTGGCCGCCGTTCGCTTCGGTGGCCGCGAAGGTCGTGCCATCGATGCCCCAGTTGTACACGCCGAAGGTCGGCGCGACCGACTCGAAGAATTCGTAGAAGGCGGCGGGGTGGCTCGACGAGGCCTGTACGGTGGTTCCCCAGAGCTCCTTGTCTGCGCCGTATTCGGTGAAGAACTTGGCGATCTGGGTATACTCTTCATGCGTCGTCGCGGGCTTCAGATCCGCACCGGTGGAATCCTTGTAGGCTTTCTGGATCGCCGGATCATCGAAAAGATCCTTGCGGTAGAGATAAGGCTTGATGAATGCTTCCATGGGAACACCCATGACATTGCCCGACTTCGGATCCTTGAAATAGTTCAGGAAAGTGGTGAAATTCTCCGGCTTGAAGTCCGGCGAAGCGATTTTCGCATTATCGGCGAGCGACTTGGTGATATCGACCAGGAAGTTGCGGGCCAGATACGTATATACGATGTCCTGCTCGATATAGACGAAGTCATAGATGCCGGTATTGGCCTCCATGTCCTTGATCGCCTTGTCGTACATCTGGTCCCAGGATGTCGCCTCGAATTCGACCTTGATGCCGGTCTCTTCGGTGAACTTCGGACCGAGCACCTGCTCGACATATTTCGATGCTGGGGTCGATTCCGAGATGCCCCGGATGGTTGCGCCCTGATAGGGCTGGGCGGCAGTCTTCCACCAGGAATCCTGAGCAAGAGCGGTCGAGCTCCAAAGGCCAAGCGAAATGAAGCCGACGCCCACGGCTTTGACGAAACTGTTCATTGTTCTCCTCCATTTGGATCGCAAAGTCGGTCCGGTTGTGCGTCTAAACTCTCCTCCAAGACGCCCAACGGACCACAATAGTTGTAGAAAGAACGGGTGGACACAAGCGCGGCCGTTGCGCAATACTGATACTCTCATGCGCGAAATACCGAATTTATTCATGATTTCTTGTGTGCGTTGCACAATCTAATATTGATTGTCGGCGTATGGGGCATGCTGGGAGGCACGGGAGAATGTGCGCAATGTCAGTTATTTCGCCGACGGTCGCGAGATTTGAATATGTCTTGACCGGCGCGGACGAGTCGTTCCTCTGGCGCCGCGACGACTATCCGTGGGAACGCAACGTCTGGAATTTCCACCCGGAGGTGGAGATCCACTATATTCCCAACGCCAGCGGCGTCCTACTTGCAGGCGATCATGTAGGCGCGTTCACCCCGGGCCATATTTCCGTCATCGGAAGCAACCTGCCGCACGACTGGGTGACGCCGCTCGGGCCGGATGAGCGCATTCCAGGACGTGACATCGTCATCCAGTTTCTGCCGGCCAAGCTGGAGCAGGCTTCGGCCTTCCTGCCGGAACTGGCGGGGCTACGTGACTTTCTCGCTCGCGCAAAGCGGGGGCTCTCCTTCAAGGGCCGGGCGCGGGATCAGGCGGAGGCGCTGATACTCGACATGGAGTTCCAGTCCGGCTCGGTGCGGCTTTCGACCTTCCTGTCATTGCTCTCGCTGCTGCGGGACACCGACGAGTTCGATATACTGTCTTCGGAGGCTTACGTGCCGGACCTGAGCTATGGTTCGCTCGAAGCCCTGCAACAGGTCTTCGCATATCTGTTCGCCAACCTGTCGGAGGATATCCGGTTGCCTGATATGGCTCGCATGGTCGGCATGAGCGACAGCGCCTTCTCGCGATTCTTCAAGAAAAACAGCGGCCACAGCTTCACCGACCACGTCAACAAGCTTCGTATCTGGAAGGCGGGCCAGCTATTGACCGATACCTCTATGCCGATAACGGACATCTGCTTCGAGGTGGGCTATCGCAATCTTTCAAATTTCAACCGGGTGTTTCTCCGCCACCACAACCTAACACCGTCAAAATACCGGAAACTGTCCACCAACCGCAGAACCGTTCCGTTACCTCAGGCAGTGACAGATTATATGCCCAGTGCAGTGAGTCTAGCGGTCGGTCGATGATACTCAAAGAGGAGAAGATGTATTCTCTCCTTGCGACTTCATTTATGCCCAGACTCGGACGCTCCCTATGAAAACCGCGTAATCACGCTGATCCCTGTCGCCTCCGCCTTGTCGAGAGCCATCAGCGCCGGCACGGCCTCCTCGAGGCTGACGCGGCGTCCGATCAGTTTCTGCGGGGCGATCTTGCCGGCCGAAAGCATGGCCAGCATCGCGTCATAGCGCCAGGCCTGCATGCCGTGGCTGCCGTAGATTTCCAGTTCGTGGCCGATCACCTGCGCCATCGGAATCTGCGGGGTGGCGTATTCCCCGAGCATCAGCCCTACCTGCACATGCCGGCCGCGCCGGCGCAGATTCTTGATCGAATTGAAGCAGGTGGCGGGATGACCGAGCGCGTCGATCGAGACATGCGCGCCGCCCTTGGTGATCTCGCGCACCGCTTCGGCCACGTCGGCGACATCAGACGCATTGACCGTCGCCACCGCGCCGCATTCGCGCGCGAAGGCGAGTTTCTCCTCAGATATGTCGATGCCGATCGCATTGGCGCCGAGTGCGGTGGCGATCATGATCGCCGACAGGCCGACGCCGCCGCAGCCATGCACGGCGATCCATTCGCCGGGCCCGGTGCGCGCCTGGTCGGCGACGGCGCGAAACGAGGTGGCGAAGCGGCAGCCGAGGCTTGCCGCCGTCGCATCCTCGATCGCATCGGGCAAATGCACCAGATTGGTGTCGGCATAATCGATCGCCACATATTCAGCGAAGGAGCCCCAATGGGTGAAGCCCGGCTGGAACTGGTTCGGGCAGACCTGCTGGTTGCCGGAATGGCATTCCGAGCAATGGCCGCAGCCGGAAACGAAGGGCACGGTCACCCGGTCGCCGACCTTGAAGCGCATGACGCCACGGCCGGTGGCGACGACGCGCCCGGCAAGCTCGTGTCCAGGCACATGCGGCAGGCGGATATCGGGATCGTGGCCCATCCAGCCGTGCCAGTCGCTGCGGCAGAGCCCGCTTGCGCCGACCGCGATGACGACACCGTCCTCGGAAGGCGTGGGATCGGGCAGGGTGCGGATTTCGGGCGCCTGTTCGAAGGCTTCGTAGAACATGGCTTTCATCGGCGTCTCCCTTGCAGCTATCCCGCGGTTCGTCATCATCGCATGCGGCAGCTGGCCGATCCAACATTCATTCCATCATTTTTGCTGATGCAACCATCGCCGAAGCTCCCGTCGCCGCGCACGAATATTGCGGCTGCGCGGCGTCCTCCGGCATTTTCTTGCTTCCGCATTTCCCGCCCGGATTTGTCCTTGACCGGACTTGCCGCTGCGGCTTTTGCTTTCCCGACTTGATAGGGGAGGGCAGCATGGCCGTCGATACATCACCGCGTTCAACCACCTGGACTCATGTCGACGGGGAGTGGCTCCCCGGTAATCCGCCGCTGATCGGGCCGACGTCGCACGCCATGTGGCTCGGCTCCTCGGTCTTCGACGGCGCCCGCTGGTTTGACGGCATAGCGCCGGATCTCGACCTGCATTGCCAGCGCGTCAACCGTTCCGCGATTGCCATGGGGCTGAAGCCGGTGAAGTCGGCCGAGGAGATCGCCGCACTCGCCTGGGAGGGGGTTGCGAAATTCGATGGCGCCACGGCGATCTATATCAAGCCGATGTATTGGGGCGAACACGGTTCGCCCGGCAGCGTCGTCTCCGTCGATGCCGAATCGACCCGCTTCGCACTCTGCCTGTTCGAGGCGCCGATGGGCGGCCATGGCGGCACCAGCCTCACTGTTTCGCCCTATCGCCGTCCTTCGCCGGAAACAGCGATGACCGAGGCCAAGACCGGCTCGCTCTATCCGAACAGCGGCCGCATGATCGCCGAGGCCCGCAGCCGCGGCTTCGACAATGCGCTGGTGCGCGACCTCAATGGCAACGTCGTCGAAACCGCCTCCTCGAACGTCTTCCTGGTGCGCGACGGCGTGGTGATGACGCCGGCTGCCAACCGCACCTTTCTCGCCGGCATCACCCGCGCCCGCGTCATCGGCCTCTTGCGCAAGGCCGGATTCGACGTTGTGGAAGCCACGCTCTCGGTCGAAGATTTCCTCGCAGCCGACGAGATCTTCACGACAGGCAATTATTCCAAAGTCGTCGGCGTCACCCGCCTCGACGACCGCAATCTCCAGGAAGGCCCGGTCAGCCGCAAGGCGCTGGAACTCTACATGAATTGGGCCCACGGCCGAAGCGATAGCGAGGAGTGAGCAGTGGTTCGGCGCAGCCGAAGCAATCGATCCGGTGAATCGATTGCAACTGCGAACGCCCGGAGCGCAAGTGTAGGGGCCGGAGAGGTCCCGCGAAGCGGGAGTAATCGACCCAATAAGCGATTACAAACTGCGAACCTCGGGGACTGGAAGGCCGTCTGGCATGCGTGGCAAAATGGAGATCCGCGTCGGCCCCACCAAGCGGAACAGTCCCACGCCGGCAATCGGTCATCAATCGTTCAGCGAAGACAACGTAACGAGCGTTTGAGATGCCCGTTGCATCTGGCCTCACGCAGGTTGCAGTTCGTCGGGAACAATGTCGTCACGCAATCATTTCGGCTTCGCCGATTGAAAACGTTAAACACTCGCTCGACTATGCAGGGCGGGCGTGCCCGAAACCGCTTCGCTTTCCTACCGCCATAGTGCCCGCGAACTCCATAACACCGAGGAAACGACCCATGACCGTGCTGTCCGACGAACAAGGCGAGATCATCCGTGAGCTTGGCGTTGCCGCCGAGATCGATCCCGAGCACGAGATCGAGCGGCGAACCGAATTTCTCAAGGATTATCTCGTCGCTTCCGGCATGCGCGGCTATGTGCTCGGCATCAGCGGCGGCGTCGATTCGCTGACGGCGGCGCTCATCGCTCAGAGGGCCGTGCGGGAGCTGCGCGACAGTGGCCACTCGGCAGAATTCATTGCCGTGCGCCTTCCATATGGCGTCCAGGCGGACGAGGCCGATGCGGAGCGGGCGCTTGCCACGATCGGCGCCGACCGATCAATGGTGGTCAACATCAAGGCGGCGGCGGATGCGATGCTGGCCGCCGCTCAAAACGGCGGCCTCGCTTTCGCCGATGCCGGCCGACAGGATTTCATCCTCGGTAATATCAAGGCGCGCCAGCGGATGATCGCCCAGTTCGCTCTGGCCGGCGCGCTCGGCGGTCTCGTCATCGGCACGGATCACGCGGCCGAGGCGGTCATGGGCTTCTTCACCAAGTTCGGCGACGGTGCGGCCGATATCCTGCCGCTTGCCGGCCTCAACAAGCGCCGCGTCCGCTTGCTGGCAAAGCGGCTCGGCGCCCCGGACGAACTGGTCTTCAAGGTGCCGACCGCCGATCTCGAGGATCAGCGGCCGCTGCGTCCCGACGAGGAGGCCTATGGCGTCACCTATGACGAGATCGACGATTTTCTTGAAGGCAAGCCGGTCGGCGAGATTGCTCGCCGCCGGATCCTTGCCGCCTATCGGGCGACGGCGCATAAGCGCGCCCTGCCGGTTGCCGTCAACGCACTCTGAGAGCGGCCGGCGCTACGGCCGTACTGGCTCGCCCGCCCGTCCGGCCGAGGCAAGATAGGCTTGCGGGGCGAAGTAGACGCCGTCGGCATCGAAGGCCTGAAGGTCTTCCGCCTGCAGCGCCTCGCGCACCTTGGGACGCGCCGCGACGCGAGCCATGAAGCCGTGCAGATCAGGCCATTGTTTCAAATCGATGTCGATCCAGGGCGACCAGTTGAGGCAGACGAACAGATAGGCGTCGGCCACGGTGAAGGCATCGCCGGCAAGGTAGGGTGCGGTGAAACGATCGTTCAGCCAGGCAAGCCGTTTCGAGATCAGCGCGCGGATCTCCTCATGCACGGTGGAATAGATCGGATTGAACAGCAGCACCATCGGCTTGTGCAGTTCGGCCGTGATGAAATTGAGATAGGATTGAACCTCGTTGCGCCTGATGTCGCCGACTTCCGGCAGCAGGGTCGAGCCTTCCGCCAGAAACTGCACGATCGCCGGTCCTTCGGTCAGTACCTTTCCGTCGTCGAGCATCAGCGCCGGGACATAGCCGTTGCCATTGATGACAAGGTAATCTTCGCCATTGCTTGTTCTGTGGGTTTTCCGGTCGACCTGGACGAGCTCGATGTCGAGTCCCAGCTCCCGGCAGATGATGTGCGGCGAAAGCGAGCAGGCCGCGGCGTGCATATAGAGTTTCATCGTCGGTTTCCCCTGTTTGCGGAGGCGGCGAGATTCCGCCCGCCGTAATGATTGGACATTTGTACTGTTTCGCATAAAATGGCTTTCGTCAAGAATTTATTGCGAAGTGGTACAAATATGAATGATCAGAAGAAGCGCGGCCGCCCACGGGCCTTCGACGCCAAGGTGGCGCTCGGCAAGGCGCGGGATGTCTTTTGGGACAGGGGCTTTGCCGCCGCCTCGCTGGACAATCTCAGTGCCGCGACCAACCTCAACCGCCCAAGCCTTTACGGCGCCTTTGGCGATAAGGAGGCCCTCTATCTCGATGCGCTGGAGGCCTATCGGCAGGATGGCATGGACGTCCTGAAGCAAGCGCTCGATCCGTCGCTGCCGCTGCGCGACAATCTCGCGCGCGTCTATGCCGGTGCTTTGGCGATCTACCTGCATGGCGAAACCGCCGCCCGCGGCTGTCTGCTGATCGGCACCGCTTCGGTCGAGGCTGTCGAACATGAGCGTGTGCGCGAGGTGCTCGGCCGCAGCCTGAACGATTTCGACGGTGAGATCGAAAAGCGCATGCGCATTGCCGTTGAAAGGGGCGAGCTTCCCGAAAGCGCCGACCCGCTGGCGCTGGCAAGGCTCGCTTCCGCCGTCATGCATTCGCTCGCCGTGCGCGCCCGCGCCGGCGACAGCCGCGAAACGCTGGAGGCGATCGCCCGCTCAGGCGTCGAGCTGATCTGCGGAAGCACGCATGTTTGATGTCTCCGTATCCCTCGGCCGTACCGCCCAGGCATAGGCGGCACCCGCCACAAGCAGCAGCGAGGTGCCGAGGAAAACTGCCCGCATGCCGATATGCCCGCCGACGAAGCCGCCGAGGACAGGGCCGGCCACCTGGCCGACATATTGCGAGGAGACGGAAAGCCCGAGAATGCTGCCGGCGGCGCTGTCGGGCACGCTATGGCGGATGACGGCGGCGATGCAGGGCAGAAGCCCGCCGAGGGCTGCACCCATCAGGAAACGCAGGAGGATTAGCTGCCAGGAACTGGTGACGAAGGCCTGCGGGGTCAGTAGCAGGCCCGCGACGGCGAGCGCGCCTGCTATGACCGGCCAGTGGCCGATCCTGTCGGCGAGCCTGCCGAGCCAGGAGGCCGAAAGAATGCTGCCGAGGGCGGCAGCCGACATGACGAGACCGGATATCATCGTCACTTGCGCTTCGACGGGGACGATCTCGGCGACATAGACGGTGATGATTGGCTCGATCGACATATTGGCGAGCATCAGCAGCATGCCGGTCGCCAGCATGGCGATAACAGGCCGCCTGTCGGCGATGGATTTCCAGCCGCCGCTCGCCTTGGCCGCCTGGCGGCGATCCGGCGACTTCTCCTCCTTGATCAGCAAGGTGGTGGCGAGAAAGGCGAAAAAGATCATGCCGCCGGCGGCGAGAAACGTGCCGCGGATGCCGATGATCGGCGGCAGCGCTCCGCCGATCAGCGGCCCCACGAGATTGCCGGCCATGATGCCGGAGGAGAGCACGCCGAGCGCCCAGGCGGAGCGGTCCTTCGGCGTCTGCGTCGCCACCAGCACCATCGAGCCGGAGGAGTAGCCGCCGGCAAGCCCGACGAACAGGCGCAGCGCCACCAGCTGCCAGACATCGCCGGCCATGCCCATCAGCGAAATCGCCAGCGTCATGCCGAGGCTGGCGCGCACCAGCATCAGCTTGCGGCCGTAGATGTCGCCGAGCCGCCCCCAGAGCGGCGCAACCAGCGCCGCGGCAAGAAAGGTCGCGCCATAGGCGATGCCCGACCATTGCACGATCGCCGCATGGTCGGTCACGCCGAGTTCCTCGACATAGAGCGGCAGGAAGGGAAGCAGCAGCGTCATCGCCACGATCGTCGTGAAGGAGCCGATCAGCGAGACGGCGAGATTGCGCTTCCAATAGATGGAGCCCGGCCTGACACCGGCGTCCCATTGTGTGTCTGTCATTGCTTGCGTTGATCCTGTAGCGCGGTTGCGCCGCAATCTGGATCATCTCGGCGAAAAGTGCTAGGACAGATCCGATTGCGTATGCAATCAGTCAATCGGAGGACATGCCATGAACGCCATGATCCCGACACGGGCGCAGACCGTCCGTGATCTCTACAGCGCCTATCTCGCTGACCGCAAGGATATTGCCGGCGCGATGCTGACGGAGGATTTCACCTTTTCCAGCCCGCGCGACGATCATATCGATCGAGCCGCCTATTTCGAGCGCTGCTGGCCGAAGGAGCCACTCTTCCGCGCGATCCACGAATTCCTGGCGATTGACGGCGACGAGGCTGCTGTTCGCTACCGCGCTGAAAAACTGGATGGCGCAAGCTTCGCCAATATGGAAAGCCTTCGTTTCCGCGGCGACAGGATCGCCTCCGTGGAGGTCTATTTCGGCCGCAATCTCTGACCCGGCGAAACGGCATTAGAAGATCCGCAACGCCGACGTCGTGATGATGACCATCGAGACCGCCACCATCAGCGCCCGCACCGGCAGGCGCTTGACGAGGATGGCGCCAAAAGGGGCGGCGATGACGCCGCCGATGATGAGGCCGATCGCCGAATTAAGCTCAGACCACCCGAGCGTCACGACGAAGGTGATCGAAATCGTCAGCGTCACCGCGAATTCGGTGAAATTCGTCGAGCCGATCACCCGCTTCAGATCATGGCCGCGCCCGATCAGCGTGCTGGTGACGACAGGACCCCACCCGCCGCCGCCGATCGCGTCGAGCAGGCCACCGCAAAAGCCGACGGGCGGCACGGCCCAGTCCCGCACCTCGCGCCTGTTCTGCGGTCGGAAGGCCTTGTATAGGATCAGGAGCCCAATCGCGATCAGATAGGCCGACACGAAGGGCTCGATCACCTTGCCGTTGATATTGGCAAGCAGAGTGGCGCCGATCGCGCCGCCGATCATGCCGGCCGGGGCGAGACGCGCCACCAGCCGCCAGTCGACATTGCGATGATAGGCATGCGACAGGCCCGATGCCGCCGTCGTGAACATTTCCGTCACATGCGTCATGGCGCTGGCATTGGCCGCTGGCACCCCAAAGGCCAGCAGGCTCGTCGTCGACAGCACGCCGAAGGCCATGCCGAGCGCGCCGTCGACGATCTGCGCGCAGAAGCCGACAGCGATGAAGAAGAAGATATCCGATGTCATGCGGTCCCCTCAGGCGAACGGTAGCGTCAGGATCGGCGATGCGGAAAAATCTTCTGGTGTCAGGAGGAAAAGCCGCGCTGCTTCAGGCGGACGATCTTGAAAAAGCCGTTCGGAAAAACCGGCAGAATATCGGTTGTTGAAAAATCGCCGCGACGCTCGGCCCAGGCGACGATGCGGTGGATTCGGAAGGCGGACGACCAGCCGATATGGCGCACCAGCGGCGCCACCGCCGCCTCGATCACACCTTGCAGACCCGCGCCGTCGCCGAGCTTGCTCGCCAGGATGATCTCGCCGCCCGGCCGCAGCACCCGGGCACATTCGTCCAGCGCCCGCTCGGGCTCGGGAATGAGGGTGATGACGAAGGGCAGGCAGACCACGTCGAACGACTTGTCGGCAAAGCGCAACGCATGCGCATCCATCACCTCGAGCGCACGCACATGCTGAAGATTTTCGCGCCGCACCTTTTCGCGCGCCCGTGCGATCATATGTTCGGAAATGTCGATGCCCGTCACCCGGCACCGGTTGGGATAGTGGGCGAGCGTCAGGCCGGTGCCGACGCCGATTTCAAGAATATCGGTGCCGGCTGCGGCGGCAAGTGCGGCCAGCTTGCGGTGGCCGTCGCGCAGGATGCCGCGATAGACGCGATCATAAACCGGTGCCCAGCGCTGATAGATTTTCTGCTGATCTTCCGCCCTGTTGCGACGCTCCGACATGCCTGACCCTCCCTGCGCATGAACCTGAGAATCGGAATCGATTCTCGGAGTAAATCATGCGTTTATCGCAAACATAGAGCGCCTTAGCGCCTCTCACAGAGGCGCGGCGCTCCAAAAACTGAGAACTTCAACTCCTGAGAGCGGGGTTGGGTTCCGCTCGGAACGTGACTGAAGTCACAAACCGCCGCGATGGCCGATTATCTCGCTGGCGTGAACCCGAGCTTCTCAGCATCCATCGCGCTGCCGATCTCGACCGATTTCTCCTGCTTGTCATAGACGCAGATCTGGACGATGAGCCCCTTGGCCCCCTTCGGCTTTCCCGTCACCAGGGCCAGCCCGTAACGCGAGGTGCCGAAGGGATCGACGGCGGCCTTCGGCTTCTCGATCGCGACCGCGGCCTTCCTGCACTTGGCTTCCACGTCGGCTGCCAGCTGTTTCCAGGCCTCGTCCGAAGAGGCACGGGCCGCAGTGACAAGAAAGGGAAGCGCGGCAATGGCAAGATGCGGGATTATATTCCTGTTCATATCGGATCTCCATTGGTAGCGGTCGCCGACGAGGCGGTTTTCGGCGGTGTGGCGGCCGATTTGCACACTCGAATACCGCCCTGAAACTGAGGCAAATTTTCCTCCGTCCGGGTGTTTTTTGATATTTCGCCGGTTGCCTCTCCTCCTTTCCCCTCCTATGTTCCGCCTCACCTGCCGAGGACGCAATCTATTGCCAAGAGGAGATCTGACATGGCTTTCGAATTGCCTGAACTTCCCTATGATTACGAAGCGCTTGCCCCCTTCATGTCGAAGGAAACGCTGGAGTTTCACCACGACAAGCACCACAAGGCCTATGTCGACAACGGCAACAAGCTCGCCGCCGAAGCCGGCCTTTCGGATCTCTCGCTCGAAGAGGTCGTGAAGAAGTCTTTCGGCACCAATGCTGGCCTCTTCAACAACGCTGCCCAGCACTACAATCACATCCATTTCTGGAAGTGGATGAAGAAGGGCGGCGGCGGCAACAAGCTGCCGGGCAAGCTCGAAGCGGCCTTTGCCTCCGATCTCGGCGGCTATGACAAGTTCAAGGCCGATTTCGCCAATGCCGGCGCCACCCAGTTCGGCTCCGGCTGGGCCTGGGTTTCCGTCAAGAACGGCAAGCTCGAAATCTCCAAGACCCCGAACGGCGAAAACCCGCTCGTTCACGGCGCCACCCCGATCCTCGGCGTCGACGTCTGGGAACACTCCTATTACATCGACTATCGCAACGCGCGTCCGAAGTATCTCGAAGCCTTCATCGATAGCCTGATCAACTGGGACTACGTCCTGGAGCGCTATGAAGCAGCCACGAAGTAAGCGACTTCGCCCGCTTCGACACCCGGCGTCGCAAACGCCGGGTGTTTTCTTTTCGCATATAGCCGTCACAGCCCTGTCATCGGCCGCTCTTAAGCACGCCCCATGTCGTCCTCTGCTGTTCCTCTGTTCCGCTTCGGCATCATCGCCGACCCGCAATATGCGGCGGTCGCCCCACACGCGGCCATGGACCGCTATTACGCCAACAGCCTGACCAAAGTCGCCGAGGCGATCGAGATCTTCAACGGCGAGGAGTTGAGCTTCGTCATGACGCTCGGCGACGTCATCGACCGCAGCTTCGCCAGCTTCGACGACATCCTGCCGGTCTACGGCAAGCTGAGGCACGAGGCGCTCTTCCTGCTCGGCAATCACGATTTCTCCGTCTCCGCGGGGCATCTGTCCGAAATAGCCGCTCGTCTCGGCATGCCGTCTCCCTATTACAGCTTCTCCCGTCACGGGTGGCGCTTCATCGTCCTCGACGGCAGCGAGGTCAGCACCTTCGCGCCGCCGGAAAACCATCCGCATCGCGCTCTTGCCGCACGGATGCTGGCGGAGCTGCAGGCCAAAGAGGCGGCGAACGCCCATCACTGGAACGGTGCATTGAGCGACGAGCAATTCGCCTGGCTCGGTGATGAGATCGCCAACGCGGCTGCCGCCGGCGAGAAGGTCATCGTGATGAACCACTATCCGGTGTATCCGCCGGGTGAGCACGGCATGTGGGACAGCGAGCGCGTCGTCGCGCTGCTCGCCTCGCAGCCCCATGTCGTCGCCTATCTCAACGGCCACGACCATGTCGGCAATTACGGCAAGGCCGGCGCCTGCCACTTCGTCAACTTCAAGGGCGTGGTCGACACCGAGAACCAGAACGCCTTCGCCATCGTCGAGCTGCACCCTAACCGCATCGAGATCCGCGGCTTCGGCCGCGAGAAGAGCCGCACGCTGGTTTATTAGGCTGCGACCGGGGCCGGCACGTCTTTTCATCCTGCTCAGGCTTGTGCCACTCTGCCGTCAGATCAGTGCAATAGCTGCCCCTTACCCTAACCCTCTCCCCGTAAACGGGGCGAGGGGACGTGCCATACAAGAGGTTGGTGAGGAACGGAGGGGCCGCGGCATATCCCCTTCGCCCCGTTTACGGGGAGCAGGTGCCGGCAGGCGGATGAGGGGCACGTCGACGCGCATGTGAGCATCGCCGATCGGCCAAGCGGCTGATTCACACCGCCGCAGCCTTCTCCGTCCACCCGCTCGTCCACAAATCCCGCAGCCGGTCGCCGTCGCCCTTGAAGAAATCGTCGGCCTCCTCGCAACCCTCCACCCGGTCGCTGCGGAAATTGCGGATCGCCTGTCGCAATTCGCACCATGCGACGATATTGGCGGTCTGCGAATAATAGATCAGCGCGATCGGCTGGATCGTCCGTTCGCTGGCGCGGCCGAGTTCGTCGCGGTAGGCGAGCATCAGCTTGCGTTCGTCGCGGATCGCCCGGCGCACGACCGCAAGGTCGATGGCAGCCGGCTGCGCGGTCGAGCCCCAGGCATAAAGCGCCTTGTTGTTCATCGCCTCACGAAGCGGCGCCGGCACGGCGCCCGATATCTTCTGGTTGACCCTGCGGGCGGCCTGCTTCAGCTCCTCGTCGGCCGTGCGTTCGAGCAGCGCTAGCGACAGAACGATCGCCTCCATCTCCTCGATCGAGAACATCAGGGGCGGCAGGTCGAAGCCGGGCCGCATGATGTAGCCGATGCCGCGACCGCCTTCGATCGGCACCCGCATTGCCTGGAGGGCGGCGATGTCGCGATAGATCGAGCGCACGGTCACTTCGAGCGTCTCGGCCATGACAGCGGCCGTCATCGGTTTTCTGGCGAGCCTCAGGATCTGAATGATCTCGAAAAGCCGCGAGGCCTTGCGCATTTTGCCTCTCCATTTCTCACGCTCCTGACAATACACTGTCAGTTGGGTTTGCGTATAGAGCCGCCTATCGGATTGAAATCAATCGGGGCCTTTTGAAAATGGCCCGTGGAACTGAAGGTGGCAACTGACATGAATTACCATGAAAACCTCTGGCTCTTCTTTACCCTTCTCTTCGGCATCATCATCGTGCCGGGCATGGACATGCTCTTCGTGCTTGCCAACGCGCTGACCGGCGGTATCAGGCGGGGGCTGGCGGCAACGGGCGGCATCATGGCGGGCGGTGCCGTGCATTCGGCCTATGGCGCGGCCGGCGTCGGCGTGCTCGTCACCATGCTGCCGCAGCTCTTCAACCTGCTGCTCTTTGCCGGCGTCGCCTATATGATCTGGATTGGCGTTTCGCTGATGCGCAGTTCGATCACCGTCGAGGCGGTCGGACCGGCGACGGCGCGCTCCGGCTGGCGCGCCTTCCGCCAGGGCGCCGTAACCTGTCTCGTCAATCCCAAGGCCTATATTTTCATGTTCGCCGTCTACCCGCAGTTTCTCAAGCCTGAATATGGCCCGATCTGGCTGCAGGGGCTGATCATGGGCGCCATGACCGTCGTCACGCAGTTTGCCGTTTACGGAACGCTGGCGATGACGGCAGGCCGCAGCCGCGATCTGCTGGTGGCAAATCCCGACGCCACGGCCTTTGTCGGCCGCTGCGCCGGACTGCTTTTGGTTGCGGTCTCCGCCTTCAGCCTCTGGCAAGGCTGGAAAACCGCCTGAGCCGCCGGTTATCACATTGCTTTTATGACCCTCCGGCAAAACGTGACTGCCTGGACGCATGGATTTTGTCATGCTCCCGGTGCAGATTGGCCAGCGGCCGCCCTGGTCTCAAGAAAACGGAGAGGAAATATGAATTGGAAAGCAGTAGCTGCCGCCGCAGCGATCGCCGCCATCGCCTTCGGTTCGGTGACCGCCGCCGATGGTACCCATGATTCGCGCATTGCGTTGATGAAGAAGATCGGCGGTTCGGCGGGCGCGATGGCCGCCATCGCCAAGGGCGAGAAGCCCTATGATGCCGAGACGGTAAGGTCGGCGCTGACGACGATCGCCGCCACCGCCAAGGTTTTCCCCGATCAGTTCAAGCCGGGCAGCGATATGAATGATCCCGAGGTCAGCCCGAAGGTCTGGGAAAACATGGACGACTTCAAGGCGCGCGCCGCACAGCTCTCGACCGACGCGGAAACCGCCCTCGCTCAGCTCCCGGCCGATGCCGCCGGTGTCGGTGCCGCGCTCAATACGCTCGGCGCCAATTGCGGCGGCTGTCACAAGGCCTATCGTATTAAGGAATGATAAGCCGGCCTGAGCAATTTCCGCCGGCGCGGATCGCCTGATTTGCGATCGACGGCGGGTCACGTCGGCAACAGGGGAGGCGGCGCATGGTCCGCAGGTTCATCCGATTACTGCTCTGTCTGATCGGCGTCGCCGTTCTCGGCGGCGGCGCCGTCTATGTCGTTACCGCGCCCGATCCGCTGCCGGAGAGCCATTGGGCCGGTCTCGGCGCGCCGGATCCGGCAAACGGTGAGATGGTCTTCTGGGCGGGCGGATGCGTCAGCTGTCATTCAGCACCCGGTTCCGAAGGCGATGCCAGGCTGACGCTGGCGGGCGGTCTGGCGCTGAAGAGCCCTTTCGGCACCTTCCACGTGCCGAACATTTCGCCGGATGAAAAGGCCGGCATCGGCGCCTGGACGCTCGCCCAGTTCGGCAATGCGATGAAGCGCGGCGTCGCCCCGGGCGGAGAGCATCTTTACCCGTCCTTTCCCTATGGCTCCTATTCCCGCATGAGCGACGAGGACGTCAACGATCTCTTCGCCTTCCTGAAAACCCTGCCGAAGAGCACCAGCGTCGCGCCCCCGCATGAATTGCCCTTTCCTTACAACATCCGCCTTGCGCTCGGCGGCTGGAAATTCCTCTATTTCAACGATCAGCCGCGCGTCGCGCTCGCCAAGAACGATGACAAGATCAAGCGCGGGCAATATCTCGTCGAAGGCCCCGGCCATTGCGGCGAGTGCCACACGCCGCGCAATGGGCTCGGCGGCTTCCAGGCAGATCAGTGGCTTGCCGGCGCGCCCAATCCGGAAGGCAAGGGCCGCATCCCCGATATCACCCCGGCCTCCAAGAGCATCGGCGGCTGGAGCGAGGCGGATATCGCCAACTATCTCGAAACCGGCTTCACGCCCGATTTCGATTCCGTCGGCGGTTCGATGGTCGATGTGCAGCACAATATCGCCCGCCTGCCGGCTGCCGACCGCGAGGCGATTGCCGCCTATCTCAAGGCCGTGCCGGGACGTTAAAGCGGCGGTGCGTCCATTCGGACGGACGAGGACGCTTGTTCAAATTGTTTAAAGCGAGGTGGGACCCGGCATCAGATCATAGGGGTGGCGCCAGCCTGGCATGCTGCTGATCCGGTCTTTCCAGGCTGCGATCGCCGGATAGGCTCTGTGATCGATCCCGGTTTCCTCCGGCATGAATGCGTAGCCTGCCAAGGAGAGGTCTGCGATTGTCAGCCGGTTGCCGACCATAAAGGCTCGGAGGGCAAGGTGGCCGTCGACAATTGCATAAGCAGCCTTGGCCCGCAGCCTCAAAAACTCGACGACCGGCGTCTCGCCGCTCTTCTGAAGGCCAAAGATGAACCGCAACGTCGCGTAATAGCTTGTGAATTTATGGTTGTCGAAAAGGATCCAACGCATGATCTCGCGCCGTTCTTCGGCTGACTGCGCCCCGAACTGCCCCGTCACCTCTGACAAGTAGTCGAGGATAACTCCCGATTGGCTGATCTTCGTTTGCCCATGTTCGAGCACGGGCGCCTCGCCCTGTTCGTTGATGGTTTCGCGCCATTGTTCGGTTCGCGTTTCACCGCCGAGATAATCGACGAAAATGCTCTCCCACTCGATGCCGGCAAGGGCGAAGAAGAGGGCGACCTTGTAGGCGTTCCCCGAGAGAGCGAAGCAATGGAGTTTGAAGTCAGGCATGAAATCTCCTCATCAACACAGACTTAGACTCGCGGGGCGGGTTATGCGATCGACTGCATGTAACGCATGCCGGTCACCGGCCGCGGGGTGAAATCCATCTGCTCGTAGAAACGATGCGCCAGCACATTGCCGGTAGCGGCGCTGACGGAGAGGTAACCGCAGCCGGCATTGCGCGCCGTCTCGCGGGCGCGGTCGACGAGCAGCTGACCGGTGCCGTGGCCGCGATGGCCGTCGCGCACGAAGAGATGGTGCAGGTCCATGCCGCGTTTGCCTTCCTGCGCCCTGTAGAGCGGCACGAGAATGGCATAGCCGATCAGCCCTTCGCTGGTCTCTGCCACAAGCGCGGTGATCCAGGGCAGCGGGCCGAACAGGTCGCGCTCCAATTGCTCCGGCGTCGTCGCGGCCGCGTCGCCATGATGGGCGGCAAGCAGCGCGATCATCTCGTTGAGCTCGGGCAGGTCGCGCGGCTTGGCGGCGCGGATCGTCACCACCGATGGGCGCATCAGTGAAATTTCGCTGTCTTCGATTTCAGTCATGGTTTTCGCGTCCTTTGATAATCTGCCGTCAGGACGCTGCCGATACAACAAAGCCGCCTGACGGCGGCTTGTTGACAATATGATCTGTCCGGCCGCCCTTTACAGGTACAGCCAAAAATACGAGCGGCTCTTGTGCACGTTCTTGATCATGCAGCATCCATCGCCGCAAACGCGGCATTTGTCAATGGCGTGAGCGCGTGACGTTGAAACATCTCAGACCTTGAATCCAGCCGAGAACCTCAATAGGATACCCCCCTATGCTACCTGAAGGTTTGCGATGTCTCACACCACCCTGCAGAAGAAGAAGCTTGTTGCCCGCGTCAGCCGCCTGAAAGGGCAGCTGAAAGCGGTCGAGCGGGCGCTCGAGGCTGAACGCCCCTGCGGCGAAATCCTGCAACTGCTCGCCTCCATTCGGGGCGCGCTGACCGGGCTGACCGGCGAGGTTTTGGATGATCACCTGCGTGAGCACGTGCTCAATGCCAAGGACGACAGAGCCCGGGCCGAGGCGGTCGAAGAAATATCTGAAGTGCTGAGAACCTATATCCGCTGATGAGAGAAGGACCCTGGGAATGAATGCCGGGATCGGGAAAGTCGAAGTGAAAGCCCTCGAACACGATCATGTGTTCCTCGGCGCCGATCATTTGCGCAACGAGCGGCGCATCTGGCTGGTGATTGCGCTGACGGCGGTGATGATGGTGGCGGAAATCGCCGCCGGCACCGTCTACGGCTCCATGGCCCTCGTCGCTGATGGCTGGCATATGTCGACCCATGCCAGCGCTCTTTTGATTTCCGCGCTCGCCTATCTCTTTGCCCGCCGGCAGGCGCGCAATCCGCGCTTCACCTTCGGCACCGGCAAGCTCGGCGATCTCGCCGGCTTCGCCAGCGCCATTGTCCTTGCCCTGATCGCCCTGCTGATGGCCTGGGAGAGCCTGCTGCGCCTCTCCAATCCGGTGCCGATCGGCTTTGCCCAGGCAATCGCCGTTGCGGTCATCGGCCTTGCCGTCAATCTCGCCAGCGCCTGGCTGCTGGCCGGCGGCGGTCATGCCGCGCATGCTCATCATGCGCACGCGCATGGCCATCACGCGCATGGGCACCACGCACACCACCACGGCCATGGCGGTCACGGCGACCATGCCCACCATCACGCAGAGGCCGGCGACAATAATATCCGCGCCGCCTATCTGCATGTCATGGCCGATGCGCTCACGTCAGTGCTCGCCATCGCGGCGTTGACCCTCGGCAGCCTCTATGGTTGGCTCTGGCTCGATCCCATCATGGGCATCGTCGGCGGCCTGGTCATCGCCAATTGGTCCTGGAGCCTGCTGAAATCGTCGGGCGGCGTCCTTCTCGACGTCATGCCCGAAGGCGAGATCCTGCCGGGCGAAATCCGCCAGGCGATCGAGACAGAGGAGGATCGGATCACCGACCTGCATGTCTGGCAGGTCGGCCCCGGCCATCATGCAGCGATCGTCGCGGTCGTCACCTCGCAGCCGCGCGATCCGGCCTTTTACAAGGACAGGCTTTCGGCGCTGGAAGAATTGTCGCATGTGACGGTCGAGGTCACGCGCGCCGCCTGATTGCTGCGGGCGGAGGACGGAATCGCCGCTACTCAACAAGGGTGCAGCGGCTGACAACAAGGTTGCAGCGGCCGACAACAAGTTGCAGCGGGGACGAGATGCCGCCGCAATCGGTCCTTAGCTCTATTCTCCGAATCGTCGGAGGAATTCATGGATCCCAGCCTTACTCGCCGCATGCTGATCGGCTCGGCACTCTGCCTGCCTGCTTTGGGCCTGTCCACGCTGGCGCTTGCGGCCAATGCACAGGAAACTGCGGGGGAGGGCGACGACAATATCGAGCATCGCCTGGCCGCGCTGGAAAAGCGCACCGGCGGACGCCTCGGCGTCTCGGTGCTCGACACCCAGACGAGCATTTCCTTCGGCTATCGCGGCAGCGAAGCTTTTCCGATGTGCAGCACCTTCAAGGCGCTGGCGGCAGGCTTCGTCCTTGCCCGCGTCGACAAGGGGCAGGAGAGCCTCGAGCGCCGGGTGACCTACGGCAGGGACAAGCTCGTCGACTATTCGCCGCTCAGCGAAAAACACGCCGGTGCCGACGGCATGACGATCGCCGAACTCTGCGAGGCGGCGGTAACGGTCAGCGACAACACCGCCGGCAACCTGCTGCTCGAAAGTTTCGCCGGCCCGCCGGCACTGACCGACTGGCTGCGCTCGATCGGCGACGGCACCACGCGTCTCGACCGCACCGAACCGACACTGAACGAGGGTCGCAAGGACGATCCGCGCGACACCACGGCACCGGATGCGATGCTCGATACGCTCGGCAATCTGACGCTCGGCTCGGTGTTGACCGGGGCCTCTTGCGACAAGCTGATCGCCTGGCTGGTGGCGAGCACCACGGGTAAGGAAAGGCTGCGGGCCGGCCTGCCTGCCGGTTGGAAGGTCGGCGACAAGACCGGCACCGGCCCGAACGGCTCCCTCGGCGACATCGCCGTTATCTGGCCGCCGGACCGTGGGCCGATCGTCGCTGCCGTCTATATCGCCGAAGCGACGGCGCCGATGAAGGATCTCAACCCGATCTTTGCCGAAGTCGGCAGGATGATCACCGAGATGGTGTGATGTGTTAAATCGCTTCAGAAGCAATTGATTACCGCATCGACATCAAGTTCGTGATCAGGCCCGCTTTGATTTCGAGCACGGGCCGATTGGCCTCCGGATGACCGATGTCTCTCAGCTGATCGGGTGTCAGCTCGGCCAGTCGTTGCCGGCTCACGACCGCCCGTCGCCACGCCTGCAGGCCAGTGATCAGGTTTGCGATTATGTTCATGGGGCCAGCCACCTGGTTTGTCGGCGCGCTGACGATGGGCTGTGTTTCCGTATGAGCCATTTCCGATCTCCACTTGTGATGTGCGGGTGGAAATCTGCCGTACGAGCGTTTTCGGCCTGTTCGGCTGAGCGTGAACCGGGAAGAAAACTTCGACAAGCCGCCGCTAAATCGGTGTTAAATTCGTCTTCCCAAATGCTATTCTGCGAGCGGCGGTTCAAAGTCTGGGGGCTTTCTATGCGCATCAGGTTGCTAGGCGGTCTCGAGGTCATCTCCGGAGAAGGCCGGCCAGTCCGCTTCGCCACGCGCAAGACGTCGCTGCTGTTTGCTGCCCTGGCGTTGGCAGGCCGCCGCGGCTGCCGCAGGGAGGTGCTGTCCGAAGCCTTCTGGCCGGGACGAGGTAATGAGCAGGCCCGCAATAGTTTGCGGCAGGCGCTGGTCGACATCAGGCGGTCGTTCCCGGCGAGCAGTGACGGCACCGTCTCTATCGAAGGGGATCAGGAGACGGTGGCGCTTTTCGTCGATCCCGATCAAGCCGACATTTCGCTCTTCGACCGGAAGCTGGGGACGGGGGCGAGCGAAGATCTCGCCTCCGCAGCGGATCTCTACCGCGGCGATCTGCTTGAAGGCGAAGCCATTCCGGATGAATTGGCTGAGTGGTTCGCACCGTACCGAAGCACATATCAGCGCAAGGCGCTGCAGCTCGTGGAACGTTTGAGCCTTGCCCTCTTGGAACCAGGCTCCGCGGAAGAACCGCCCTGTGAAGGGCTTGCCGAGAGGCTTCTCGCCTCTGACCCGACGGCGGAGGGTGCTCACAGGGCGTTGATGCGGATCCACACTCTCCGCGGCCACGAGAACATGGCCTTGCGCCAGTTCGAGACCTGCCGAGCTCTCCTGAAGAAGCATCTGGATGTCGAACCCGAAGCGGAGATGTCGTCCCTGGCTGCCTCGCTGCAACCGCGGCAGCGATCCGGTGATCGGCGGGCCGCGGCCGCAGTCGAGCCGCAGCTGCAGGTCTTCTCCGCTCCGACGAAACATCATGATCGGCCATCCCTTGCGGTGTTGCCGTTTCAGAATTTGAGCGGCGATGTGGAGCAGGAATATTTTGCCGACGGCATCGTGGAGGATATCACCATCGCTCTTGCGCAGTTCCGTCACCTCTATGTCATCGCCCGCAATTCGAGCTTCACCTACAAGGGGCAGGCCGTCGACATAAAGCGGGTCGGGCGCGAGCTGGACGTGGACTATGTGGTCGAGGGAAGCGTGCGCCGTGCGGGCGACCGGCTTCGTATCGCCGGACAACTCATCGACACCTCGACCGGCGCGCATCTCTGGGCAGACCGTTTTGACGGAAACTTGGCGAACCTGTTCGATCTACAGGATCAGGTCGCATCCAGCATTGTCGGCGCAATAACGCCGAAAGTGGAAGAGGCGGAGATCGAGCGGGCTAAACGCAAGCCGACCGAGAGCCTCGACGCCTATGACTATTATCTCCGCGGGCTGGCGGCCTTCGATCGGACGGTGACCAACAGATCAGTCGTCGACGAGGCTCTGCGGCTATTCATGAAGGCAATCGAGCGCGATCCCGATTTTGCCATCGCCCACGCCCGGGCGGCGCGATGCTACGCGACCCGCAAGAGCAATGGCTGGATGATCGATCCGGCCAACGAAATTGCCGAGGCGACCCAACTGGCGAGAAGAGCCGTCGAACTCGGCTGGGACGATGCAGTCGCGCTCGCCTATGGCGGATATGTGCTCGGTTATGTCGGCGGCGACCTCGATGACAGCGCGGCTTGCATCGATCGCGCGCTCTTCCTCAACCCGTACCTGGCCGTTGCCTTGGGGGTCAGCAGTTGGGTGCGAGCCTGCCTGGGCGAGCCGGACAAGGCCGTCGAACATGCTGCCCTCGCCATGAGGCTGAGCCCCGTGGATCCGCGCCTGTTTGCCTGGCAGTTCAACACCGGCCTGGCTCACTTCTGCGCCGGTCGTTACGAGGACGCCGCCGTCTGGGCCGCAAAATCGTTGCGCCACCAGCCGAATTACCCCAGCGCGATGCGGGTGATGGCGGCGGGGCACGCCATGGCCGGGCGGAAAGCGGAAGCAGTGGAAACGATTGCGCGCCTGCGCTTGCTGGATCCGGCGCTTCGGCTTTCGAACCTCGCCGATATTCTCCCACCGTTCCGGCGACCGGATGACCGTAACCGCTATATAGAGGCACTTCGTATGGCGGGGTTGCCGGAGTAGGCATGCGGCGAAGGAGACCTCTGCCCCATTCGCTTTCCGCTCCGCTGGTCCCCGTTGTGCCGCCGTCTATGTCGCCGAGGCCGGCGATGGAGGCTCGCGGCATCCGCTTTTTGCTTGACCCGAGCATCCATGCGCCTGACTTCAGGGTGGGTTTCGCCGGACGTCAGCTCTCCAGTCGGCGCCCGCAGCATGGATCGCCGGGTCAGGCCCGGCGATGACGGAATGTGAGGGAAACGCGGGTGATCGAAACGCTCCACTTTCCGGGGGGCTCATGCGGCGGCCGCATGGAGCTCGCGAGAAGATTTCCCATCACGGTAGCGTATACGCGATCACGTAATCGCCGGGCGTGGTGCCGACCGAGCCGTGGCCCCCGGCGACCATGACGACATATTGCTTGTTGTCGTCGGTCGTATAGGTCATCGGCGTCGCCTGGCCGCCGGCCGGCAGCCGCGCCCGCCAGAGCTCGCGTCCGTTGGTCACGTCATAGGCGCGCAGGTAATTGTCGACCGCAGCACCGAGGAAGGCGACGCCGCCCTTGGTCAGCATCGGGCCGCCGATGCCCGGTACGCCGACCTTGAAGGGCAGCGGCAGCGGCGTCATGTCGTGCACGGTTCCGTTCTTGTGCATATAGGCGATCTTGCCGGTGCGCAGGTCGACACCGGCGACATAGCCCCATGGCGGCGCCTGGCAGGGGATCTGCAGCGGTCCGAGGAAGGGACCCATGAAGACGCCGTAGGGTGCGCCGTCATTGCGGTTGAGCCCCTGTTCGCTGCCTTTCTCGTCCTGTCCTCGCGGCGGGATGTCGGCGGCCGGCACCAGGCGCGAGGTGAAGGCGAGATAGGTCGGCATGCCGAACATGATCTGCCGCTCCGGATCGACCGCCACCGAGCCCCAGTTGAAGGTGCCGAAATTGCCGGGATAGACGATCGTCCCTTTCAGCGACGGCGGCGTGTAGCGGCCCTCGTAGCGGTAGCGATGAAAGTCGATGCGGCAGAGCAGCTGGTCGAACAGCGACACGCCCCACATGTCCTTTTCCTTGAGCGGCTCCGGCGAGAAGGTGAGGTCGGAGATCGGCTGCGTTGGCGACGTATGATCGCCCGAGACTGTGCCGCCGGGCGCCGGAATCTCCTTGGTCGGGATGATCGGCTCGCCGCTGCGCCGGTCGAGCACATAGAGATCGCCCTGCTTGGTCGGGCCGACGAGGGCGGGAACGACGGTGCCGTCCTGCTTGGTCAGATCGATCAGCGCCGGCTGGGCCGGGACGTCCATGTCCCAGAGATCGTGATGCACGGTCTGGCGTACCCAGCGCAGCTGGCCGCTGGCGATATCGAG
>NZ_JBXSOL010000014.1:0-156632 GCF_057784555.1 Rhizobium sp. CNPSo 3670
TTTCGTCTTTGCCGCCAATCTGGCCGGTAACAGCATGATCGTGGATTTCGAGGAAGGCCCGGGCGCAGGGGACTTGATAAGCATCGCTAATAGCGCTTTCGAAAGCTTCGCCGATATCCTCGAGGCTGGAGAGGACACCGGCACGGACTGGCTCCTCACGATCGACGGCGACACAACACTGCGTCTTGCGGGGGTCAACGAGAGCAATTTGGCTGCTAATGACTTCTTGTTAGTTTACTAGGAGCGGCCCGCATTTGATCGGGATGTGAGGCAAACCAGCGCTAGGACGGCGCGGCATATCCTTCGCTCGTTTACAGAGGTCCGAAAGCGGATCGAGCCCCGTGGCTCGACCCCGATCGGTGGCAGCGGCCGGATTTTGGGCCGGGTCTGGAGCGCGGACGTGCCGTCATTCCGCCTATTCGCGCTGTTCCAGCGCCTTGCTAAAGGCGAGTGCCGCCAGCGTGCAGATGGCGCCGGAGAGCAGGTAGTATCCGACGAAGGTCAGGCCGAAGCGGCTGGAGAGGCTGAGGGCGACCAGCGGCGCGAAGCCGGCGCCGATCAGCCAGGCAAGGTCCGAGGTGAAGGCGGCGCCGGTATAACGATAGCCGCGGCCGAAGCGTGACGAGATCGAACCGGTCGCCTGGCCGAAGGACAGACCGAGCACGCCGAAGCCGATGATGACGAAGGCGTCGTGGCCGTTACTGCCCGATCCGATCAGGATCGGCCCGATAAAGCTGAAGATGGCGATGATCACGGCGCAGATGGCGAGCTGGGCGCGGCGGCCGATGCGGTCGGCGATCAGGCCCGAAGTGACGATGGCGACGACGCCTACCATGGCGCCGACCACCTGCACCACCATGAAGGCGCCGATCGGCTGGTTGCCGTAAAGGCTCATCCAGCCGAGCGGGAAGATGGTGACCAGGTGGAACATGGCGAAACTGGCGAGCGGCACGAAGGCGCCGATCAGGATGTCGCGGCCGTGAACGCGCAGCACCTGGAGGATCGGTGCGGCCTCCAGCTCATGCTGCTCCAAAAGCGTGCCGAATTCCTTGGTCATGACCAGGCGCAGACGTGCAAACAGCGCCACGACGTTGATCGCGAAGGCGACGAAGAAGGGATAACGCCAGCCCCAGGAGAGGAAATCCTCGCTGGACAGGTTGGCGACGAAATAACCGAAGAGCGTGCTTGCCAGCGCAAAGCCGATCGGCGCGCCGAGCTGCGGGATCATCGCGTACCAGCCGCGGTGATTGGGCGGCGCGTTGAGCGCGAGCAGCGATGCCAGACCGTCCCAGGCGCCGCCGAGCGCGAAGCCCTGGCCGAGACGGAAGAGCGCCAGCAGGGCGATCGACCAGACGCCGATCTCAGCATATCCGGGCAGGAAAGCGATCGAGGCCGTGGAACCGCCGAGCAGGAAGAGTGCAATCGTGAGCTTCGTGCCGCGCCCGTACATCCGGTCGATGGTCATGAAGACCACGGACCCGACGGGGCGGGCGAGGAAGGCGAGCGAGAAGATGGCGAAGGAATAGAGCGTCGCCGTCAGCCTGTCCGGTGCGAAGGGAAAGACGAGCTGCGGAAAAACGAGGACCGAGGCGAGGCCATAGACGAAGAAATCAAAGAATTCCGACATGCGGCCGATCACCACGCCGATGGCGATACTGCCCGGCGAAACCGGCTTGTCGTCGTGAATGCGCCGCGCGTCGCGTTCGAGCGACGACGATGACGGTCCGTAATGCGATGTTGTAGCCATGAAAAACGCCTCCTCGTTAAGGCGCTTCCGGCAAGGCGCCCCAGGCTGATCTTGATCAAACCCGCAGGCTTATCAAGTCCGCAATATGGAAATAGTTCATCATCGCGGCGCAAATCGAGCCGTGTCAGGAAAAATTGCGTGGCCCCAGCCGCTAATTTTCCGGTGCAAAAGCTGGCCTGGCCGTCTCTTGCGGATATATTGAGGGGACATGCGCGCGCAAAAAATCCTTCTCGATCTCATCAGGATTTCAAAGCCGTAGCGCAACATGATTTCTGCCGCACTGCGGCATCTTTGCTGCACTGCGACTTTCCGCCTCATGTCGCTATCGGGTTCAGTGCTTTAGTCGCGGTCAAAACGAAACAACAAGAGCTTAGAGACGTGCAAAAACTCGTGAAGTTTTCCCGCCTTCTATCCGTCTTGCCGCTGCTTTTCCTGGCAGGATGCAACATGGTGGTCATGGCGCCCTCAGGCGACATCGCCGTGCAACAGCGCGATCTCATCGTCATCTCGACGGTGCTGATGCTTTTGATCATCGTCCCGGTGATCTTCCTGACGCTGCTCTTCGCCTGGCGCTACCGCCGCTCCAACACGGCCGCCGCTTACGCGCCGGAATGGCATCATTCGACCCGCCTCGAAATCGTCATCTGGGCGGCCCCCCTGGCGATCATCATTGCGCTCGGGGCCGTCACCTGGATTTCCACGCATAAGCTCGATCCCTACCGACCGCTCGACCGCCTCGATGCCGAGCGCGCCATCCCGGGCGATACCAAGCCGCTGACCGTCGAGGTCGTGGCGCTCGACTGGAAATGGCTGTTCTTCTATCCCGAACTCGGCATCGCCACAGTCAACGAGATGGCCGCCCCTGTCGACACGCCGATCAATTTCAAGATCACCGCCTCCTCGGTGATGAACTCCTTCTACATCCCGGCTCTTGCCGGCCAGATCTACGCCATGCCCGGCATGGAGACGAAGCTGCACGCCGTCATCAACCGGGAGGGCGAATATGAAGGCTTCTCCGCCAATTACAGCGGCGCCGGCTTCTCGCACATGCGTTTCAAGTTCCATGGCCTAACCCGCGAAGGCTTCGAGGCCTGGATGGCCAAGGTCAAGCAGCAGGGCACGATGCTCAACCGCGACGCCTATCTGACGCTTGAGAAGCCGAGCGAGAAGGAGCCGGTGCGCTACTATGCAGGCGCCGACGCCGATCTCTACGACGCCATCCTCAACATGTGCGCCACGCCAGGCAAGATGTGCATGAACGAGATGATGCACATCGATATGATGGGTGGCGGCGGCAAGGAAAGTGCTGAAAACCGCGAGAAGCTGCAATACGACAACCGCCATGCCGGTGAAGGCGTCGTCGAGCCTGGGGCCACCGTGCCGGCAACAGGCGTCCCGGCAAAGGCAGAGCCGCCGCGCAATTCTGGGGGCAGCATGCAGCACGACATGCCCGGCATGCAGGGCATGCCCGGGATGGATATGCAGCATGACGGCCATTCCATGCCCGGCTCGGGCAACGGCGCCGATCCGGCGCCGACGCAGCTCAACAACAACAATTAACCTGGCGCTTTGCGTCGCAAGACATAATGAACGGGTTGTTCCATGTTTTCCAATCCTGACCTCCTGAAGTTGATCTTCGGCCGGTTGACCCTCGACGCCATCCCCTATCACGAGCCGATTCTGGTCGTGACCTTCATCGGCGTCGTCATCGGCGGTCTCGCCGTGCTCGGCGCCATCACCTATTTCAAATTCTGGGGTCCGCTCTGGCACGACTGGATCTGCAGCGTCGATCACAAGAAGATCGGCATCATGTATGTGATACTCGCAGTGATCATGCTGCTACGCGGCTTTTCCGACGCGATCCTGATGCGCGTCCAGCAGGCGATCGCCTTCAACGGTTCCGAGGGCTACCTGCCGCCGCACCACTACGACCAGATCTTCACCGCCCACGGCGTCATCATGATCTTCTTCGTGGCGATGCCCTTCGTCACCGGTCTGATGAACTTCGTGGTGCCGCTGCAGATCGGCGCGCGCGACGTCTCCTTCCCCTTCCTCAACAACTTCTCCTTCTGGATGACCACCGCCGGCGCGATCATCATCATGCTGTCGCTTTTCATCGGCGAATTTGCCCAGACCGGCTGGCTCGCCTATCCGCCGCTGTCGGGAGCCGCCTACAGTCCGGGCGTCGGCGTCGACTATTATATCTGGGGCCTGCAGGTGGCGGGTGTCGGAACGACGCTGTCGGGAATCAACCTGATCGCCACCATCGTCAAGATGCGTGCGCCCGGCATGACGTTCATGAAAATGCCGGTCTTCACCTGGACGGCGCTCTGCACCAACGTGCTGATCGTCGCCTCCTTCCCGATCCTGACGGCAACGCTAGCGCTGCTGTCGCTCGACCGCTATGCCGGCACGAATTTCTTCACCAACGACCTTGGCGGCAATCCGATGATGTACATCAACCTCATCTGGATCTGGGGCCATCCCGAGGTCTACATCCTGGTGCTGCCGGCCTTCGGCATCTTTTCGGAAGTCGTCGCCACCTTCTCCGGCAAACGCCTGTTCGGCTATGCCTCCATGGTCTACGCCACCTGCGTGATCATGATCCTGTCCTACATCGTCTGGCTGCACCATTTCTTCACGATGGGCTCAGGCGCCAGCGTCAACTCCTTCTTCGGCATCACCACGATGATCATCTCGATCCCCACGGGAGCGAAGATCTTCAACTGGCTCTTCACCATGTATCGCGGCCGTATCCGCTACGAGGTGCCGATGCTGTGGACGGTCGGCTTCATGGTGACCTTCGTCATCGGCGGCATGACCGGCGTCATGCTGGCGGTGCCGCCGGCGGACTTCGTGCTGCACAATTCGTTGTTCCTCATCGCCCATTTCCACAACGTCATCATCGGCGGCGTTCTGTTCGGCATGTTCGCCGGCGTGAACTACTGGTTTCCGAAGGCCTTCGGCTTCAAGCTCGATCCCTTCTGGGGCAAGATGAGCTTCTGGTTCTGGCAGATCGGCTTCTGGTTCGCCTTCATGCCGCTCTACGTGCTCGGCCTGATGGGCGTCACCCGCCGCATGAGCCAGTTCGAGGACCCGTCGCTGCAGATCTGGTTCATCATCGCCGCCTTCGGCGTCGGACTGATCGCGCTCGGCATCGCCGCTTTCCTGATCCAGATCGTCGTCAGCTTCATGAAACGCGAGGAACTGCGTGACGACAGCGGCGATCCCTGGGACGGCCGTACGCTGGAATGGTCGACCTCCTCGCCGCCGCCGGACTACAACTTCGCCTTCACGCCCGTGGTCCACGACCATGACAGCTGGTACGACATGAAAAGGCGCGGCTACGAGCGCCCGCTCGGCGGCTTCAAGCCAATCCACATGCCGAAGAATACCGGCACCGGCGCTATCCTGTCGGCAATCAGCGTCGCGCTTGCCTTCGGCCTGATCTGGTACATGTGGTGGCTGGTGATCGTTTCCGCCATCGCGCTGCTTGCCGTGGCGATCGGCCATACCTTCAACTACAAACGCGACTTCTACATTCCCGCCGGCAAGGTGACCGAAACGGAAGGCAAGCGCACGGCGCTGCTTGCCGAGCAGGTGTAATGACCATGAGCGATCAAACCATCGATACGGCCGAAAAGCCTGAATTCTACCTGACGGAAGACCATCATCCGGAGGGGAGCACCAATCTCGGCTTCTGGCTCTACCTGATGAGCGACTGCCTGATCTTTGCGGTGTTGTTTGCGACGCACGGCGTGCTCGGCCGCAACTATGCCGCCGGCCCGTCGCCGGCCGATCTCTTCGATCTGCCGATCGTCGCCCTCAACACCTCGATGCTGCTCTTCTCCTCGATTACCTACGGCTTCGCCATGCTGCAGATGGAGCGGAACGCCAAGGCGGAAACGCTGTTCTGGCTCGCCGTGACCGGCCTGTTCGGCGCGGCCTTTATCGGGTTGGAACTTTACGAGTTCATCCACCTGATCCACGAGGGCGCCGGGCCGACCCGCAGCGCCTTCCTCTCCTCCTTCTTCACGCTCGTCGGCACCCACGGGCTGCACGTCACCTTCGGCATCATCTGGCTGATCACGCTGATGGTCCAGGTGTCGATGCACGGGCTGATCGAGGCCAACCGCCGCCGCCTGATGTGCCTTTCGATGTTCTGGCACTTCCTCGACGTCGTCTGGATCGGCGTCTTTTCCTTCGTCTATCTGCTCGGAGTTCTCGGATGAGTTCGCAAGCACCCACCCATGAGGATGCCCACGAGGCGCATCACGGCCACAGCCACGGCCACCAGGCCGGCCATGGCACGTTCCACAGCTATATGGTGGGCTTCGCGCTCTCCGTCGTCCTGACCGCCATCCCCTTCTGGCTTGTTATGGCCGGCGTGTTCGCCAGCCCGGCGCTGACGGCGGTGCTGGTGATGGGTATCGGCGCCATCCAGATCGTCGTCCATATGGTCTTCTTCCTGCACATGAATCCCAGGAGCGAAGGCGGCTGGACGATGATGGCGCTGATCTTTACCCTCATCATCGTCGCCATCGCGCTCTCCGGTTCACTCTGGGTCATGCATCATCTCAACTCCAATATGATGCCGATGAGCCCCGAGATGATGAAGAACATGCCGTAACGGCAAACGAAGGGTGGCGGCAGCGCCGCCCTGAGACCAATGAGCGAAGCCTCCACGCAAAAATCGGAAAGACGGCATTTCCGGGCAAAACGCGCGCTTTTCGCCGTCTGCCTGGCACTGCTCGCCGCCATCCTGTTTGGTCTCGGCACTTGGCAGGTTCAACGCCTGGGCTGGAAGCGCGACCTCGCCGCCCGCGTCGACCAGCGCGTGCACGCAGCCGCCGTGCCGGCCCCGGGGCGCGCCGACTGGGACAAGGTCAATGCCGGCAGCGACGAATACCGCCGTGTGACCGTCGAGGGAATGCTGGCAAACGACAAGGAAACGCTGGTCTACGCCTCGACCGTTCTCGGTCCGGGTTATTGGGTGATGACGCCGCTGATGCTCGCCGACGGCACCGCCATCCTCGTCAATCGCGGCTTCGTGCCGACGGACAGGCGCGACCCCGCCTCGCGCCGCGAGGGTCAGCTGTCTGATGTCATCGAGATCACCGGGCTGCTGCGGATGACCGAGCCGAAGGGATCGCTGCTCCAATCAAACGACGTCGCCGCCGACCGCTGGTATTCGCGCGATGTCGCCGCGATCGCCCAAAAGCGCGGCCTCGGCGCGGTCGCGCCCTATTTCATCGATGCCGACGCCGCTGCCAATCCCGGCGGTCTGCCCGTCGGCGGCCTGACGATCATCCATTTCCCCAACAACCATCTCGTCTATGCGATCACCTGGTACGGGCTGGCGGTGATGGTGCTGGTATTGCTGGTGTTTGTTGTTCGCGGCGAGATCGGAAGAGGCCGCCGGACGTAAGTCGCTGCCGCTTTGCAGCGGTGCAAGCGCTCCGGCAAGCAACAGTTGCACAGCGGTCGTCTCCGCGCTTCGGATTAATCTCTTGTAAAGCGATGTCCGATACTGCTTGCCTGAACAGAACTCATAAAGCTGCACATGAGCCGGCCGGATTACATCCCCAGTCTCGATGGTCTGCGCGGTCTCGCCGCGCTTCTGGTCGTGCAAGCGCATATCGGGCTTGTCTTTCCAAACACAGCCTTGCATTTCATCACAATGGGCAGCGAAGCCGTCGGCCTGTTCTTCGCCCTCAGCGGCTTTCTGATGGCCCATCTCTACGGCTCACGACCGGTCACCAAGGAAACCGTCCTGGATTTTCTTGTCAGCCGCTTTGCCCGCATCTATCCGGTCTATCTGGCTGCAGTCCTGCTCGTGGCGGCGCTGTCCGGCATGCAAAGTCTAAACTTCGTTCAGCCGATCATCGGCGGCACGGAGTTTCTCCGCCATGTCTTTCTTATGGGCTCGAGCGGGGTGTTTTGGTCAATTCCACCCGAAATTCAATTCTATCTGTTTTTCCCGATCCTTTGGCTCTGCTTGACCCGCCCGCAGCGCTATAGCGGTGTGATCGCAGGTTTGGCGGTGCTGGTCGTGGTGGAGGGTCTGCTCGAGCTGCCAGGACCAGGTATACTGCTTCTTTCCAAGCTCCCCTATTTTCTGTTCGGCGCGCTTGCCGGGGCGATGCATTCCTGCTGGGACAGGTGGAGGCCATCCGCCCTCACGGGCGCTTTCACGCTGTTCCTTCTGGCGGTGTTCTTCACGTACAGGCATGTCTTGCCCGGTTTCTCGCCTGTATTCTGGGGGCTTCAAAGTGCGCTCGCGGCAGCCGTCATCGTGGCGCTCGCCGCTCGACAGCCTCCGATCGCAGCCCATGTCCTGGCAGCGGCGCCCATGCGGTTCTTGGGCACGATCAGCTTTTCGCTCTATCTTTTCCACGTCCCCATCACGTTCCTTGTACGCCGGGCTTTCGACGGTCTGATTCCGGAACCAGTACTCGTCCTGGTGGCGCTTGGCGTTGCGGCGGCAGGAGGATGGTTCATTCACGAGACGATAGAACTCCCGAGCCGACGCCTGCTCGTCGCGTGGTGGCGGCATCATCGGCGGCGCGCAGCCTCGCGCGAAACTCCGGCTGAGACGATCGAACAGGCGATCCTTGATCTGCAAGAGACCGAAAAGCGCTTGCTGGACGGCGCAACTGCGGCCACGACGGATAAACAGCAAATTCCGACGACCTCAGGACTCGGACCCGGCCGCACTGTCATTCAGGATAATGGCGACGAGAAGCTTCGCGCCTAAGCGCCGGTCAGCTTACGGCTAAACCGCAATCCGGCTGATCGCTTCGGCAAGCTGCGCCTGCGAGAAGGGCTTGCCCAGGCGGGGCAGATTGGCGGCGCCGTCGCCGTCGGGCAGATCGGCGTAACCGGTGGCGAGAATGATCGGCATCTCAGGCCACTCGCTGCGGATCGCCTCGGCGAGCTGCGCCCCCGTCATTCGCGGCATGGCGTGATCGCAGATGACCAAATCGACAGGCTCCTTGCGCAGAATATCGAGCGCCTCCGGACCGGCCATCGCCTCGAAAACAGTGTGTCCGAGATCCTCCAGCATCAGCGTCGTATTCATCAGGACCAGGCCGTCGTCATCCACGGCGACGATGCGCAGCCCCTGCTGCGGGGTATCCGGTTTTTGCGGGATGTCGGCCGGTGCTTCGGCAGTCTGTTCGGCAATGACGACAGGAAACCATAGCTCGGCCGTCGTGCCTTCGCGCAGCGTGCTCTTCAGGATGAGCCGGCCGCCGGACTGGCTCGCGAGACCCTGCACCATGGAAAGGCCGAGGCCGGTGCCCTTGCCGACACCCTTGGTGGTGAAGAACGGTGTGACCGCCTGCTCCAGCGTCTTCGCATCCATGCCCTCGCCTTCATCGATCACCGCGATTCTTATATAGCGGCCGGCCGGCAGCGGCCCCTTGCCTGCGGCTATCGTTTCCTCGGATGCGCGAAGCATGATGCGGCCGCCGGAAGGCATGGCGTCTCGCGCGTTGACGACGAGATTGAGGATCGCCATCTCCAGCTGGTTGGGGTCGGTGAGGATTGTCGGCAGCCTGACTGGGAAGGAAGTCTCGATCGTGGTGAGGGGGCCGAGCGACCGGCTCAGAATTTCCATCATGCCGCGCACCAGGCCCGAGACGTCGATCGGCTCCATGTGCAGCTCCTGCCGGCGGGAAAAGGCAAGCATGCGCTGCGTCAAGGCAGCACCCCGCTGAGCGCCCTGCATGGCATTGTCGACCAGCGACGTCAGCGAGCGGTCCTGCGGCATGCGCTTCTTCAGGAGTTCAAGACTGCCGAGCACCGCCATCAGCAGATTGTTGAAATCATGGGCGATACCGCCGGTCAATTGGCCGATCGCCTCCATCTTTTGCGATTGGAAAAGCTCTTCGCGCGCCTGCTCCAACGCCCGCTGCGTTTCCATCTTTTCGGTGATGTCGCGGGTGATCTTGGCGAAACCTAGCACTTCACCGTCTTCGTCGCGAATAGCGTCGACGACGACGCTCGCCCAGAAACGGCTGCCGTCCTTGCGGACACGCCAGCCCTCCCTTTCGAATCGGCCTTCGGCGCGCGCGACCCGCAGCGCCTTCTCCGGCAGGCCGGCCGCGCGATCCTCGGGCGTATAGAAGGTCGAGAAATGCCGTCCGATGATTTCATCAGGCCGATAGCCCTTGATGCGCTCGGCGCCGAAATTCCAACTGCTGACATTGCCGTCAGGATCGAGCATGTAGATCGCATAGTCCGAAACGCCCTGAACCAGACGGCGAAATTGCTCCTCGCTCTGGCGGATCGCGTGTTCGGCAGCCCTGCGTTCCGTCAGATCGCGGGTGATCTTGGCAAAGCCGACCAGTTCGCCGGAGGGATGGCGGATGGGATCGATGACCACATGCGCCCAGAAGCGGCTGCCGTCCTTGCGCCGGCGCCAGCCCTCCCCCTCGTACCGGCCCTCCTCCACCGCCGTGGTGAGCGCGCGCTCGGGGATGCCCGCGGCTCGATCCTCTTCCACATAGAAACGGGAAAAGTGCTCGCCGAGAATTTCCGAAGGTTTGTAGCCCTTGAACCGTTGAGCGCCGGTATTCCAGCTGGTGACGATGCCTTCCGGGCTCAGCATGTAAATGGCATAGTCGGTGATGGCATCGACCAGAAGGCGAAAGCGTCCCTCTTCATCAAGAGACGTATCATGTCGATCCAGCACTTCCATCTGCCCCTCTCGGTTACCAGCGCTATTAACGCTACACCGGGCAGAAGGTTCCGAAAATATCACACTTTTCACATGGCCCTGACCTGTGGATGGAGCCGCTCACCGATGTGCTCGGCGGCGGCATATGCCTGCGAGACGATCTCCGGCACGAGATCGATATCGGGAAGACTGCCGAGGCCGAGCGGACCGACGGCAAAAAGTCCGGCAACCGTCGAACCGTCCGCCAGGAAGGGCTCGCCGCGCGCATTGACCGCCAGCCCGAGAGAAAGTTCGTCCGGCATGGCGAGACCGGCGGAAAACAGGCTCTGCATCAGCGGCGCGGAAAGATCCGGCGCCCGGCAGCGGCAATCGATGATGCGCTCGGCATGGATGACCTCTTCGGTAGAGGAGCCTGCTGGCGTGAAGAACAGGCCGCTCAGGCCCCGGCGCCCGGCTCGGCCGCGGCGCAGCACCGTGCGGCCTTCGGCAAGCTCGCGTTTCAGGCGCAGGTGCATGGCCTCCGGCAGGCGATTGCGGTGGCTGTCGTAGATCGCCCGCAAATGACGGTTGAACTGATGTTTGTGGCGGGCCGGCAGCGATCTCCACAGAGAGCGGGCATGTTTCCTCAGACCGTTCATCACCGATTGCCAGCTTCGCCCCTCTTCTTCCGCCTCGCGACAGGCCTGGCGGATGAAACGCACAATGTCGGGCAGGCTCTCCGGCAGCGCTTCGGCCGGAAACACCGGATCGGCGGAATTCGGCGTATGGCTCTGGGGCAGGAAGCCGCGCCGGGAAATGATCGTCACCTGGCCGGCATAACCGGAATCGCGCAGCTGCAGCAACTGATCGACGACGCGAATGCCGCTGCCGAGCAACACGGTATGCGGCCGCGCGACGAGGCGCTGGGCCCTGACCGGCGACGCGCCCGGCTTCTCGGCATCCGGATCGCCCAGGCCGTAGCCGGTGGCGAGAATCACCGTATCGAACAGCGGATTGGCTGGATTGGCGCTTTCGAGCAGGAAGCGGTTGCCGTGGCTGCGGCGGATCGCCACCACGGGATCGTTGCAGACCTGGACGGTGATGTCCCGGCGCGCGGCGAGCGCTTCCGAAAAGCGCTGGTAGACATAATCGCTGAAGATCTCCTTCGGCACGAAGATTTGCCGGAAACCGGGAATGGCGGCCGGCACGGCGGCGCGGAAAGCGGCGTTGCTACAGAGCCAGTCGTTGAAATCGTCGCTGTCGCCGACCGAAACAGAGAGATCACGCACGCGGGTGTTGAGGATCGTCGAGGCGCGGGCCGAGGCCAGCGCGTGGCCGCCGCTGACCGACGAATTCGGATCGAACAATTGCAGATGGAAGGGTGCGCGCACCGTCTTCATCAGCGCAATGGCCGTCATCATTCCGGAGAAGCCGCGCCCGACGATCGCTATGCGCGGCACGGCCGAGATCTGCGCTGCCGCCTTGGCTCTTCCGGAAAAAAGTCCCTGAACCGTCATCGCAACTCCTTTGCGCTTCATTCGCAGCCTGGGGTCGATCGAGGTTTCAACGCGTAAACAGCGGCTCACGCGTTGATGAGGGTCACGCGGCCATTGACGCCGCAGCTCGGGGTCCACGGGGAGCCCGCAAGTGAACGAGGGCCTGATCCCTCGCGATAGTCTATCAATCTGGTCGTGTATGAAAGCGCCAAAAACCGAAAGTGGCAAGAGATTTGTTGAACACGAGCATAAACCACTGAGAACGCCAAGTATTTTCACGCCGCGCCCAAAGTGGCCACGCCGCTGCCTTCGCCGCGGTCGTGCTTGCCAAGTCTGCTCGAACTGCTCAGGCGATCCTGAAGGCGACGTTCAATCAAGCGCCCCATACGCCAATTAACATCTTGAGAAACCTCTCCGCCGCGGGCGACAAGGTGCCGCCGCGGCGGCGAACCACGCCGATCGTACGAGATATATCGGGATTGCGAATGGGGCGGGTGATCAGGAACGGATGATCTTCCCGCGGGGTTGCCATTCGTGGCAGCACCGAGATCCCAAGGCCCGCCTCGACGAGCCCAAGGGAGGTGGACAGATGAGTTACCTCATAGAACCAGCGCAGCTTGATGTTCGACTTTGCCAGTGCCGCGTCGAGCAGCGTTCTGTTGCCACTCGACCGATGAACGGTGATCACGTGATAAGGCTCTAACTCCGCCCATTCAACCCATTGTTTTGCTGCGAGAGGATGATCCTTGCGCGCTGCAAGTACGAATGGGTCTTCCGCAAGCCGCTCGAAGGTAAGGTCCGGGTCGGAGGTACCCATGATATTTATACCGAATTCCACTTCCCCGCTTGCTACGGCTTGAAGACCGTCGGTTGCAGGCAGATCGAGGATACGAAAACGAATGTTCGGATATTCTTCATTGAACTGGCGAATGACGGTGGGCAGGAAGTAGAATGCCGCGGTCGGAAGACATGCAATAGTCACCAACCCCCCTCGATTGGGTCCAACGTCACGCACGGCAAAGAGGGAGCCATCGAACTCCTCCAGCATGCGTCGGACGAGGGGCACCAGTTCCGTGCCGAGGGCCGTCGCGGACACATGCCTGGTTGTGCGTTCCAGGAGCGGTGCGCCGATGGCCTGCTCCAGTTTTTGAATACGGCGGCTCAACGCGGGCTGCGACATGTGCAGGGCATCGGCGGCGCGATTGAAGCTCTCCAGTTCTACGACGCTCAGGAAGGCTCGCAGGTCGAGGATCTCACAATTAATGCTCATTTCGCATCAATCCTCCAAATCTTAGCATTTTACAAATAAAAAATTCTTTCAATAATCGGATCAAACGGCGCCGATTAATACGGCCGCAGCATAATTTCGGCGAAAGCACAACCGATGAACGATCTGATGCCTATTCCTTGCGTACTGATGAGAGGCGGCACCTCGAAAGGGCCGTTCTTCCTCGCCAGGGATCTTCCCGCGGACACCGACCAGCGCGACAAGATCCTGCTGTCGATCATGGGCTCGGGTCATCCGCTGCAAATCGACGGAATTGGAGGCGGCAACCCGGTTACGAGCAAGGTCGCCATTATCGGACCTGCCAGCATTCCCGGCGCAGACGTGGATTATCTCTTTGCGCAGGTACGAGTCGATCAACAGATCGTCGACACCTCGCCGAATTGCGGCAACATGCTCGCCGCCGTCGGCCCGTTTGCCATCGAGGCTGGACTAGTTCCGGTTCGTGGAGAAAAGACGCTCGTTCGGATCCATAACGTCAACACCAGCAAGCTGATCGAGGCCGAAGTTCCCACTCCGAATGGCAGCGTCTCCTATCTCGGTGAAGCTGCAATCGACGGAGTGCCCGGGCGCGCTGCGCCAATCGCGCTTACTTTCATGGACGCAGCCGGAGCTCGTACCGGACAGCTCTTTCCCACCGGCAAAGCCATCGACTTGATCGGCGGCGTGGCTGTCACCTGCATCGATTGCGCCATGCCGATGATGCTGATCGAGGCAATTTCGATCGGCGCAACCGGCCTGGAATCGGCAGCCGAACTCAATGCTGACAGGGAGTTGCTGGAACGGCTGGAAGAGCTGCGGATTGCGGCTGGCGAACGGATGGGCCTTGGAAACGTGCGCAATCAGGTAACGCCAAAGCCGGTGCTCATATCGCGGCCAAAGGCCGGAGGCGACCTCAGCGTACGTTATTTCATGCCGCATCAATGTCATCCGTCGCTGGCAACCACGGGCGCCGTCGGAATTGCCACAGCCTGCATCACCGAGGATACGGTCGCTTCGCGTCTGATCGGCCGGAGGGCCCCTCCGCTTGTTCTTTCCATCGAGCACCCCAGCGGCCACCTCGACGTCAAGCTGTATGAACGGGACGGCAAGACCGTCGCCGGTATCCTTCGCACCGCCCGCCGGCTGTTCGAGGGACATGTGTTAGCAAAACCTGTCACGCAACTGGGTTGCGCGGCATAATAGCTCTGGCCGCCAGGAGGGCGCCAACAACAGGAGGAGAATGTCATCATGCGCAAGCTTATGCTCGCCCTCGCAGCAACGGTCGCGCTCGCCGGCCCCGCACTTGCGGATCCGGTCCGTATCAGCGTCGGCTCTTACAACCTCAATAATCTTCCCTTTCCTGTCGCCCAAGGGCTTGGCCTTTATGAAAAGGAAGGGCTGGAGGTGACCGTTGAAAATTTTGCGTCGGGCGGTTCCAAGACGCTCCAGGCACTTGTTGCCGGCTCAACCGACATCGCCGTCGGCTTCTATGATCATACGATCCAGATGCAATCGCAGAAGAAGGCCGTCGTCGCCTTCGTGCAGCTCGCCCGCAATTCAGGGCTCGTATTGGCTGGCGGCAAGGGCAGCAAGTTCGATCCGGCAAAGCCGGAAACGATCAAAGGCGCAAAAATCGGAATCACCTCGCCGGGTTCGTCCTCCGATTTCTTTGTCCGCTATTACCTGCAGCGCAACGGCTTGTCCGCAAGCGACGTGTCGCTGATCGGTGTTGGCTCCGGCTCTTCCGCCGTCGCAGCGCTCGAACAGCAGAAGGTCGACCTGCTCGTTAACTACGATCCGGCTGCGACGTTCATCGAAGCCAAGGGCGTTGGCAAGATCCTGATCGATGGGCGCAGCGACGACGGTGCGAGAGCGATCTATGGCGGGATTTATCCGACCTCCGTCCTCTATGCCACGCAAAGCTATATCGAGGAAAATCCCGAGATGATCCAGAAGGTCACCAATGCGACCGTCAAAGCGCTCGAATGGATGAATAGCCACTCCGCGGAAGAAATCGTGGAGAAGCTCCCGAAGGAGTTCATTTCAGGCGATCGTGACACCTACGTCAAGGCGGTCGAGAACGCGAAGGCGATCTTCTCGAAGGACGGGCGCATTAACGAGGATGACATTAAAATCCCGCTCGCCGTCCTGAAGAGCTTCAACGATAAAGTCGCCGCGGCCGACATCGACCTTGCAAAAACCTACACGAACGAGTTCGTCGGCAAAGTCCCGAATGCCGCTGCCAACTGATAGGAGGAGGTCATGGAATTGGCCGTCGTGAAAACTGCACCCCCGACCAACCGTCCGGATCATTCGAAGCCGATGGTTTCCATCGATGCAATCACCATGTCCTTTGGTGCTTACGTAGCGGTGCAGGATGTTAATCTTAGCGTCTCCAATGGCGAATTCCTGGCCATCGTCGGACCGACTGGATGCGGCAAAAGCACCATACTCAACGCGATTGCCGGTCTTCTGAAGCCTGCCAGCGGCACTGTTTCCATCGATGGTCAGCCGGTCCGCGGAGTTCAGACCGATATCGGTTACCTGTTCCAACAGGACGCACTGCTTCCGTGGAAGACCGCAATCGAGAATGTGGAACTCGGTCCCATGTTCAAGGGTGTCGGCGCTGCCGACCGTCGCGAGCAGTCGATGAGATGGCTGGCGAAGGTCGGATTGAAAGGGTTCGAGCATCGATATCCGCATCAACTTTCCGGCGGTCAGCGCAAGCGTGTGCAGATGGCACAGGCGCTGATCACCGGCCCCAAGGTCATCCTGATGGACGAGCCTTTCTCCGCGCTCGATATCCATACCCGCCACCTCATGCAGAACGAGCTGCTGCGGCTTTGGCAGGAGGAACGGCGCGCAGTGGTGATGATAACGCACGACCTCGAGGAAGCGATCGCCCTTGGCGATCGGGTCGTCGTGCTTGCCGCCGGACCGCGCTCGCGCGTCATCGACAGCTTCCCGGTCGACCTCGTACGCCCGCGTGATGTCGCCGAAATCAAGCTCGATCCGCGCTTCTTGGATCTCTATCGTAACATCTGGTCATCGCTGCGCGGTGAAGTGGAGAAAAGCTATGAACGTCATGACTGAACGCCTGATTCAAATCGTGCTGCTCGTGGCAATTGTCGGCGGTTGGCAGCTTGGTGTCGCGGCTGGCGTCATTGACGTCTTCTTTTTCCCGGCTCCTATCGACATCTTCGACCAGGTCTTATCCTGGGTGGCGGACGTCAGTTTCTATAGCCATGTCGCCATCACGCTGACGGAGACCGTGCTCGGCTACCTCGTCGGAACTGCACTCGGCGTCGCCGCAGGCGTGTGGCTTGGTCTCAGCCGTTCGGCTGCGCGCATTCTCGACCCCTTCATCAAGGGGCTGAACGCAATACCGCGCGTCGTGCTCGCGCCGATCTTCGTGCTGTGGCTTGGACTTGGGCTGTGGTCCAAGGTGGCGCTCGCCGTGACGTTGGTGTTCTTCGTCACGTTCTTCAACGCGATGCAGGGGGTGCGCGAAGTCAACCCGGTGGTGCTGTCGAACGCCCGCATTTTGGGAGGCAATCGGAGGCACCTGCTTCGCCATGTCTATTTCCCGGCAGCGGCGAGCTGGATTCTGTCGTCGTTGCGCACTTCGGTCGGCTTCGCCGTGGTGGGGGCGATTATCGGCGAATATCTCGGCTCCTCTGCCGGGCTCGGCTACCTGATCGCTCAGGCCGAAGGCAATTTCGATGCGGTCGGCGTCTTCGCGGGCATTCTGATCCTGGCGATCTTTGTCCTGATCATCGACAGCATTCTGGACATAGCCGAGAAGCATCTCATCAAGTGGCGCACAAGCGCTGCCGAACGGCCGGCCTGACAATCGTTATCGGCAACTTCAACACCTGCCGGCAAGCGCTCTCCCTTTCCTCAAAGGGAGAGCGCAAACATGTGAGCAACAGAGTGTCCCGGTCCACACGTCTTGGCGGCGCTGCGGGCCTTCAGCGTATGATGAGCGAGGCTTCAGCAACGGCCCGACGGAGGTGCTGCTGCAACCCACCCGCGCGTTGACTGTTCCCGCGGGGTAGCCTCACGTAAATAACCAATTGGTGAATTCTTTACTTGAACCCCCAATTGGAATCGGCAAAAATGATGGTGCTATCAATCCCTTCATGGATTTGCCGTCTTTTCGGGCCAGCGTCCGAGCACCACATCTATTGGAAAAATACCGTGAGCAGCGATGCGTCAACACGCGCGACGAAGCCTTCGGCTTCGATGGCGCTTGCAACTGCGGCAGGCTGGGGCCGAGGCCTCTATACACTGGTGCGGATCACCGTGATGGCCTTCCGCCACCCCTGGCAGGCGGGCTTTGCGATCGGCGCCACCCTCATTGCCTCCACCTTCCAGCTGATGATCCCCCGGCTTCTCGGCCGGGCCGTCGACCACACCCAGATGGCGATGGGCGGCGGCGCGGACGGCCAGGCGGCGCAGGATGCGCTTCTGACCACGGCGCTGCTGCTGCTCGGCGCCAGCGTGCTGCGCGGTCTCTTCACCATGGTGCAGAACTATTTCAGCGAATCCGTCGGTCACCACATGGGCTACGAGCTGCGGCTGGCCTGCTACGAAAAGATCCAGCGCCTCTCCTTCAGCTTTCACGACACGGTCCATTCCGGCGACCTGATCACCGTCGGCCTGCTCGATCTCGAGGGCGTGCGCATGTATTTTTCGACGGCGCTCGTCCGCATGATCCTGCTGTCGATCCTCATCGGTATCGGCGCCTATATGCTGCTGTCGACCGACGTGGTGCTCGGCCTGCTGGCGCTCTCCTTCGTGCCTTTCGTCGGCTGGCGCTCCTCGGTCACGCAACTCAGGCTGCGCGCGACCTGGCTAGAGCTGCAGGAGCGGCTTTCGGTGCTGACCCGCATCATGGAAGAGAATCTCGGCGGCATCCGCGTCGTGCGCGCCTTTGCCGCACAGGAGCACGAACTGTCGAAATTCGAGGCGGCCTCGAAGAACGCGCTGGCGCTCGCCCATCAACGCGTCGGCATCCGTGTCGTCAACACCAGCGCCATGACCTTCTCCTTCTTCGCCGCCATGGGCCTCGTGCTGTGGGTCGGCGGCGGCAAGGTGATGTCGGGCGAGATCACCGTCGGCACGCTCGCCTCATTCCTGACCTTCATGACCATCCTGCAGATGCCGGTGCGCCAGCTCGGCCTGATGGTCAACGCCTTTGCCCGCGCCTCCACCTGCGGGTCGCGCCTCTTCGACCTTCTCGACCTCGACATCGCGATCAAGGACGCGCCGGATGCCAGAGAATTGGCGGTGACGGACGGCGTGCTGCGCTTCGAAAATGTCAGCTTCGCCTATCCCGGCGCGGAAAAGCGCACTGTGCTTCACGACGTCTCCTTTGAAGCCAGGCGCGGCCAGACCATCGGCATCGTTGGCCCTCCCGGCAGCGGCAAGTCGACCATCGCCCATCTCATTCCGCGCTTCTACGATGTCAGCCGCGGCAGGATCACCATCGACGGCCAGGACATCCGCAAGGCGACGCTGCAGTCGCTGCGCCGTTCCGTTGCGGTCGTCCAGCAGGATTCCTTCCTGTTCACGACGACGATCGAGAACAACATCGCCTATGGCGATCCCTGGGCGAAGGAAAGCCGCATCGAACGCGCCAGCGAGAGCGCTCAGCTGCATAATTACGTCCTCGGCCTTCCCACCGGCTACGGCACCGTCGTCGGCGAGCGCGGCGTGTCGCTCTCCGGCGGTCAGCGGCAGCGGCTGTCGATCGCCCGCGCGCTGATGCTCAAGCCGGCTGTCATGGTGTTCGACGACTCGACGGCGGCGATCGACGCGGCCACCGAGCAGCGCATCCGCAGCGCCATGCGTCGCTATGCCGCCGACCGCGTGACGATCATCGTCGCTCATCGCCTGAGCTCTCTGATGCATGCCGACCTGATCCTGTTCGTCGAAGACGGAAGGATTGTCGAGCGCGGCACGCATCAGGCGCTCCTTTCGCTCGGCGGGCGCTACAAGGCGCTCTACGACCTGCAGGTGCGGCCGGGCGACGAGGTGTTGAGCGCGTAATCATACCCGCTTCTCCCCAGCTGGGAGAAGTGCCGAGCAAAGCGAGGCGATCAGGGAGCGAGGAGCGACGAGTGTCCTGAGCGGAAGCGAAGGGCAAATAGGGCGTGCCGTGCGGCCCCCTCATCCGCCCTCGGGCCACTGACCAGGGTCGAGCCGCGGTCGACTCGTCCTTCGGACCCCCGCTGGGGAGAAGGGGGACAAGCAATGGGATGCAGGCCACCCGACGTCATGGCCGCAGGAGGAATGTGATGGCCGAGGAACTGGAAACCGAGCGTCCCGACGTTCGCGAGGATGGCCGCCGCCCGCCGCGGGCGGTGGTCGGTTCGCATCGCGTCGAGGAGGAAATGTTCGGCAAGGCCTTCGACGGCAATATCATCAAGCGGATCTGGGCTTTCGTTCGCCCTTACCGTACCCAGGTCCTCTGGGCTGTTGTCGCGGTATTGACTTTCACCACGATGCAATTGCTGATTCCGCTGATCATCCGCTATGCCATCGACCACGGCATGTCGCCGGGCGGCAATCATGCGGCGCTGATCTGGGCGATCGCCGCCTTTGCCACCGCCATCCTGATCAACTATGCGGCAAGCTACGCCCAGGAGACGCTGGTCGGCAATGTCGCGGAAGAGGTGCTCTTCGACATCCGCAAGGCGATGTTTTCGCATCTCCAGCGCGTCTCGCTCTCCTTCATGGACAAGACCGAGGTGGGCCGGCTGATGTCGCGCCTGCAGGGCGACGTCAACTCGATGCAGGAATTCCTCGAAACCTCGGTGCTGTCAGTCGGCGACATCGTGCTGCTCTTCGGCATCATCTTCGTGATGCTCTATCTCGATTTCAAGCTGGGGCTGCTGACCCTCTCCGTGCTGCCGGTGCTGTTCATCGTCCGGCTATTCTGGCTGCCGCTCGCCCGCAAGTCCTTCATGGCCGCGCATGAGACCAATTCGGTTGCGAATGGCGCGCTCGCCGAAGCCATCCACGGCGTGCGCGCCGTCCAGAGCATGGACCGGCAGGGCGTCAACTTCATGCTCTACGACGACAAGGCGCATGCCAATCTCAAGACGCATCTGACCGCGGCGCGTTATGCGCAGGTCATGGTGCCGATCGTCGACAGCCTGACCGGCGTGGCGATGGCGCTCGTCATCGTCGTCGGCGGCGCCCGCGTTCTCAACCAGGCGCTCGATGTCGGCGTGCTCGTCGCCTTTCTGTTTTATATCCAGCGCTTCTTCGACCCCATCCGTTCGCTGACGTTGCAATATTCGGTGATGCAGCGCGCCATGGCCTCGGGCCAGCGCCTGACCGAAGTGCTCGACGTGCCTGTTGACATCAAGGACGCACCCGACGCCAAGGCATTGTCGCGCGACATGGACGGATCGGTGGAATTCAAGGATGTCGTCTTCGGCTACAATCCGAAGCATCCGGTGCTGAAACATGTGAGCTTCAAGGTCAATCCCGGCGAGACGGTGGCGCTTGTGGGTCCGACGGGATCTGGCAAATCGAGCTGCATGTCGCTGATCCATCGCTTCTACGACGTGCAGCAGGGCGAGGTGCTGGTCGGCGGCCACGATGTGCGTGACCTGACGCAGAATTCGCTCGGGGCACAGATCGCCATGGTGCTGCAGGAGCCCTTCCTCTTTACCGGCACCGTCTTTGAAAACATCCGCTATCACAAGGTAGATGCGACCCGCGAGCAGGTGATCGAGGCGGCCAGGGCCGTCGGCGCGCATGATTTCATCATGCGTCTGGCCGATGGTTACAACAGCGTTCTCGGCGAGCGCGGTGGCAATCTCTCCCTCGGCCAGCGCCAGCTTTTGAGCTTTGCCCGCGCCCTTGTGGCGGATGCGAAGATCCTGGTGCTCGACGAGGCGACGGCCAATATCGACAGCTATACCGAGATGCTGATCCAGAAGGCGCTGGTGAAGCTGCTCGAAAACCGCACCGGGCTCGTCATCGCCCACCGCCTGGCGACGATCCGCGAAGCCGACCGCATCATCGTGCTGCAGAACGGCGAAATCATCGAAAGCGGCGACCACCGCCAGCTGATGAAGAATGGCAAGCTCTATTCCAGGCTCTATAACCTCAACTACGCCTCGTTCGACGATATTCCCGAGGATGTGCTGGAAGAGACGACGGCTGAAGGATCGGCGACCTGACGGGGGATGACTTGCATTAACGCGTGTCGTAAAGATTGAACGAACAAACGCGTTCCTGCCGCATTTCCCTCTTATCCGGGGCAAGTGCCACTGAGGAGAATGTCATGAAGAGAATTATTAGCAGCTTGTTGATCGCGACGGCCCTTGTTGGATCGGCTATTCAGCCTGCTGCCGCACGCGATCACCATCACCATCACGATAACACTGGCCGCATCATCGCCGGCGGCGTCGCAGCAGGTGTCGTCGGAGGCCTGATCGGCGGCGCACTCGCCAATGGAGGTCCGCGCTACGTCGATGAGGGGCCGCGGTATGTCGAAAGCCCCCGCTATGTCGAACCGAGATGCTGGTATGAGGACCGCGACGTGCGCAACCGCTATGACGGCGGCTACCATGCCGAGACCGTACGGGTCTGCGAGTAGTCCCCAATTGTTGCGACGGCCGGTTAGCGCCGCCGGTTTGCCTTCAGCCGAGGTTGCGTCCCCGCAGCCTCGGTATTTTTTTGCTCACCATCGGCCACATCCGGGCAGCGGATCAGCCCGGGCTTCCGGCTGCCGCTCACCCCTCCGCAACCGCACCGCTTTAGGCAGCATCAACAGAGCCTCAAGCCTTAGCTTTTCGCAGGCGCCGTCCTGTGGCAAGAAGGATCTGGCAATCGAGGTGTTACGTCCTTTGCGCGTTTCGATCGCGCGGCGTTGTCAGGGAGGAAGATCGCTGCAGATGAAAGGAATTCGCCAGCTCGCCGAGCATCTCGACATTTCGATCGGGACGGTGTCCCGGGCGCTGAACGGCAAGCCGGACGTTAATGAAGACACGCGCCGGCGCGTGCTCGCCGCCGCCGAAGAGCTCGGTTATGTCGCCAACCAGTCGGGCCGCAGCCTGCGCCAGGGCATGACCAACGTCATCGGGCTGATGCTTGAGGTCAGCCGCGAGACGGTCGAAAACAGCGACGACTTCTTCCTCGGCGTTACCGATGGGCTGCAGAGCGTCTTTTCCCGCCACAAGCTCGATCTGGTCATGCTGCCCTGCCCCGACGACGAGGATCCGCATGAATATCTGAAACGCATGGTGGCCCGCCGGCTGGTCGACGCGCTGATCATTTCGGCGACGCGGCGCACCGACCGGCGCATCGAGCTTCTGGAAAAAGCCCGCATCCCCTTCGTGGCGCTCGGCCGCAGTGCGTCGGGCGGCAGTTATACCTGGATGGATCTGGACTTCGAAGGCGTTGCGGCACGCGGCGTCGACCGGCTCGTTGCGAAGGGCCACCGGCGGATTGCCGTGGCTGCCCCCTCCTCCGACATTAATCTCGGCTATATTTTCATCGACAGTTACCGTCAGGCGTTGAAACGCCACGGCATTCCCTTCGACCCCGGCCTCATCATCCGTGTAAAGTCGAGCGAGCAAGGCGGCTACCAGGCCGGCCACGAACTGCTGATGCTCGAAGAGCGGCCGACCGCGATCATCCTGATCCACGAACTGATGGCGATCGGGCTGTACCGGCGGCTGGCCGAGGCCGGCATCGTGCCGGGGCGCGACCTTGCTGTCGTCGGCTTCCGCGAAGAGCCGCGCACCCATTTCCTGCAGCCGACGCTGACCTCCTTCCGCATGTCGCTGCGTGATCTCGGCGCCCAGCTCGGCGAAACCCTGCTCGCCACCATGCCGGCATATGCCGAGCATTATCCGCAGGGAGCCCGCAACAGGATCTGGCCGATGGAGCTTGTTCCAGGCGAAAGCGACGCTTTCACGCTGGCGGGCTGAGACCACGGCCGATTTCAGGCCCGGCTCGGCGCCGACTGTTCCCGGCTCGCCAGCTGATGTGCGACGACGAAGACCAGCAGGGCGCCGGCAGCAAGGCAGCCGGCCAGGAAGAACATTGGCGCGATCGTGCTGCCGCTCTCATCCTTGATCCAGGGCACGACGTTCTGGGCGACGAAGCCGCCGAGGTTTCCGACCGAGTTAATGGCGGCAAGGCCGGCCGCCGCACCCGCCCCTTTCAGGAAACCCGAGGGCAGGCTCCAGAACACCGGCTGGGGCGCGAAAATCCCGGCGGCGGCGACGCAGAGGAAGGCGAACTGCACCGTATGGTTCGGGATCAGCGCCGACAGCAGCAGGCATGCAGCGCCGATGAAGGCCGGGATGACGATATAGGGCGTCTTCGATTGCACCTTGTCGGCCATAGCGGGAACGGCATAGAGCGAGACGGCGACCAGCAGCCAGGGGATGATGTTGAGGAAGCCGTTGACCGTGTTGCTGACGCCGAAAGCCTGGACGATGGTCGGCAGCCAATAGCTGAGGCCATAGGCCGACAGCGGAAAGGCGATATAGCAGAGCGCCATCAGCAGCACACGCGGGTCGATCAGCGCCTTGAAGCCGTTTCCGGCATTTTCGCCCATGCCGGCATTTTCCGAAGCGAGCCGGCGCTCGAGCCAGGCCTTCTCCTCGCCGGTTAGGAAACCTGCATTTTCCGGCCGGCCGGGAAGATAGAAGAAGGTGACGATGCCGGCGAGAACAGCCGGAATACCGGTTGCCAGGAAGACCCATTCCCAGCCGGCAAAACCATAGAGACCGTCGAGATCGAGCAGCACGCCGCCGAGCGGTGCGCCGACGGCATTGGCGATGGCGCTGAAGATCATGAACAGCCCGACCATCCGGCCGCGATAGGCCGAAGGGAACCAGAGCGTCAGGAGGTAGAGGACCCCAGGGAAGAAGCCGGCTTCGCAGACACCGAGCAGGAAACGCAGAATATAAAACATCGTCGCGTTCTGCGTGAAGGCGAGCGCCACGGTGACGAGGCCCCAGGAAACCAGGATCCGGGCGAACCAGACGCGGGCGCCGAGCCTGTCCAGGAAGAGGTTGCTCGGCACCTCGAAGAGAAAATAGCCGATGAAGAACAGCGAAGCGCCAAGGCCATAGGCATATTCGCTCAGCCCGAGCGCATAGACCATCTGCAACTTGGCGAAGCTGACGTTCTGCCGGTCGATATAGGCGATCAGATAGAGGATGCCGAGAAACGGCATCAGCTTCCAGGTGATTTTCGAAATCAGCCGCTTCTCGTCGACCATGCTCATCCTCCGGTATCACAATGCATCGTCAGGCGTAGATAGCGCAGATCGCCGATAATCAATCGCTCGTTGTACTTTCCTAAAAGATGGCGGGGCCGCACCCGCTGCCGTGTGCGGCCTGTTTTCCGGCTATTCGGCCGCGGCTACGGCGGCGCGGCGGCCGATCGTCGCCTGCGTCAGCACGAAGGCCGAGAAGGCGCAAAGCGCAATACCGGCGGCCATCGGAACGGCGGTGCCGTCGAAGAACAGGCTCGAAATAACCATGGCGACGGCGGCGATGACGAAATGCAGCGTGCCCATCAGCGACGAGGCGGTGCCGGCGATCGCGCCGTGTTCCTCCAGCGCAAGCACCGCGCTCGTCGGAATGACGAGGCCGAGGAAGCCGTAGCCGATGAACAGGAAGGTCGCCATAACATGCAGCTGGTTGAAGCCTGCAGCCATCACCACAGCCATGACGATCATGGCCAGCGCAAAAGCGCTGACGGCAATCCGCATGACGCGCACTAGGCCGAAACGCTCCCCGAGCCAGCCCGTCGCCTGCGATACCGCGAAGAAGGACACGGCATTGATCGAGAAGGCGAAGCTGTACTCGGTCGGCGTCAGCCCGTAATGCTGGATCAGCACGAAGGGCGAGTTGGCGAGATAGACGAGGAAGCTCGAAATGCCGAGGCCGCCGATGAAGGTCAGCGTCAGGAAATTGCGATCGGCGAGCAGCAGACGATAGGCCTTCATGGCGCTGCCGAGGCCGCTGCCATTGCGCTCCTCGGCCGGGCGGGTTTCGTCAAGCTGGGTGGAAAGCAGGACGAGGCCGATTACCGCCGCACCCGTCACGGCCCAGAAGACGCCACGCCAGCCGGAGAGTTCGATGACGGCGCTGCCCGTCAGCGGCGCCAGGATCGGCGAGATCGAGAAGACCAGCATCAGCAGCGACATCAGCCGCGCGGCCTGGACGCCGGTGTGCATGTCGCGGACGATGGCGCGCGGAATGACCATGCCGGCGGCACCGCCGATGCCCTGGACGAAACGGAAGGCGATCAGCGTTTCGATATCGGTAGCAAATGCGCAGCCGATCGACGCGACGGCGAAGAGACCGATACCGAGATAGAGCGGCAGCTTGCGGCCCCACATGTCCGACAGCGGCCCGTAGACGAGCTGAGCAATCGCAAAGGAGATGAAGAAAGCGAGCAGGGTCAGCTGGGTGACGCTGTTATCGGCATGCAGGTCCTGGCCGATGGAGGGCAGCGCAGGCAGATACATGTCAATGGCAAAGGGACCGATGGCCGACAACAGGCCGAGAATGAGGGCAATGCGAAAGAAGGAAGCCGTCATAGTGGTGATCTTTCGTAAAAGCGCAGCGGAGGCGCCGGATCGTCGCTCCGCACTCTTTGGAATCGACGCATCCTGCTCTCCGAAAATCAGTGCGATTTTCGCGCCGATGCGATGGGTTCAATGAGATCGTTCGCGCGAAGATGAAGTTGGGAGATCTCCAGCAGCGAACTCAAGAGTGTCAATAAATTTGGACACGCTTGTAAAACTAGACGCCATTGTCTAAATCGTCAAGACGTCTTATCTTCGCTCGATGAAAGATAGCATGACACCGGCAGTCCGGATGATGGGGCATACGCAGCGTGGACAATGCGCCAAGCGTATGTCGATCCTCGACGCCGCCGCCGATGTCTTCTGCCGCCAGGGTTTTGCAGCCGCCAGCATCGACGAGATCGCCGCCGTCGCCTGTGTCTCCCGCCAGACGATCTACAATCACTACCGTGAAAAGGAGACGCTGTTCGTCGCCGTGGTCGAGGATGTGATGAACCGCGCCAACGCCATGCTCTTTTCCGTGCTGTCGACTTTTCCTGACAGCGCTGACGATCTGGAGGACGGCCTGACGGCGTTTGCCGTGCGCCTCAACAAAAATTGCATCTGCAATCATGACGGAAAATTCCTGCGCAAACTCGTGCAGACGGAGGGCGAGCGATATCCGCACCTCTTCGAAAGCTGGCGCCAACAGGGGCCGGGCAAACTGACCACTGCGCTTTCCGCGCTTCTGGCGCGGCTTGACCACAAACAGGCGCTTGCCATCGATGATTTCGACGTCGCCGCCCGGCAGTTCGTGGCGCTCGCCAATGCAGACCTGCAGATGATGACGCTGTTCGGCGGCACACCCAGCAATGAAGAACTGGAAAAGGCGGCGCGCAATGCGGTGCGGACCTTTCTGAAGGCCTATGGCAGGCCGAAAGCCGAAAAAGCCGGCGGAGAGCCGCAGCTCGCGGCCATACCAGGCTGATCACACCCTGTGATCAGCTAAAAACCGTCATCTGCGCCGGCACGACCGCAAACATGCCGACACGGCGCGCCGCAAGATATTTCAACAGCTGTTCGACAAGCGAAGGCATCACCGGCTTCTGGACGACGCCGACCGCTCCCTTGACGCCGTCGGCGACAGTCTCGGGATTGCCCGTCATGAAGACGACGGCGATACCATGCTCTTCCGCCAGCCGCCTGCCAAGCTCAGGCCCGGTCGGGCCATCGGCGAGATTGACGTCGACGAAGGCGATATCGGAGGACGGCGCCAGCCGTAGCGCCTGTTCGCGGTCATTCGCAAGGCCGGCGACCTGCATGCCAATGCCTTCCACCGTCGCGCCGAGATCGAGCGCGATCAGGAATTCATCTTCGACGATCAACACTCTCTGCTTCATGAGATCATCTTGTTGGTAGCGCCGCACGACATTGGTGGCCATGATCCGTCCTCTTGTTACGCATATACTTCGAAAGAAGGAGCCGCTTCGGTAGTCTGTCCCTGCCGAAACTCATTGTCGTAACGGGGAACCTGGCGATATGTTCCGCGGTGGAACGCGATTTTCGCCATTTAACATGTTGTTAACGTTTACAAATTCTTAACAGGAAAAGCCGCAAAAACAAAACCCGCCGCTTAATCATTTGAATTTCACCTGCCTACTTCTGGATGAGAGCGGGCAATGATACGATCGGATTATTCCATCGGGCTCGGCGATTGAGGACCAGCTTGCGAAGCAAATTTATCGTCCTTTTCATCGTGGCCGTCAGCCTGTTCGCCTATACCAAAGTGATGGCCAGGATCGGTTCGGGCTTGCCGCCCGCGGATGCACCTCCGGAGCAACGCGCCGACCTCATTCGCGTTTACAAGTCCGAACGCCGCATGGTCCTTTTCAGAGGCGACGCTGCAATCTCGGCCTATCAGATTTCCCTTGGAAGTGCTGCCGATGCGGGTCCCAAGCAACGCGAAGGCGACGAGAAAACACCGGAAGGGCGCTACGAGATAGACTGGCGCAATCCGAAATCCGTGGCGCATCTCAGCCTGCACATTTCCTATCCGAATCCCAATGAGCAGCATGAGGCTGAAGTCAATGGCTATCCGCCCGGCGGCAGCATCATGATCCACGGGCTGCCCAATGGCTGGGGCCTGCTCGGAGGGATCCATTTCCTGTGGGACTGGACGGATGGCTGCATTGCGGTGACCGATGCGGAGATGCGCGATATTTGGGCTCGCGTTCCCGATCATACGCCCATCGACATCATGCCTTAAGCGGCTGCGATCCGGTTCACCGGCATCGACCCCGAAACCGAGCAGGCTCAGATCAGCCCTTGGTCTTCCCGACGAGCACCGGCTGGCTGCGGTAGTCGGTGGGAAACAGCGACTTCAAATTCTCGATCTTCGCCAGGTCGTTGTAGACGATATAGGGATAGGTCGGATTGCGCGTCAGGAAATCCTGGTGGTAGGCCTCGGCGGGATAGAAGCCGGCGGCCTCGGACACCTTGGTGACGATCGGCTGCGGGAAGACGTGCGCCTTGTCGAGCTGGTCGATATAGCGCTCAGCCACCTCTCGCTGCTCGGGAGCGGTGACGAACAGCGCCGAGCGGTACTGGGTGCCCCGATCCGGTCCCTGGAAATTCAGCTGCGTCGGGTTGTGGGCCACGGAGAAGAAGATCTGCAGCAACCTGCCGTAGCTCACCTTCTTCGGATCGAACCTCACCTCGACGGCCTCTGCGTGACCGGTCGAACCGGTACTGACGGTTTCGTACTGTGCCGTATTAGCCTCGCCGCCGGCATAACCGGAAACGGCGCTCTCGACGCCCTTCACATGCTGAAAGACGCCCTGGACGCCCCAGAAACATCCCCCGGCGAAAATGGCGGTTTCAGTAGCGGACCCGGCGGTTTCGTCAATGGTCGGCGGCGGAATGACGACCGCTTCCTCAGCGGCACATGCCATGCCCGCACCGAGCGAGACGACGACAGTGACGAGGAGCGAGGTAAGGTTGGAAGAGATGGGCATCGCGCTACCTCCTGAGGGTCGCTCAAATCCTTGCTCATCCTTGTAAAAGCGGCAAATCACAAGACGTTCACTCACGCCGATGTGACAACTAAATGAAAGCGTGTGCTTGAAGGCGAAACAGCGCTCAAGTTGAGTTGACAATCTCGTGAGGAGTGAGGAGAGTGCCGCCGATCTGAGCCAGCATTCCGGGGGGAACCTATGTCCGTGCGCTCGTTCTTTGCTTTCGCCACCATCGCATTTTTTTCCGCGATCGCCGTCGGTCTTCCAGCCGCCGCTGCGGAGACCAAGCGTGACATCCAGACGATCAAGGATGCCGATTTCTTCGGCTTCGATCTTCGCACCGAACAGAACGTCTCGCTCGATCAATGCAAGACCTCCTGCATCGGCGACAAGAGCTGCAAGGCCTTCACCTACAATCCCAAGGTGAAATGGTGCTTCCTGAAGTCCGATTTCAAGACGATGAACGCCTTCCCCGGCGCCGTCGCCGGCAAGATCGTCGAGACATCAGCCAAGCAGGAGCCGGATCTCGGCGCCGCGCCGCGTCTGACCTTCCTGAGCAACGACCTCATTCAGCAGGCTCACGACTTCAAGGACAATCTCGCGCTTGCCGACGACCAGCAGGGCCAGGGCGTCGACAGCCTGACGGCCAATGCCCGCATCGATCTCACCGGCAACAATCTGGCCGACGCGCTGAAGTCCTTCCATGGCGCGCTGTCGATCACCCCTGACGACGCCGATCTCTGGCTGGAAACCGCCCGCGCCGCCGCTTCGCTCGGTAGCGCCGAGACCAACACATCAGGCCAGGCCGTGCTCGACGCGCTGAACGGCTACGAGCTGACGCGCACCAAGCCCAAGCGCGCGGAGGCGCTCGCCGTCCTCGCCGACGCCCTGGATCGAAACGCAAATTACCGCGCGGCGCTCAACGCCTACAAGGCGAGTCTGGCGCTGGTTGCCTCCGAGGATGTGCAGGCGGCTTACCTGCAGTTGAAATCGACGCAGGGCTTCCGCATCACCGAACACACGGTCGACGCCGACAGCGCCACGCCGCGGGCCTGCGTCACCTTCTCGGAGGCGCTGATCAAGACCACCGACTACACGCCCTTCGTGACGCTGAACGGCGAGGCGCCAAAGGCGGTCGAAACCAAGGATAAGCAGATCTGCGTCGAGGGCCTGACGCACGGCCAGACCTACAAGATCGCCTTCCGCAACGGCCTGCCGTCGTCGGTCGACGAGACGCTCGATGCACCTGTTACCATCGACGTCTATATCAAGGACCGCAGCCAGATGGTGCGCTTCACCGGCGACAGCTTCGTGCTGCCCTCGACGGCGCGCCGCGGCATCCCGATCGTTTCGGTCAACCTGACTTCCGCCAATCTCAAGCTCTACCGTATCGGCGATCGCGCCATCGCGCCGCTCTTGACCAACTCGCAGTTCCTGAGCCAGCTCGACGGCTACAGCGCCCAGAATATCGAGGATCAAAGCGGCGAACTCGTCTGGCAGGGTTCGATCGACATCGCCAACGAGCTCAACAAGGACATCATCACCAGCTTCCCCGTCGACGAGGCGCTGCCCGAGCGCAAGCCCGGCATCTACGTGATGACGGCGACGGCGCCGAATGGACCGACGCAGGAGTGGGATTCGCAGGCGACGCAATGGTTCCTCGTCTCCGACATCGGCGTCACCACCTATGCCGGCACCGACGGGCTCAATGTCTTTACCCGTTCGCTCGCCTCGGCCAAGCCGATATCGGGCGTCGAATTGCAGCTGCTTGCCAAGAACAATGAAGTGCTCGGCACCGCCACCACCGACGAAAACGGCCGCGCCACCTTCACTGCCGGCCTCATCCGCGGCACGGCGGCCCTGACACCCGCCGTCATCACCGCGAAAAACGGCGCCTCGGACTACGTCTTCCTCGACATGACGCGCGCCGGCTTCGATCTCTCCGACCGCGGCGTCACCGGCCGCGCCTCACCGGGCGCGATCGACGTCTTGACCTTTACCGAACGCGGCATCTACCGCGCCGGCGAAACGGTCCACGCTCAGGCGCTTGCCCGCGACACCGACGGCAACGCCATCGAGAACCTGCCGCTGACCTTCATCTTCAGCCGCCCTGATGGCGTCGAAGACCGCCGGATCGTCAGCCAGACCAGCAATCTCGGCGGTTATTCCGTCGATTTCACCACCCAGGCAAACGCCATGCGCGGCACTTGGACGATGAACATCTACACCGATCCGAAGGGCAGCGCGATCGCCAGCAAAAGTTTCCTCGTCGACGACTTCGTGCCCGATCGCACCGACATGGAGATCAAGACCGAAGCCAAGGAGATCGGCCCGGATACGCCGGCGAACATCACCATCTCAGGCAAGTATCTCTATGGCGCGCCGGCCGTCGGCCTGACGCTCGAGGGCGACGTCGTCGTCAAGCCCACGCGTGAGAGCGCCGCCTATAAGGGCTACCTCTTCGGGCTTGCCGACGAGGAGGCGAACGAGGATTCGCGTCTACCGATCGAAGGACTGCCGGAACTCGACGAAAACGGCGAAGCTTCGACGGACCTCACCGTCGGCGACCTGCCGGCAACGACGCAGCTGCTCAACGCCACCGTCTATATACGCATGCAGGAAGCAGGCGGGCGTGCCATCGAGCGCTCGCTTGTCCTTCCGGTTAAGAACGAGCGCGCCTCGATCGGTATCAAGCCGGAATTTTCCGACGAGTTGCCCGAGAATTCCATCGCCAATTTCACGGTGATTGGAGTCGATGCTAACGGACAGAAGCAGGAGATGAAGGACCTGCGCTGGAAGTTCTACAGCCTCAACCGCGAATACCAATGGTACCGCGAAGGGACGGCCTGGAAATACGAGCCGGTCTATACCGCCGAGCAGGTTTCCAACGGCAGCGTCGACGCGACGATGGATGGCGGCAAGATTTCCGTGCCGGTAACCTGGGGCCGCTACCGCCTCGAAGTGGAAAGCCCTGATGCCGACGGCCCTACGTCCAGCGTCGAATTCGACGCCGGCTGGTTCGTCGCCTCGACCTCGACCGAAACGCCGGATGGCCTGGAAATCGCCCTCGACAAGGACAGCTACAAGATCGGCGAAACAGCCAAGCTGAAAATCACGTCGCGCTATGGCGGCGAACTGATGGTGACGGCCGGAACCGAAAAGCTCGTGGCCGTAGAGAACGCCACGATCGGCGAGACCGGAGGCGAGATCGACATCCCAGTCACGGCAGACTGGGGCGCCGGCGCCTATGTCACGGCGACGCTCTTTCGCCCAGGCGACGCGCAGGACAACCACATGCCGATGCGCTCGATCGGCATAAAATGGCTGAAGGTCGATCCCGAACAGCGTGCACTTGCGGTAAAGATCGATACGCCGGAAAAGATGCTGCCGCGCGGGCCGCTTGATATCGGCCTGCAGGTAACCAGCGCCGGCGCCAACGAGGATGCCTATGTGACGGTTGCCGCCGTCGATGTCGGCATTCTCAACCTGACGCGTTATGAACCGCCGAACCCAGAAGACTGGTACTTCGGCCAGCGTCAGCTCGGTCTCGAGATCCGCGACCTCTATGGCAGGCTGATCGACGGCTCGCTGGGCGCGACCGGCAAGCTCAGGAGCGGCGGCGACGGTGGCGCCATTGCGCTGCAGGCAAGCCCGCCGACGCAGAAGCTCGTCGCCTTCTTCTCCGGCCCGGTCAAGCTCGACTCCGAGGGCAAGGCGAAGGTCTCCTTCGACATTCCGCAGTTCAACGGCACGGCGCGCGTCATGGCAGTCGCCTGGTCGAAGACTGGCGTCGGCCACGGCGTCAAGGACGTCATCATCCGCGATCCCGTGGTGGTGACGGCGAGCCTGCCGAAATTCCTCGCTCCCGGCGACAAGGCCAATCTGCGCCTCGACATCGCTAATACCGATGCGCCGGCCGGCGACTACAAGCTGCAGCTGACCGGCAACGACGCAGTCGGCATCGAAGCAGCATCCGCCGCGCAGACGATCCGCCTCGAAGCCGGGGGGAAATCCGAACTGACGCTTTCGCTCATCGGCAATCAGCCGGGCGCCGGCAGCGTCTCGATCAACCTTTCGGACGCCTCCGGCCTTTCACTCGACCAGGTCATCGACGTGCCGGTGCGCCCCTCATCCCTGCCGATCACCCAACGCAGGGTGCTGGCGCTGAAGCCGGGCGCCAAGCTGACGGTGGACAAGAACCTGTTGGCCGACAGCGTGCTGCCCGGCGCCTCGATCAGCGTCAACGTCACCCGTTCGGCGGCCTTCGACATTCCGGCGCTGCTGATGACGCTCGACCGCTACCCTTTCGGCTGCGCCGAGCAGACCACCAGCCGGGCGCTGCCGCTGCTCTACTTCGCCGAAGTGGCGAAACAGGCCGGCATCGAAAATGATGACGACGTTCACAGCAGAGTGCAGGACGCAATCTATCGCGTGCTCTCCTACCAGGCCTCGGCCGGCAGCTTCGGCCTCTGGGGTCCGGATTCCGGCGACGTCTGGCTCGATTCCTACGTCACCGATTTCCTGACGCGGGCCCGCGAAATGAAATATGACGTGCCGGAAAAGGCCTTTGTGCAGGCGCTCGAAAACCTGCAGAACACGCTTTCCTACACCACCGACATCAAGGGCCAGGGCGACCAGATCGCCTATGCCATCTACGTGCTTGCCCGCAACAAGAAGGCCGCGATCAGCGATCTGCGTTATTACGCCGATACGATGATCAACGACTTCCCGACGCCGCTTGCCAAGGCGCATATCGCCGCCGCACTGGCGCTTTATGGCGACGCCCAGCGTTCGAAGAACATTTTCATCGACGCGCTGCAGATGTCGCAGCAATCGATGGTGTCGCGCGTCAACCTGTCGCGCACCGATTACGGCACGATCCTGCGCGACGGCGCGGCGATCCTGGCGCTCGCCGCCGAAAGCCGGCCGGTACCGCCTGTCATCCCGGATCTCGCCAAGGCCGTTGCCAAGGAATGGGGCCGCAGCAAATATAAGAGCACCCAGGAAGAGGCCTCGATGCTGCTTGCCGCGCGCGCCCTCCAGGGCGGTGATGACGGTCTGAAGATCGATGTCAATGGCGCCGCCCACAGCGGCGCCTATATGGCACGCATGACCGGCGATGCGCTCGCCGATCATCCGCTGACGCTGACCAACCAGACGAACGACTCCGTCTCCGCTGTCGTCACCACAGTCGCCGCCCCCACCGTGCCGCTGCCGGCCGGCGGCGACGGCTTCCTCATCGAGCGCAGCTATTACACGCTCGACGGCGAGGGGGCCAATATCAGCGAGGCGAAGCAGAACGAGCGCTACGTGGTCGTAATCCACGTGCGCGAGACCAATGACTGGCAATCGCGCATCGTTATCACCGACCTTCTGCCGGCCGGCTTCGAGATCGACAATCCGAATCTCGTCGACAGCGCCCAGATGACGAATTTCGACTGGATCGGCGAAATATCAGCCGCCCATACCGAGTTCCGTTATGACCGCTTTGTCGCCGCCTTCAACCGCGCGCCGGGCGACGAGCGTGAATTCAACGTCGCCTATGTCGTGCGCGCCGTCACCCCCGGCACCTACGACCATCCGGCGGCAAGCGTCGAGGACATGTACCGGCCGGAGCTTTCGGCCCGCACGGCGACCGGCAAGATGGAGGTCGTAGCAGCGCAAAAATGAGGCTGTGGCACAAGCTCGCGATCGGCTCCGCCGCCGGCATCCTTCTTGCCGGCGGGGCTCTCCTCGTGCTCGACGCCGCCGACCGCGCCTTTCCGCCGCCGCTCGACAAGGCGGCTGTGGTTTCACCCGAGGTGCTGGATGCCGATGGGCAGCTGTTGCGCGCTTTCGCGACGCCGGAGGGCCGTTGGCGGCTGAAGACTGTGGTCGCCGACGTCGATCCGCAATTTCTGCGCATGCTTGTTGCCTATGAGGATCAGCGTTTCTACGATCACCGCGGCATCGATATCTGGGCGCTCGGGCGCGCCAGCCTGCAGTTCGTCCGCAACGGCCACATCGTCTCCGGCGCCTCGACGCTTTCGATGCAGGTGGCCCGGCTGATCGAGCCGCGCGCCGAACGCTCGTTTTCAGCAAAGCTTCTGCAGCTCGCACGCGCCGTGCAGATCGAACGGCGGCTGTCGAAGGAAGAGATCCTCGACCTCTATCTGACGCATGCGCCCTATGGCGGCAACCTCGAGGGCGTGCGCGCCGCAAGCCTTGCCTATTTCGGCAAGGAGCCGCGCCGCCTGACAGTGGCCGAGGCGGCGCTGCTCGTCGCCCTGCCGCAATTGCCGGAACGGCGTCGGCCGGACCGCAATCTCAATGCCGCGCAGGAGGCACGCAAGCGCGTGCTCGACCGCGTCGCAGTGGCCGAAGCCGTCGGCGATGGCGAGGCGGAACGGGCCGAAGCTGTCGCCATTCCGCCGCGGCGCCTGCAACTGCCTGCCCTTGCCGCCCATGTCGGCGAAGCCGCATTGCGCAAGGAGCCTCTGGTCCTCAAGCATCGGACGACGCTGAAGAAGCAGGTGCAGCAGGGGCTGGAATCCGTCGCGCGCGCCGCGACGACGAAACTCGGCCCGAAGCTTTCGCTCGCCATGGTAATGGCGGATGCGCAGACCGGTGCGATCGTCGGCGAGGTCGGCTCGGCCGATTATTTCGATGCCAGCCGCTCCGGCTGGATCGACATGACCCGCGTGAACCGCTCGCCGGGCTCGACGCTGAAGCCCTTCATCTACGGGCTCGCCTTCGAGCAGGGCCTCGTTTCCCAGGAGACGATCATCGAAGACCGGCCCGCCGACTTCTTCGGCTACCGGCCGCGCAATTTCGACATGAGCTACCAAGGCGATGTCACCGTGCGCGAGGCCTTGCAGCTCTCCTTGAACGTGCCGGCCGTCAAGCTGCTCGACGCCGTCGGGCCGTCGCGGCTGCTGGTGCGCTTCCGTCGCGCCGAGGTTCGCCCGGTCCTGCCGCCGAACGAGACGCCCGGACTGGCGATCGGTCTTGGCGGCGTCGGCATCACGCTGAAGGATCTGGTGCAGCTTTACACGGCGCTCGCCAACCGCGGCCAGCCGGCACGGCTCGGCGACGGTGTCACCGGCACACCGGGCAAGCTCGACGGCGAACCGCTGCTGGAACCGGTCGCGGTCTGGAACGTCGCCGATATCCTCTCCGGCGTCATTCCCCCCGCCGGCGCGCCGCAGCGCGGCATCGCCTATAAAACCGGGACGAGCTACGGCTATCGCGACGCCTGGTCGGTCGGCTATGACGGCCGGTATGTGCTCGGCGTCTGGGTCGGACGGCCCGATAACAGCGCCGTGCCCGGTCTGACCGGCTATGGCACCGCCGCGCCGATCCTGTTCGAGGCTTTCGCCAAATCCGGCATCGCCACCACGCCCCTGCCCCGCCCGCCGGCAGGCGCCGTGCGCATCGCTCAGTCGGAGCTGCCGATCAGCCAGCGGCGTTTTGCGCTGAATGCCAGTGGCCTGCTCGTCGCTTCCGGCCGCGAGCCAGCGCCGCTGATCGTCTATCCGCCCGAGGGCGCCCATATCGATCTCGGCGCGAAGGGGGGCGATCTGTCGCCGCTGCTGTTGAAGCTGCAGGGCGGCCGTGCGCCCTTCCGCTGGCTTGCCAACGGCAAGCCCTTACCCGATCTCTCGCGCCGTCGCACCCAGCAATGGCTGCCCGACGGCGGCGGCTATTCGAAACTGACCGTCATCGATTCAGTCGGACGCGCCGCAAGTGTCGGCGTTTTCATCGACTGAAGGAACCAAATTAGTCCGACAACCGTTGGAAAAGGTCTCCCTCCAACGTCAGACGGCCTCATGACTCTTCCGACAGCGACCTACCGGATACAGTTCCGCAACGGCATGACTTTTGATCGTGCCTGCGACCTCGTTCCCTATCTCAAGACGCTCGGCATCAGCCATCTCTATGCCTCACCGATCTTCACCGCCGTCAGCGGCTCGACTCACGGCTATGACGTCATCGACGCCAATGAGATCGATCCGGCGCTTGGCGGCCGCGCGGGGTTCGATCGGCTGACGGAGCGCCTCGCCTCGGCGGGCATGGGATTGGTTCTCGACATCGTTCCGAACCATATGGCCGCTTCGCCTGACAACGCCTGGTGGCGGGACGTGCTGACCTTCGGCCCGCAGAGCGCCTATGCCAGCCATTTCGACATCGACTGGGGCGAGCCGCTGACCCTGCCGCAACTCGGCCAGGATTTCGAAGAGGCGCTGGCTTCAGGCGAACTGCGCCTCGTGCGCGACGAGATGCACGGCAACTTCGCCTTGGCATATTTTCAGACGCTATTGCCGGTCAAACCCGGCAGCTACGGCGCGATCGCAAATCGGCTCGATGATCCGGTCGCAACCCGAATGGCCGAGGCCGCGGCGGTGACGTCAGGCGAGGACTTCGACCGCGCATTGCGCGACATCCTCTTCGAGGGCGGCGATCAGGCAGTCCTTCGGGAGAAACTCGAGGATGTCTCGTCTGATCGCGATTTCGTGAGAAGCCTGCACGACGAGCAGCATTGGCGGTTAATGCATTGGAAGGAAGCGGCGCGGCATCTGAGTTACCGTCGCTTCTTCGAGGTGACCGGACTGGTCGGGACCCGCGTCGAGGATCCCCAGGTATTCGAGGACATGCATCGGCTGGTGCTCGAACTCGTGCGCCATGGCAAGGTGCAGGGCCTGCGCATCGACCATGTTGACGGGCTTGCCGAACCCAAGGCCTATCTCGACAGGCTGAGGGCAGCTGTCGGGGCCGACACCTACATCGTCGTCGAAAAGATCGTCGGCGCGGGCGAGGTCCTCCCGGAAAGCTGGCCGGTTGCCGGCACCACCGGATATGAATTCATCGCCGCCCTCGGCGAGCTCTACATCGACGCCGACGGCCTGCGGATACTGGACGGTGCCTATCGCGGCCTCGCCGGCGAGGCGGGCGATCTCGAGGAGGGCCGGCGGCTAGCCAAACGACAGATGGTCGAGCGCAATTTTGCCGGCGAGACCGGCCGGCTGGTCGCGATGGCAGCGGGGATCTTTCCCGAGATAAACCGGGAAGAAATCGCCACCGCCGTGCGCGAGCTGCTGATCGCATTCCCCGTCTACCGCACCTATGGCGACGGCGGTCCGCTGAGCTGGCAGGATTCGGCCGTCCTTGCCGCGACCGCATCGCAGGTCATGCCGCGTCTCGACGACCGGCGCGCGCTCGATCACGTGCTGAAGCTTCTCGAAGGCAAGATTGACGGTGACGCAGCCCACGAATTCCGGATCCGCTTCCAGCAGCTGAGCGGGCCTGTCATGGCGAAGGCGACAGAGGATACGCTGTTCTACCGCTATAACAGGCTGCTTGCCGCAAACGAGGTCGGCGGCGAACCCGGAAAGGCACCCGAGGGGCCGGAAGGATTCCATCGTCGCATGGCCGAGCGGGCGCGGCTGCAGCCGCACGGGCTTTCGGCAAGCTCCACTCACGACACCAAACGCGGCGAGGATGCACGCGCGCGGCTCTATGTCTTGAGCGAGGGTGCGGATGTTTTTGCTCAGGCGGTAGGGCGGTGGCGCGACATGAACCGGCCGTGGCTGAAGCATCTGCCGGATGGTGCAGCGCCGGAGACGAACACCGAATGGATGCTGTATCAGGCGCTCGCCGGCGTCTGGCCAGAGGAATTCGACAGAGCACAAAGGGAAGACCTTCGCGCGCGCTTCACCGACTACGCGGTCAAGGCGGTGCGCGAGGCAAAATTGCGCAGCGACTGGACCGAACAGGATAACGCTTACGAGGAGGCGATCACAGCCTATGCGGCGGCGCTGGTGTCGCCGGACAATGACGCCTTTATGGAAGATTTCGAAAGAGTGCTGCAGCCCTTCATTGCGGCGGGGTACGTGAACAGCCTTTCGCAGACGCTGCTCAAGCTGACCGCGCCGGGAATTCCCGACATTTACCAAGGCGCGGAAGGCTTCGATTTCAGTCTTGTCGATCCCGATAATCGCCGGCCGGTCGATCATGCACAGCTGGCCGCCTGGCTTGATGAAGCCGGACCGATCGCCAAGCTTCAGGCGGCGGCCTTGAAGCAGCGCATCATCGCAATCGGCCTGCAGCTGCGCCAGCGGCACCCGGTTCTCTTTGCCCGGGGTGACTATCTGCCGTTGAAGACGACCGGCAGCCGCCGTGATCACGTGCTGGCCTTTGCCCGCGTGCACAACAGCGAATTCGCGATCACCGTCGCCCCGCGGCTGATGTTCGGCTGGCTCGATCCCGGCGCGCTTTTTGCCGGCCCGGAGTTCTGGGAAGATACGGCGATCGCGGTCCCCTCCCCTCTTCATGGGTTGAAGGCGGATCTCGTGACCGGAAAAACGATCGAGCCGGGAGGCAGCATTTCGGTGGCCGCACTGCTCGGGAGCCAGCCGCTCGGTCTGATCAGCCCGATTTGAGGATCGGGCGGGACCTGAGAAATCCGGCAATGCCACCACAGCGACACGCGAAGCGGCAGTTTTCGATAAATCGACATCGTTAAATTTGGTGCTTGACCTTCCAGTTGCTGGAAGGTGGATAAGCCTCTCCAACTGCCCTTCGGGCATAGGAGATAGTCATGGATACCAAGCACGAACACGACCACCATCACCACAGCCACGGCGACGGTCACTGCCATTGCGGCCATGATCATCAGGAGAAGGCGACCGAAGTGGTCATCCGCGATCCCGTCTGCGGCATGACGGTCGATCCGCAAGCCGGCAAACCCTCGTTCGACCACATGGGTCGTGTCTATCATTTCTGCTCCGAGAGTTGCCGGACGAAGTTTGCGGCTCAGCCGCAGGATTATCTGACGGCGAAGGATCCCGTCTGCGGCATGACCGTTGATCGTTCGACGGCAAAATACTTCGTCAAATTCGAGGGCGAGAAATTCTACTTCTGCTCGGCCGCTTGCCAAACCAAATTCGAGGCCGGTCCGTCGGCCTATCGCGACGGCGCCCGTCCGGCGGCAAAGCCGGCGCCGAAGGGTACGCTCTATACCTGCCCGATGCATCCGGAAGTCGTCAGCGACCGGCCCGGCGATTGCACGAAATGCGGCATGGCGCTGGAGCCGATGGGCATTCCTCCGGCCGATGAAGGACCTAGCCCGGAGCTTGTCGACTTCATCAGGCGGCTTTGGGTCAGCGCCGGCCTTGCCCTGCCGCTGCTGGCGCTCGGCATGGGGCCGATGCTCGGCCTGCCGCTTCGCGAGGCGATCGGCGAGCCACGGGCAACCTATATTGAGCTAGCCCTCGCAACGCCGGTCGTGCTGTGGGCCGCCCTGCCCTTTTTCCGCCGCGCATGGGCCTCTCTCGTCAATCGCAGCCCGAACATGTGGACGCTGATCGGCCTCGGCGTCGGCACCGCCTATGTCTACAGCGTCATCGCCACACTTGTCCCCGGAATTTTCCCGATGAGCTTTCGCGGCCATGGCGCCACCGTGCCTGTCTATTTCGAGGCGGCCGCCGTCATCGTCGCCCTGGTCTTCGTCGGCCAGGTGCTGGAATTGAAGGCACGCGAGCGGACCGGCTCGGCGATCCGCGCGCTGCTCGACCTCGCGCCGAAGAGGGCGCGGCGCATTGATGCCGATGGCAGTGAGAGTGACGTGCCGGTAGAGGAGATCCGGACCGGCGACCGGCTGCGCGTGCGCCCGGGCGAGCGCGTACCGGTGGACGGTTCCGTCCTGGAGGGCCAGTCGACGGTCGACGAATCGATGATATCGGGCGAGCCCCTGCCCGTCGAGAAGACGACGGGCGACGGGCTGACCGGCGGCACGATCAACAAGAACGGCTCTCTCGTCATGTCGGCCGAGAAAGTCGGCGCAGACACGGTGCTGTCTCGTATCGTCGACATGGTCTCGAAGGCGCAGCGTTCGCGGGCGCCGATTCAGGGCGCGGTCGACCGGGTGTCGGCCTTCTTCGTGCCCGCCGTCGTCGCCGTCGCCATGCTTGCCTTCGTCGTCTGGGCAGCGATCGGGCCGGAGCCGAGCCTGGCAAACGCGCTGCTTGCCGCCGTCGCCGTTCTGATCATCGCCTGCCCCTGTGCGCTCGGCCTTGCGACGCCGATGTCGATCATGATCGCAACCGGGCGCGGCGCTGGCGAAGGCGTGCTGATCAAGGACGCCGAAGCGCTGGAGCGCTTTTCCAAAGTCGACACGCTGATTGTCGACAAGACCGGCACGCTGACCGAAGGCAAGCCCGTGCTTACCGACATCGTCGCCGCAGGCGGCGTCGAGGCGAACCGGCTGCTGTCGCTGGCCGCAAGCCTTGAGCGCGGCTCGGAGCATCCGCTGGCCGAGGCGATCGTTGCCGGCGCCGAAGAGCGCGGTGCCGCCTTCGTGGAGGTGAGCGGGTTCGAGGCGAAGACCGGCAAGGGGGTCCAAGGCATAGCCGACAGTACAAAGGTGGCACTCGGCAATGCGGCGCTGCTCACCGATCTCGGCGTCGATCCGTCGGCGCTGTCGGAGAAGACCGAAGCCCTGCGCGGCGATGGCAAGACGGTGATGTTCGTGACCCTCGACGGCAAGCTCGCCGGTCTCGTCGCCGTCGCCGACCGGATCAAGCCGACGACATCAGCTGCCATCAAGGCGCTGCACGACAGCGGGCTGAAGATCATCATGGCGACCGGCGACAACGAGCGCACGGCGCGGGCGGTCGCGAGAAGCCTCGGCATCGACGAGGTCCGCGCCGACGTGCTGCCGGAAGGCAAGAAAGCGCTGATCGAGGAACTGCGCGCCAAGGGCGCGGTGATCGCCATGGCAGGCGACGGCGTCAACGACGCCCCGGCTCTTGCGACAGCCGATGTCGGCATCGCCATGGGCACCGGCGCCGATGTTGCAATGGAAAGCGCAGGCATTACCTTGGTCAAAGGCGATCTCAATGGAATCGTCAGGGCACGGCGGCTGGCGGAGGCGACGATGCGCAATATCCGCCAGAATCTCGGCTTCGCCTTCGGCTATAACGCGCTCGGCGTTCCGGTCGCTGCCGGGATCCTCTATCCCGTTTTCGGCTTGCTGCTCTCACCGATGATCGCGGCGGCGGCGATGAGCCTCTCGTCCGTATCGGTGATCGCTAATGCGCTGAGACTGCGCTTTGCAAAATTATAGGAGACGGCCATGAATATCGGCGAAGCATCTGAGCGGTCCGGCCTGCCTTCGAAGACCATCCGCTACTACGAGGATATTGGCCTGATCCGCCCCGAAAGGGGCGGAAACGGCTATCGCGACTATGCTGCGGCCGATGTTCACAAGCTGCGCTTCCTGCAGCGTTCGCGCGGCCTCGGCTTTTCCGTCGAGGAATGCCGGCAGTTGCTGGCGCTTTATGAGGACAAAGCCCGGGCGAGCGCCGATGTCAGGGACATTGCCGAGACGAAACTCGGAGAAATCGACCGCAAGATCCGCGAGCTGACGGAACTTCGCCGCACCCTCGAGCACCTCGTGCATGCCTGCCATGGCAACGACCGACCGGATTGCCCGATTCTCGAAGAGCTCTCGGAGGGTCGCTGACCATCCTGGGAAAGCCGGAAGGCTCTAGCTGACCGTCTGGAACGGCGCCGGCTCGGCGGGCTCGTCCTCGTCGCCGTCGTCAAACACGCCCTCATCGAGGCGGTGCTTGATCGCAAGCGCGTAAATCACGTCGAGAATATTGCGGTCTTTGAGATGAGGATCGGTCAGAGCGAGAAGCGAAGCTCTGACGATCTTCTTGCTGGTGGCTTTCGGGCATCGCGCCTTGACGAAATCATAGAGTGCCTCACCCGTCAGCCCTTCCATGGCGCCGTCCACGAGAGCTTCGTAGACCCGCTTCTTTTCCTTCATCCTATATCGTCCCCGCAAATCAGCGGCGTGATGATCTGTCATGTAATTGTCATAAACAATCGCCGATTTAAGGGCCTGCGCTGACGGGTGGTATTTCCCCGCATCATTTTTTATGCCGCCGGGAATAAAATCCGCAGCGGTTGCGTATACTCAAGCATGGAACGCAAAGACCGCCCCTTCGATGTCATCGGACAGCTTGCAGCGCTGCGGCGCTATGCGCGCGCCCTGGTGCGCAACTCGGACGAGGCGGAGGACCTGGTGCATGATGCTCTGGTGCGCGCCTTAGAGAAGAGAAAAAGCTTCCGAAGCGGTGGCAATCTGCGCACCTGGCTGCTTTCCATCCTGCACAATGCCCATATCGATCGTCTTCGCCGGAACCGGTCGCTGACGCGTCGCCACGACGAAGCGGCTGTCGAAGGCGAGCAGTCGCTGCCGGCCGGCCAGGAACATGCGGTGCGCCTGCAGCAGGTGCGCGACGCCTTCTTCGACCTGCCGGAGGAACAGCGCGAGGCGCTGCATCTCGTTGCCATCGAAGACCTTTCCTATCAGGAAGCCGCCAATGCGCTCGGTATTCCGATCGGCACCCTGATGTCGCGCATCTCCCGTGCCCGGGCGCAACTGCGCGAATTCGAGGAGAAGACGCCGCGCGTTTCGCATCTCAAATTAATCGGAGGGAGCGGCAATGAAAGCAGTTGATCCGATCATCGATGCCGATCTCGATGCCTATGTCGATGGCGAGCTCGATGTCGCGCGCCGTATTCAGGTCGAGTCCTATCTCTCGGAGAATCCGGCGATTGCCGCCAAGGTCATGGCCGATCTCAGCATGAAAGGTGAGCTGCGCTTGGCGCTTGCCGGCGAAAATGCCCTCGGCCGTCCTGAGACCCGCGATGCCGCCCGCCGGCTGGAGCGCGGCCTTTCCTATGGCCGTATCCTTCATTCCATGCAGCGCATCGCCGCCGTCGGCATTCTGGTCACCGCCGGCTGGGTGGCACATAATTCCTTCGGCGCTTTTTCGGCGACCGAGGTGGCGGCTTCCGTTCCGGCGCCTGCTTATGTCGAGGATGCCGTCCGCGCCTATCAGACCGCGGCCCTTCGCGCCTCGATGCCTTCGCAGACCCCGACCAGCTACAGTGCCGAGGACATCCGCGCCGCCACCGCGATCGTCATGCCTGAGTTGCCGAAAGACTGGAAGATCGCCGACGTGCAGATATTCCCGTCCGAATTCGGACCGAGCGTCGAGATGGCGATCACGGTGGCCGATGGAAAACGGCTGTCGCTTTTCGCCGTCCGGCCGGGAGCCTTCGAAGTCCGGCCGGTCAGCCATCTCGCACTCGAAAAAGCAGAAGCCGCCTATTGGCAGATCGGCGACGTCGCCTATGCGCTGATCGCCGACGATAGCGGCCTCAATCTCGATCAGGCGGCCGAACGGCTCGCCCGCTCGCTCTACTAGTTCAAACCGAGGAGATCAGCATGAACCCGATCAATCCCCGCTATGGAGCCGTCGCCGGCTCACAGGCCCTTTTCGACGAGGGTCTGCGTCAGCATATGCTGCGCGTCTACAACTATATGGGCCTTGGCCTCGTCATCACCGGCATCGTTGCCTTCATCGTCGGCTCGACGCCGGCGCTTTATGTCCCGATCTTCGGCTCACCGCTGAAGTGGGTGGTGATGCTCGCGCCCCTCGCCTTCGTCTTCTTCTTCTCCTTCCGCATCCAGACGATGTCGGCGAGCACCGCTCAGATCACCTTCTGGGCCTTCTGCGCCGTGATGGGTCTGTCGCTTGCCTCCGTCTTCCTGGTCTTCACCAAGACGAGCATCGCCCAGACCTTCTTCATCACCGCGGCCATGTTCGGCTCCACCAGCCTTTACGGCTACACCACCAAGCGTGACCTCTCGAAGATGGGCTCGTTCCTGATGATGGGTCTCTTCGGCATCATCATCGCCGCCATCGTCAACATCTTCCTGGGTTCGAGCGCGCTGCAGTTTGCCATCTCGGTGATCGGCATCGTCGTCTTCGTCGGCCTGACCGCCTACGACACGCAGAACATCAAGGAACAATATTCGGAAAATTTCGATCAGGAATCGAACCAGAAGCTTGCCGTTTTCGGTGCGCTCTCGCTCTACCTGAACTTCGTCAACATCTTCCAGCTTCTGCTCAACTTCACCGGCGAGCGGGAATAGGACCGCGCTTCTGGGGGCAATGGAAGCGCAAGAGCGTCCGGTCTGCAATCTGTGACAGGATGGCAGACCGGGCGCTCACTCTCAAAGGTACGGCCGGAGGTCCACCCGGCCGGTTTTTTATTTCAGATGATGCCCCAGGCGCGATAGCGGCCGCGGCCGGTGATTTCACGAATGCCGATCTCGTTGACGAGGTTCAGCGCGCCGCGCGGCGTGATGCGCAGCTGACGGGCGATCATCGCTGCCGACACCATCGGCCGCGACAGGATGAAATCGGCAAGCTCCGGCAGGCTGCTGTTCGAGCGACGGCCGCGAAAGCGCAGCTCCATTTGCGTGCGGGCCAGCGATAACCGGTCGATTTCCTTGAGGCCGGCCGCCGCAGCCAGCTGCATCGCTTCGAGAAAAGCTTGCAGCCGCGTCACCCGGTCACGGGCCCGACGCCGCTCGTGGCGCACCAATTTCAGCCCGCCGTAAAAGGAAAAGAGATGCGAAGCGACCTTGCCGCGGGCGCGCAGGTAGCTTTCGACCAGAAGCCCGCCGAGCCAATGCTGACGCCGCAACGGCTCGATCCTGTCCCAGGCTTCGAACAGGATCACGGCGCCTAGAACCGGCGGTAGGTTGTCGGCCAGGGGCAGCACACACCGCCACTCCGAAAGCCGCTGCTCCTCATCCCATTCCTCGTCGCCAAGCAGGCCGAGAGGGTCATCGTTGCGCTTGGCCGGCGATATTGCGGCCGCCTCGCCGGGCGGCGCTTTGCCCGTATGGATGTCGATGAGCTTCTGCGAGCGGGCAAGAATGGCATCGATCTCGGCCATTTCGGCGGCGAGCGGCGCGTCTTCATCCTCGCCCTCATCGTCGGCCTCGACCGAAGCCGCACGGCTCTTGGCTTCCTGAGTGAGGCCCTCCCCTTCCCCTGTGGTCGCTGTCAGCGTTGCCAGCCCCGAGGCGCCGAGAGCCCAGGACGGTTCGCCGGTCCATATGCGCCGACGCGTCCGCAGCACCGAATGGGCGATCGTCAGCTCGTGGCTAGGAGCGCGGCTATCCATATGCGCGTCGTGCAGAACGAGATCCTCGACATGAACGAGCTCGCCGGCAATCCATAACGCACCTGCAGCATCGAAAAAGTGACTGCGTTCAGCAAATCCCACACCAACCGACGAACGCAACACCCGCTCGTCCAGTCGCGCCACCGCATCCTCCGCCGCGGCAAGCAATGGAAGCAGGGTTTGGAGCATTACACCGTCGATATCATAGCGCATTGTTAAGCTTTATGGTTTTTCACAAATGGAAGCAAAATAGCCATTTCCTTCCGCCATCTATGACATGGTTAACGGTTTGTTTCAACAAGAGCGCGGGGAAGGAAGCGAAGAAGATCGCCGATCCACAATCCCTTTAACCTCTGCAACTGACGCGAAGCTTTTGGGGCGTTCATCCGGTTTTTCTCGCCATCGGACCATTGGCCCGCATCAACGCCATCAGCATCGGACCGAGCGAGAATTCACCGCGCTCCGCCCGCCGCGTCAGATCACGCAGATAGCCGCCCGCCGAATTGATATGGCCGCCGCGTTCGAGAATGCAGGCGATTACCGTGGCAGCATTTTCCGGCCCCATAACATCGCAGGCCTGCTGGTAGGCGCTGGGACTGACGCCGAGAGTGGAACGGACGACGACGGCGGCGACCATCAAATCCCGCCAGCTGCCGATCCCGCCACCCGGCCCATAGGCAACAATCTCGGGGCAAGCCTGCAGCACCATGGCAAGGGGGAAGGATTTCGGTGGCTCCCGCCACGGCCGCGCTTCTTCCTCCGGCTTTGCGCCCTGCTTCGTTTCGAAGCTTGGTTCAAGTTCAGAGATGGGGTGTGGGTTTGAATTATGTATGTGCCGACCGTTTTGGCTGTCATTGGCGTCTGTTTCTTTTGCTTTTGTCTTCGATTCCAGCGTCTTGACGATCAGTTCGCGGAAGCCTTCGAGATCGGTCAGCAGACTCCGGATCTCCGCGGTCGATGGCCGGCGCGGCAGGCTTGCCGAGAGGTGATTGAAATGCTGCTGCATCTCGATCCATTCGCCGGCAATTTCCTCTTCCAGCGCGATCTCGATGAGCTTGGCGATATCACGCCGGCAAAGGCTCAGCCGCTCCCTCAGACGCTTCCATTCAAGCTTGTCGGCAAGCACCTGCGCTGCCTGGGCTTCGATCTCGCGAGCGCGCACGAGGAGTGGCGCCAGGCTGAAGCCGAAGGCTTCCCCAAGCCCGCCCTCGCCGTTGCGGCGGGCAAAACGTTTTCCGTTCGGACTGTCGCGCCGGATGATCAGGCCTGCCTCCACCAGCATCGCCAGATTTCGCCGCAGCGTCGTTCCGGCCATGCCATGGGTGCGCAGCGACAACTGCTCATTCGACGGAAAGACGACGAAACCGTTGGCCTCGGCAATCTCGTTCTTCGGATAGAAGGTCAACAGCGCGTTGAGAACGGCAAGCGCACGGTCGGACACGCCGATCATGCTCTTTGCTTCGCAGAGCGCGCGAAAGATCTTCCATTTGTCGACCGATGCGTCCGCATCGATCCTGCTGGCGCTTTCCTGACTTGCCAGCATGCCAAGCGTCATCGATCGCCGCCCGAAGGGCGTCGATACATATTGAGGCTCCATGTCCCTCACCTTTTTTCAAGGCAAAAGAAATCTACCATCCAAAAGGATGCCGAAGATGCTTGACACTGATTCGAGGAAGTGCGATTCTCAGATTGTCCAGATATGAGAAAGGCTTCCGCGACGGCAACGTTCGGAGGCTTTTTTCTTTTGCGGCCTACTCTCCTGCTTGCAACTTGCCGGCCTGATAGGCTTCGTAAAGCTCATCGAGACGGCGTGAAATGTAAGCGCCGAAATCCGGCGCATCGCCTGTTTTCAACGCGATTGTGAAGGAATTGCCGGCGCGTCTGATTCGGCCGGCAATCTTGCCGCCGTTCTTCGGCTTCCAGTCATATTCGGAGGGCTCCGGCTTCGCCTCTTTCCTGGCGAGTTCGGCGACCAGAAGCTCGAATCGGCGGTCGCTCTCCTCCGCCCTGAACCCATCCGAGGCGATAAGCTTCGCAAGCCGCGGCGCCGCCGTCCCATTCCAGTCTTGGGCAAGCGCCATCCACTTGCGTCGTCCGATACCGGACGCGGCCCCCACCGACCTGATGATTTCGGCCGGAATGGCCTTGGCGACCGACAACAGCTTCGATAGCTCCGTCTTGTCTGTAGACAGCGCCTTCATGATGACAGGACGCTCAAAACCCTTGAGCTCGAGATTGAGAGCGAAGACGGCGCGTTCGATATAGGAAAGGTTCCGGCGCGCAGAATTCTCGATGCCCTGCGCAATAACGACATCGGTGTCGTCGAGCTGACGGACGATCGCCTGCACCTTGCGTCCGAGCAGCTTGACGGCCTGCAGCCGGCGATGGCCGTAGGCGATCTGGTAACGCTCGCCGACTTCGGGATGTCGCCGAACAAGGATCGGCACTTCCTGGCCATTGTCGGCAATCGACTGCACCAGCTCGTCCTCAAGATCGAGCGGCTGGTCGGCAAGGCGGTCGCGGACGAAGGAAGAATCGATCAGATCGGGATCGAGTTCTACGATGCGCTCGCCGGAGAGCAAAGCTTCCTGCATCGCCCTGCTCTCTTCCTCCATGCGGCCGAGGGTCAGCGCCATTGTCCGCACCGGCCCGGCCGATCCGCGCGAAGACGGCTCCTCGTAGTTGGCCGCGGCCAACTCCTGCGCCGTATCGTCGAAAAGACCTTTTAGGCGATCGCGTCTACTCATGTGCGGCCCCAGGCTTTGTGAATGCCGGCAAGAACCTCGCCATTGGCAGCGTTGACTGATTCCAGCGCCCGGTCATACGTCGAGCGGCGCACCTGCCCCTTCTCAATTTCGTAAAGCGTCTGCTTCGTCAGCCCGGCATCTGCGATTGCTGTCGATTTGAGGATGGTTGCCGTCAGCACGTCGTCACCGAAGAGGCTGCGCAGCAGCGCGACGATCTGCGACTGCGGCGCATCAAAGGGTTCGTGGCGGGTGACGACATATTTGATGAAGTCGTGCTGCAGGTCGCCGCCGGCCCTGCGAACCACAGAGAGAAGATCCGAGGTCATCAACAGGAACTGCGACATGGAGGCGACATCGACCATCTGCGGATGGATGGTGATGAGCAGCGACGTGGCAGCGCAAACGGCACCGAGGGTGAGGTAGCCGAGCTGCGGCGGGCAGTCGATCACCACCACGTCGTAATCGGCCTCGACCTCGGCAATCGCGACGCCGACGCGGCGGAAAAACAGCTCGGCCGGCTTCTGGCGATCATTGAGCGCCCGCGGCGTCTCATGCTCGAACTCCATCAGTTCGAGATTGCCGGGCACCAGATCGAGTCCGTCGAAATAGGTCTTGCGGACGATCTCCTTCAGCGGCTTACGAGCCGCATCGTAGCGAATGGCCCCATAAAGTGTATCGCCGTCGGAAAGATCGAATTCCGGCTGAACGCCCAGCATGGAGGAGAGCGAGGCCTGCGGGTCGAGATCGATCGCCAGTACCCGGTAGCCCTCCAGCGCCAGATATTGCGCCAGATAGAGTGTCGTCGTCGTCTTGGCCGAACCACCCTTGAAATTGGTGACGGCGACCGTCTGCAGCTTTTCGCCGGGGCGACGCCACGGGAGATAACTCAGCGCGTCCTTCGGCTTGAGGTTCGCCATGTAGTGGCGCAATTCATTGATCTGCCCGAGCGTATAGGAGCGTCGACCATTTGAGGAAAGCTCCGGCTGCGGCCCCTTGCCATCCAGCGAAAGCTGGCGAAGATAACCATCGGAAACGCCGATCATCTGGGCGGCTTCGCCGGAAGAAAATGTGCGCAGCGTCTTCTGCGCAAGCGGCGGAAACAGCTTGTCGCGGAGAAGCTTCAGTTGGCGCGAAAGCTGGTTCGCATGCCGCTCGATCCGCACGTCCGTCGTCGATACGCTAATGTTGTCCAAAACACCCAATCCTTTTCGATGCGCTTTTCTGTCAACATAGCGTCAAAAAGCGTATCGAAAGTGACACGATTCGGCATTTGCAGCAAGAATAGGGCTCCGGCGCGTCCACAGGCTCGGTTGGCCGCGGCCAACTCGCTGCTCTGCCCTTGCAGCGAGCCGGCTTTTTCGGCAAGACCGCCAGGAACCACGGGAGTATCGGCTTGAGGCACATCCTTATCATCGGCATCGGCACGGGCAACCCGGAGCATCTCACCATGCAAGCGATCAAGGCGATGAATGCCGCCGATGCGATCTTCCTACCGGTCAAGGGCGCAGGCAAGGAAGAGCTCGCCGCGGTTCGGCGTGACATCTGCGAGCGCTACATCACCCGGCCAGGCGTCAGGATATCGGAATTCGAGGTGCCGCAACGGCAGACAGCAGAGAGAACCTATGCGGAAAGCGTCGACGCATGGCATGGCGAAATCGCCCGCATCTATCTACAGCTGATCTCCAGCCTCCCCGATGAAGGCAGCGGCGCCTTTCTCGTCTGGGGTGATCCCAGCCTCTACGACAGCACGATCCGCATCATCGAACGCGTGCGGCAGGCCGCCGGCCTGGATTTCGACTTCAGCGTCGTTCCCGGCATCACCAGCATCCAGGCCCTGGCGGCCAGCCACAAAATCCCGCTCAACCTCGTCGGCAAGCCGGTTGAGATCACCACCGGGCGCAGGCTAGCGCGCGACGGGCTCCAGGCTGCTTCAACGGTCGTCATGCTCGATGGCGAACAGGCCTTTACGAAGATCGACGATCCAGACGCAGAGATCTTCTGGGGCGCCTATCTCGGCACCGGGGACGAGATCATCCGGTCGGGACGGCTCGCAGACATCGCCGCCGATATTCAGGCGCTGCGTTCCGAGGCGAGACAGCGGCACGGCTGGATCATGGACATATATCTGCTGCGTAAGGGACGCGACTTCGAGGAATAGCCGGCGCCGTCATGTTTTGCCGCACCGGCCGCGATCATGTAAGAGATGATCAGAGGATTGAGAATGGGCACGAAGGCCGCCAAGGCAATCGACAGGACAGGCGAGGCGGATCTCGATGATCGGCCGACGGCGAAGCCACGCCCGCGCGGCGCCTGCCCGGCCCTTGCCGCACCGATGCCGACCGGCGATGGTTTGCTCGTAAGGTTGCGTCCGGCCGGTGGCGCCTTGACGCTAGCGCAATTCTCAGCGCTTGCCCGCTCGGCTGCAGAGCATGGAAACGGCATCTTGGAAATCACCGCCCGCGGCAACCTGCAGATCCGCGGACTGCGGGCTGAAACCGTCAAGCGGCTCGCCGCCGATATCGATGCCGCCGGGATCGCCGTGCCGGACGGGCCGGCAATCGAAATATCGCCACTGCACGGTATCGATCCTGAGGAGACAGGCGATCCAGCAGCACTGGAAAAGACCTTGCGCAGCAAGCTCGCACAGCTGCTCGCCTCGCCGCGGCTCGCGCCAAAACTCTCCCTCATTATCGACGGCGGCGGAGCGTTCGGTTTGTCGGCGCTCTCGGCCGATATCCGTATCGTCGCACAGCCCGGCGCACAATGGCTCGTAGCGATCAACGGCGATGACGAGACGGCAACGCCTGTGGCGAAGGGTGCAGCAGAAGCGGCGATATCGGCCGTTGGCGAAATTTTCGATCTGCTGGCGGTCAGGCAGTGCCTGCGAGCGAGGGATATCGATCCGGCCCTTCTGCGAGCGCGCTTTCCCGCTATGGACATCATCCGATTTCTTCCGTCACATCAAAAACAGACGCCGCTTTCCGGCTTGCACCGGCTGAAGGACGGAAAACACGTGCTTGGTGTGCGGCCGGAATTCGGCCAGATGCGGGCCCCCGATTTGACCGCCCTGCTCGACGACGCAACAGCTCACGGCGCAACAGCTATCCGACTTGCGCCCGGCCGCGGCTTCTTCTTCACCGGCTTTCCGGCAGGGGCCGCGCCTGCTCTGCAGATAACTTCGAGCAAACATGGCTTCACCGTGCAACCCGGCGAGAAAAGCGAATATGTCGCGGCCTGCGCCGGCGCCGGCGCCTGCGGCTCCGCTTTTTACGAGACGAGAGCCCTGGCGCACCGCCTCATTACCGCAGCACCCGTTCTCTTCGACGGATCTCTGACGTTCCATCTCTCCGGCTGTTCGAAAGGCTGCGCCCATGCCGGGCCGGCGCTGACGCTGACCGGATCGGCGGATGGTTTCGGTCTCATTCTCAACGGGCTTGCTTCAGATCTGCCGGATGAACGGATCGCTGGCAGTCGGATCGATTTCGCTATAGAGAGGCTCGCCCGGTTCATCGAAGACAACAGGAACGCTGGCGAATCGGCCGCCGCCTGCCTTACACGGCTTGGCGCAATCGGCGTTTCGAAGGCGCCGCGACAGGAATAAGAATGCCAGACTACGATTACATCCGCAGCGGCGACGCGATCTACGAGCGTTCCTTTGCGATCATCCGCGCCGAGGCCGATCTTTCGCTTTTCACCGAAGACGAGGCTGAAATTGCCGTTCGCATGATTCATGCTTGCGGCCTGGTGGAAGCGGCGAAGAATTTCCTCTTTTCCACCGATTTCGTCAGCACCGCACGCGATGCGCTGAAGGCCGGCGCGCCGATCTTCTGCGATGCGGAAATGGTGTCGCATGGCGTCACGCGGGCGCGGCTGCCGGCGCTGAACGAGGTGGTCTGCACGTTGCGCGATCCCGCAACGCCGGAGCTCGCACGCGAGATCGGCAATACACGCTCGGCCGCCGCCATGCATCTCTGGCTCGATCGGCTCGGCGGGAGCATCGTCGCGATCGGTAACGCCCCGACCGCGCTCTTTCATCTGCTCGAACTCCTGCGCGACGGCGCGCCGAAACCCGCGGCGATCCTCGGCATGCCCGTCGGGTTCGTCGGCGCAGCCGAATCGAAGGATGCGCTGGCAGAAAATTCCTATGGCGTTCCCTTCGCCATCGTGCGAGGCCGGCTCGGCGGCAGCGCCATGACGGCTGCCGCCATCAATGCGCTGGCAAGGCCGGGCCTATGACGACACCAGGCCGTCTCATCGGCGTCGGCACGGGTCCCGGCGATCCCGAGCTTCTGACCCTCAAGGCCGTGCGCGCCATCGAACGCGCGGATGTCATCGCTTACTTTGCCAAGCAGGGCAGGGGCGGTAACGGCAAGGCGATCGTTGAGCCGCTGCTGAAACCTTGGGTCACTCTGCTGCCGCTCTACTATCCCGTCACCACCGAGATCGACAAGAATGACGAACGCTATCAGAGCCTGATCACCGAGTTCTACGACCGATCTGCAAGAGACATTGCCGGGCATCTCGACGCCGGGCGGACCGTCGCCGTTCTCAGCGAAGGCGACCCGCTCTTCTACGGCTCCTATATGCACCTGCACGTCAGGCTTTCCACGCACTACCCCACTGAAGTGATCCCCGGCATCAGCGCCATGTCGGGCTGCTGGTCGCTGGCCGGCATGCCGATCGTCCAGGGCGACGACGTGCTTTCCGTACTGCCCGGGACGATGGCCGAAGGCGAACTGACGCGGCGCCTTGTCGATACCCAAGCTGCCGTCATCATGAAGGTCGGCCGCAATCTGCCGAAAATCCGCCGGGCGCTTTCGGCAGCCGGCCGGCTTGCGGACGCCCTCTATGTCGAGCGCGGCACCATGGCGAACGCGGCGATGGAAAAGCTTGCCGACAGGAGCGACGGCGATGCGCCCTATTTGTCGCTCGTGCTGGTGCCGGGCTGGGAGGGCAGCCGATGAGTGGCAGGCTTTTCGTCATCGGCACCGGTCCCGGTAATCCCGAGCAGATGACGCCGGAAGCGCTGGCCGCCGTCGATGCGGCGACGGATTTCTTCGGCTACGGACCTTATCTCGAACGGCTGCAGCTCCGCTCCGATCAGCTGCGGCATGCGTCGGACAATCGCGAGGAGCTCGACAGGGCAGAGGCGGCGCTTTCCATGGCAGCGGATGGCGCTAACGTCTGCATCGTCTCCGGCGGCGATCCCGGTGTCTTCGCCATGGCCGCTGCCGTCTGCGAGGCAATCGAGAACGGGCCGGCGGCGTGGCGCGCCGTCGATCTTACCGTGCTTCCCGGCGTCACGGCGATGCTGGCGGTGGCAGCAAGAGCCGGGGCGCCGCTTGGGCACGATTTCTGCGCAATATCGCTATCAGATAACCTAAAGCCTTGGAATATCATCGAAACTCGGCTTGAACTGGCGGCAAAGGCGGGCTTCGTCATCGCGCTCTATAATCCGATCAGCCGGGCGCGGCCGTGGCAACTCGGCGAGGCTTTCAAGCTGCTGCGCGACCATCTGCCGGCAACAACCCCGGTGATTTTCGGGCGCGCGGCCGGGCGGGCAAACGAGCACATCGCGGTGCAGCCGCTATCGCAAGCGGATGCATCGATCGCCGATATGGCGACCTGCATCATCATCGGCTCCGCCGAAACGCGAATCGTCGCGCGTTCCGGCAAGCCCGACCTGGTCTACACGCCGCGTTTCATGGCGGGAGGAAAGAGGTGATCGACCGCCGCAAGCGCCGCCTCGACGGTTTCGACCCATGTGATGATTGGCGACGGCGCGCGCGCCACCATCATCACCTCGATGCCGAGCAGGCGCGCCGCCTCGATCTTCGCATAGGTGGCGGTGCCGCCGCTGTTCTTGGCAATGACGACGTCGATATGATGCTGCCTCAGCAAAGTGCATTCGCTTTCCAGCGTGAAGGGGCCGCGATCGAGGATGTATTCGGCATTCGCAAGCCTAAGCGGCCGTTCGACGGGGTCGACGCTGCGGATGAGATATTGATGTTGCGGCGCCACTTCTGCGTGGTGAGCGCCCTGCCGGCCCGTCGCCAGGAAGACATGGCGGGGAGATTGGCCGAGCGCCTCGATGGCCGCCGGGATGCTCTGCACTTCCCGCCAGCGATCGCCCGGCAAGCGTTGCCATTCCGGACGACGCAGAGCGATCGCAGCGAGAGGGGAGGCCGCGGCCGCGATGGCGGCATTTTCGGAAATTCGTTCGGCGAAAGGGTGCGTGGCGTCGATAAGCAGCCCGTAGCCGCCGGCTTTCAAAAAGTCGGCCAGCGCCATGGCACCGCCGAAACCACCAATACGGACCGGAACAGGCTGCTCGGCCGGTTTCTCGGTACGTCCTGCCAGCGACAGCAGAATATCGCAATCATCACGCGCCGCGAGCGCTTCGGCGAGCAGGCGCGCTTCGCTCGTGCCGCCGAGAATCAGGATGCGAAGTCTTCCCATGTCTGATGTCTTTCCCACTTGCAGCAAGCGCTGGCTGACTATTATCGGCATCGGCGAAGATGGTCCAGCAGGGCTGGGCGAGGAGGCGAAGAGGCTGATCGCCACCGCACCGGCGGTGTTCGGCGGAACGCGGCACCACGCCCTTGCCGCATCGCTGATATCGGGCGAAAAACTTGCCTGGCAGAGCCCGTTCGAGCGCTCGGTCGATGCCGTCCTTGAACGGCGCGGCACGCCTGTCGTCGTGCTCGCCTCCGGCGATCCGTTTCTCTATGGAGTCGGCGCAACCCTCTGCCGCCGTGTCGCGGCGGAAGAGATGCGCGTCATTCCCGCGCCTTCGGCCTTCAGCCTTGCCGCCTCCCGGCTCGGCTGGCCGCAGCAGGACGTGACGACGATCTCGCTGCATGGACGCCCGCTCGACCTTGTCCGACCGCATCTGCACCCCGGGCGGCGCATCATTGCTCTGACCTCTGATGAAAATGGTCCCGGCGAACTTGCTGCCTTGCTTGTCGCCATCGGCTTCGGTCAGTCGAGACTTACCGTACTCGAAGCGTTGGGCGGTGCGCGGGAACGACAGAGACACGCCGTGGCATCGGATTTCGATCTCACTGACATCGATCCCCTGAACGTCTGCGCGCTCGAGGTTACGGCAGGGAAGGGGGCTCGCATCCTGCCTTTTGCCGCAGGTCTCGAGGACGATTTGTTCAAGCATGACGGTCAGATCACCAAACGGGAAATCCGGGCGATGACGCTTTCGGCGCTTGCGCCACGTCACGGCGAACTGCTCTGGGATATCGGCGCCGGCTCGGGATCGATCGGCATCGAATGGATGCTGGCCGATCCATCGCTGAAGACGATCGCCGTCGAGCAATCGCCGGAGCGGGCGGCGCGGATTGCCCGCAACGCAACTGCCCTCGGCGTGCCGCATCTGGCCGTTGTCGAGGGTTCAGCTCCCGATGCGCTGAGAGGCCTGCCGGAACCGGATGCGATCTTCCTCGGCGGCGGCGGCAGCGTACCTGATGTCATCGACACTGCCATCACTGCGCTGAAGCGGGGAGGGCGGCTCGTCGCCAATGGCGTGACGCTTGACATGGAGGCGGCGTTGATCTGCGAACATGGCAAACGCGGCGGCTCCCTCACGCGGATCGAAATATCGCGCGCTGCGCCGCTCGGCAGCATGAGCGGCTGGCGGCCGGCGATGCCGGTGACGCAATGGCGCTGGACGAAAGGATAGCGGGATGACGGTGCATTTCATTGGAGCGGGGCCGGGCGCCGCGGATCTGATCACAGTGCGTGGCCGCGATCTCGTGGCCCGCTGCCCGGTCTGCCTCTATGCCGGCTCGATCGTCTCGCCGGAACTGCTGCAATATTGCCCTCCTGGGGCGCGCATTATCGATACTGCCCCGATGTCGCTCGATGAGATCGAGGCGGAATATCTCTGCGCTGCCGCCGCGTGCCAGGATGTCGCCCGGCTGCACTCCGGCGACCTCTCCGTCTGGAGCGCGGTCGCCGAACAGGTGCGCCGGCTGCAGAAGCACGGAATCGCCTATACGATGACACCGGGCGTTCCGGCCTTTGCGGCCGCGGCCGCGGCACTCGGACGAGAACTGACGATCCCGGCCGTCGCCCAAAGCCTGGTGCTCACCCGCGTTTCCGGCCGCGCCTCGCCGATGCCGAACGACGAGACGCTGGCGAAATTCGGCGCGACGGGCGCCACACTCGCGATCCATCTGGCAATCCATGCGCTGAAGCAGGTCGTGGAGGAACTGACACCCCTCTACGGCGCCGATTGCCCGGTCGTCATCGTCGTCAAGGCCTCATGGGCGGACGAGCGCATCCTGCGCGGTACGCTGTCCGATATCGAAGCAAAGGTTGCGGCCGAACCGATCGAACGCACGGCGATCATCTTCGTCGGACCGTCGCTCGAGGCGGAAGATTTTCGCGAGAGCTCGCTCTATGATCCGGCCTATCAGCGTCGATTCCGAAGCCGGGAATAGTGGGTTACGATCGACCGCTCGCCGGCGGCCGATCGTGAAGAGAAGCGTGCATCGGGCTTCAGACCCGCGTGGTCAGATAATCCATGCTGGCGCGCAGCGCAGCGGCCGGGTCCTTGACCGCATGAACTTCCGCAGCAAAGGGTTCGAAGGAGAACGGACCCTTATAGCCCGCCTGCAGCAGCGCCTTGATCTGCCCGGCATTGTCGAGTCGGTCGTCGCCGTTCACGAGCACGCGATGGGAGTCACGCATATCGGCAATGGAAACCGAGGGATCGCTGACGCCGGAAATATGCACGAGGCCGGCCAGTTCGGGGAAGGTCGCGGATTCGCCGGCAAGGTGATGGTGGAAGGTGTCGTGAACGAGCTTGAAGGTCGATTGGGCGCCGAGCTCCTTGATCGCCTCGGCCGCCTCTGTCTTTGAGCGCAGCGAGCAGATCTCGAAACCGAGCGGCTCGACGAGGCCGATAATGCCGGCCTTATCCAGCATCGGCTTCAGTGCGGACAACGCCTCACGCAGATTGGCCTGCCGTTCGCCGTCCGCGCAGCCTGTGCCGTCGTTCTTCGGAACGAGGACGAGCGCCTTGGCGCCCGATGCGCTGGCATAGTCGATCAATTCCTGCGCTTCCCTGGCGCGCGTTTCATTCCATTCGTTGAAGCGCTGCAGGGCGTTGATCGAAATGATCGTCAGGCCGTGGCGGGCGGCGGCCTCTCTGATCGCTTCGGGCTTGGTGCCGTCGAGAATGGCATTGCCGGAAAGGTCGTTGCGGATCTCGACCGAGTCGATGCCGAGCAACTTTGCCAGCGCGAAGAAATCATCGATTGCGAGGGACGGCGCAGCCATATGGTTCAGCGCAAAACGGATCGAAGTCATGACGGATATCTCCTCCTCATCTCCGCGACATAAGCGGAGCGGTATTCGTGAATGGGCGAGCGAATCTCTATCCGAATTTACCGGGCAAACCATCCGTCATCGCCGGCGCTCGCCCTCATTGCTGAAAGAATTTCAGCCGAGATGAGAGAATTCCATCATTCCCTAGATATTCTCGGAAATGTAGATGTCGAAAGGCAGGAAGGATTGGCCGGGAACGGCGGCCTCACCATGCTCTATCGCGCCGAGCATCAGCGATAAAAGCTCCTTGCAGAGCGCGGGCAGGGGCGTGGCGACCACCATGGTGACGATGTCGTCGGCGAGACCGGCCTTGCTCTCCGGCGTCAATTCATTGACGACAAGCACGATCCGGCCGCCGACACCTTCTTCACGGAACGCCGAAATTGCCCCCTCCATGCCGCCGCCGCAGACATAAAGGCCGACGAGGTCGGGATGTTTCTGCAGCAGCGTCAGCGTTGCCTCATGGGTGATTTCGGCGGTCTCGAGGTTGATCAATGTTTCGACGACATCGAATTCCGGCGCGTTCTCCCGGAAATAGGAGCGGAAACCGATCTCCCGCAGTTCATGGCCGTGGAAGCGGTGACTGCCGACAAAACAGGCGACCTTGCCTGGCCTGTGCGCGGTGCGCGCAATCATCCACGCGGCGGTGCGTCCCACCTTGCGGTTGTTGACGCCGACATAGGCGTCGCGCACGCCAGTGGCGAGATCGGAGAGCAGCGAGAAGACGGGGATGCCGCGCTCCTTCAATTCCTCCACCGCGGTGGTCACCGCGGGATAGTCCGGGCCGACGACGGCTACGGCCTGATTGCGGGCGCCGAGCGATTTGATCTTCTCATTGATGGCGGCAGGGGTCGTCGCAGACGGGTATTCGATCTGGATTTGGAGACGGGCGGTGGTGACGGCGCGCGCCGCTGTTTCGATTTCGCGGGCGAAGGTCTGATAGAAGGCCTGCGTCGGCTTCTGCAACAGGAAGGCGAGCTTGTATTGCGGCAGATCTTCGAAGACGCGCTGCCGGATGAGGCCGACGGCGTGATAGCCGATCTCCTGCGCCGCATCATAGACCCGCCGCGCCGTTTCCTCCCGCACACGATGACGGGCGTTGAGAACGCGGTCGACGGTGGCGACGCTGACGCCGGAGGCGCGGGCGAGATCGGAGATGGTGGGGCGGCGCATGGGGTCCCTGATGTATTCGCTCATGGATGCGAGCCATTCATGATGGCTTTTGATAGATTACATCAAGCCTGCATTGAGCGTCGCCCAAAGTCAACCTAATCTCTCGGCAACAGTATAGGAGGCGGATAATGGCGAGCCAGACAAAGAAGCGTGACTACGACCTGCTCGGGGAAAGCAGTCGCACCGCGGTGGAGACGGGATTGGCGGCTGCCGAATGGTATCACACGGAGATTCCGCGCAAGGAGATGAAGGCGCTGATGCAGCGCTCCGATGCGCCGGCGATCCGTGACACCGCCATCTGGCTCGGCAGCATGGTCGTCTTTGCCGGTCTCGGCATCTATTTTTGGGGTTCCTGGATCGCGCTGCCCTTCTTTCTCGCCTATGGCGTGCTCTATGGCTCAGCCTCCGACAGCCGCTGGCACGAATGCGGCCATGGCACCGCCTTCAAAACGCGCTGGATGAACGATGCCGTCTACCAGATCGCCTGCTTCATGATCATGCGCAATCCGGTGACCTGGCGCTGGAGCCATACGCGCCACCACACCGATACGGTCATCGTCGGCCGCGATCCGGAAATCGCCGTCATGCGGCCGCCGGATCTCTTCCGGCTGGTTCTTAATTTCTTCGGCATCCTCGATGTCTGGCATGCGATGGTCGATATGCTGCGCAACGCCTTCGGCGTCATCAGCGCGGCGGAAAAGACCTTCATTCCGGAGATGGAGCAGCCGAAGGCGATCCGCTTCGCCCGTATCTGGCTGGCCGTCTATCTGGCGACGATCGCCGTCGCGGTCGCCACCGGCTCGATCCTGCCGCTGATGCTGATCGGCCTGCCGCGCCTCTACGGCGCCTGGCACCACGTGCTGACCGGGCTCCTGCAGCATGGCGGCCTAGCTGACAACGTCATCGATCACCGGCTGAACAGCCGCACGGTCTATATGAACCCCATCAGCCGTTTCATTTATTGGAACATGAACTACCACGTCGAACATCACATGTTCCCGATGGTGCCCTATCACGCGCTGCCCCGGCTGCACGCAATGATCAAGCACGATCTGCCGGCGCCGAACCGATCCATCTGGTCGGGCTACCGCGAGATGATTCCGGCTTTCCTGCGCCAGTTGCGCAACGAGGATTATTTCTTGAGGCGGGAACTGCCGGCCACCGCGCGGCCCTACCGCGAGGAATTCCACAACGAACTCGCCCCGGCGGCGCAATAATCACAATCGAGGAAAATGAAAGATGAGCGGAAACTGGATCGAAGTTTGCGGCAAGGACGAGATCGACGAAGAGGATGTCATCCGCTTCGATCATGGCGGGCGCACCTTCGCGGTCTACCGCAGCCCCGACGACGAATTCTTCGCCACCGACGGGCTCTGCACACACGAACATATCCATCTCGCCGACGGGCTTGTCATGGATGAAATCATCGAATGCCCGAAACATAACGGCCGCTTCAATTACAAGACGGGCGAGGCCAAGGGTGCGCCGGTCTGCGTCAATCTCAGGACCTATCCCGTAAAGGTCGAAGGCGGCTCCGTCTTCATTTCGGTCTGAGGGAGGCTGATGTGGCTCATTTCGTCATCCTCGGTGCGGGCGAATGCGGTGCCCGCGCCGCTTTCGCTCTGCGGGAAAAAGGTTTTGCCGGCGAGATAACGCTCGTTGGCGCCGAACCCCTTCACCCCTATGAGCGGCCGCCCCTTTCCAAGGCGTCTGCTGCCGATGCCGGCGATCCGAAATTCATCGCAGCTGCGGAAAAATACGCCGAAAGCGCCATCCGGCTACTGACCGGCATTGAGGCCAGGGATTTTGATCCTGCCTCCCGGACGGTCATGCTTGCGGATGGCACCACGCTCTCCTACGACAAGCTTCTGCTGACGACGGGCGCGGCCGCCCGATCGTTTCCCGGCGCCCCGGAAGGCAATCCGCATATTCGTTCGCTTCGCACCCACGATGATGCGGCCGCCCTGCGCGAAGCCATGAAGCCGGGGCGGCATATCGCCATTATTGGCGGCGGCTTCATCGGGCTGGAACTTGCCGCGACGGCGCGCTTGCTTGGCGCCGACGTCACCGTTATCGAGGGGCTGGAGCGGGTGCTGAAACGCGGCGTGCCGGAAGAGATCGCCCATCTGCTCACCGAACGCCACCGGGCCGAAGGTGTCGATATCCGCTGCGGCGTCTCGATCGAGACATTGACCGAGGAAAGCGGGAAGGCCGTCGTCAAACTATCGACCGGCGAGGTGGTAGAGGCCGATCTCGCCCTCGTCGGCATCGGCGCGCGGCCTAATGTCGACATCGCCGAAAGGGCGGGGCTTGCAATCGAAAACGGCATTGCCGTCGACACTTATCTGCGGACCTCCGCGCCTGATGTTTTTGCCGCCGGCGACTGCTGCTCATTTCCGCTGCCGGTCTATGGTGGCCGGCGGGTAAGGCTCGAATGCTGGCGCAATGCCCAGGAGCAGGGCACACTGGCCGCAGCCAACATGCTCGGCCTCGGCGAACCCGTTTCATCCGTGCCGTGGTTCTGGTCGGATCAATATGACATGACGCTGCAGATAGCGGGCCTCTCCGAAGGGGCGGCTCTGCATCTGCGTCGCGACCTCGGCCCACACGCGTTCATTCTCTTTCACCTCAACCTCGATGGCCGGTTGATCGCCGCCAGCGGCATCGGACCGGGCAATGCCGTGGCGCGTGACATCAGGCTTGCGGAAATGTTGATCGCGGCTGGCGCCCATCCAGACCCTGCTGCGCTGGCAGCAAGCAACATCAAGCTGAAATCTCTTCTGGCCGCCTGAGCCTCCCGATATTTTTAAAGGAATTGATGATGAAAAAACATAAGCGTGCAACCGTTGCCGATCTGCTTGCGGAAAGGGGCAAGCGCCAGCTGACCATGCTGCGCGTCACCTCGCTCGAGGAGGCCGAAGCCGCCGAAAAGGCCGGGATCGACATTGTCTCGGTGCCGCCGTCGCTGCTCGGTCCGGTCTTCCGCGAGATCGCCCCCACGCCCTTTGCCATTCCAGGTCTCGAATATGGCGATCATGTCTCGGCGGAAGATTATCTGCGCGCCGCATTCGCGGCGCTGAAGGCCGGCGGCGATGCCGTCTATTGCGCCGCCAGTCTGCAGACGATTCGGCGCCTGCGCGACGAGGGCATTCCCGTCTGCGGCCATCTCGGGCTGATCCCCTCGAAAGCGACCTGGACGGGCGGCTTTCGCGCCGTCGGCAAGACGGCGGCAAGTGCGGCCGAGATCTGGCGGCAGACCAAGGCGCTGGAAGAGGCCGGCGCCTTCGCCGCCGAAATCGAAGTCGTGCCGGGGGATGTCGCCGCCGCCATCAGCAGCAACACCTCGATGCTGATGATCTCCATGGGGGCAGGCAGCGGCTGCGACGCCCAATATCTCTTCGCCGACGATGTGCTCGGCGCCAATCGCGACCATTATCCGCGCCATGCCAAGGTCTACCGCAACTTCGCCGCTGAATATGACAGGCTGCAGCGCGAACGCATCGCCGCCTTCACCGAATTCGCCGAGGATGTCAGGACCGGCGCCTATCCGGAAAAGCGTCATTGCGTCGGTATCGACGAGGCCGAACTGAAGATTTTCCTCGACCGGTTGACCAACGAGACGGGAAAGCGCTGACGCTTACCGGCGACTCCCTTCTTCCCAGCGGGGCCCAGCGGGGAGAGGGGGAAAGTTCCATTGGCTTCCGTCGCCGCCTGTGGCAGGAATGATCCGTTCGATTCATTCGGAACGGAGTATTCGGCCCCCTGTGACGATCGGCTTTGCGCATGCGGAACTTATTGCAGTGCTCGTCGCGGTGACGGGGGATGAGCCGCGCGTCATGACCATCCGCTCCGGCAATGCGCTGCCGTCAGGTCCGTTCGAAATGGGCCATCGAACCCTGCAATCGGGCCTGCGCGAATGGGTGCAAGAGCAGACCGAACACCCGGTCGGTTATCTCGAACAACTCTATACCTTCGCCGACCGCGACCGGAACAACGAGATTCTTGGCGGGCGGACGATCTCGATCAGCTATCTCGGCCTCGTCAACGAGCAGGCGGGCGCCGGCCGGCCGGGGTGGCACGGCTGGTACGACTATTTTCCCTGGGAAGACCATCGGCAGGGCCGGCCGGCCGTGCTGGACGAGATCGTGGCACGCCTCAAAACCTGGGCAGATGCCGATCCGGCCCGCCGCGATCATCGCCATCGCCGCGCCGACTTCACATTCGGGCTCGACGGCGGCGGCTGGAACGAGGATCTGGCCTTGCAGCGCTACGAACTGCTGTATGAAGCCGGCCTTGTGGCCGAAGCCGGATGCGGGGTGGAAGCCAATCTTGGGCGAGCGATGTTTGCCGATCACCGCCGCATTCTGGCGACCGGGATCGCCCGGCTGCGCGCCAAGATCAAATACCGCCCTGTGGTCTTCGAACTGATGCCGGAGAGTTTTACGCTTCTGCGGCTGCAGCGCACAATCGAGGCGCTGGCCGGACTGACGCTGCACAAGCAGAATTTCCGCCGCCTCATCGAACAGCAGGAACTGGTCGAGGAAACCGGTCGAACGGAAAGCGAAACCGGCGGCCGGCCGGCCAAGCTCTTCCGCTTCCGTCACACCGTGCTCGAAGAACGGGCGCTCGCAGGAACGAAATTACCGCTCTCCCGCAATTGACATATGCTCACAGCGAGAATATGTCTTTGTCCACGATATGCTCAACTCGAGCATAATTAGGAGTCGGTCATGAATCACCCAGTTTCCGCATCCTCGCTCTACAACCGCGTCAGCCGCGTCATTCCCAAAGCCGAATGGATGTCGTTCGAGGATGACATCAACGCCATTCTCGAGCTCAAGCGCCGCCGCAACGCGGCCATTCTCGCCCACAATTATCAGACGCCCGAGATTTTTCACGGCGTGGCCGATATCGTCGGCGACAGCCTGGCACTCGCCCGCAAGGCGATCGAGGTCGATGCCGATGTCATCGTGCTGGCAGGCGTGCATTTCATGGCCGAGACCGCCAAGCTTCTCAATCCTGAAAAAACGGTGCTGATCCCCGATCTCGGCGCCGGCTGTTCATTGGCTGACTCGATCACGCCTGAGGATATCGCGCTGCTGCGCCAAGCGCACCCCGGCGTCCCCGTCATCACCTATGTCAATACCTCGGCCGCGGTGAAGGCAGCCTCCGACATCTGCTGCACCTCGGGCAATGCCAAACAGGTGGTGGAGTCGCTCGGCGTGCCGAAGGTGCTGATGATCCCCGACGAATATCTCGCCCGCAACGTCGCCCGCGAGACCGATGTCGAGATCGTCGCCTGGCATGGACACTGCGAAGTGCACGAACTCTTTACCGCTGACGATGTCCGCCAGCTGCGTGAAAACCATCCCGGCGTGACGGTGCTCGCCCACCCGGAATGCCCGCCCGACGTGGTGGCAGAGGCCGATTTCGCCGGCTCCACCGCTGTCATGTCCGATTATGTCGGCAGGCAGAAGCCGGCACGAGTGGTACTGCTGACGGAATGCTCGATGAGCGACAACGTCGCCGTGCACCATCCTGACGTCGAGTTCATCCGCCCCTGCAATCTCTGCCCCCACATGAAGCGGATCACGCTTGCCAATATCCGCGCCGCACTTGAGGAAAATCGCCATGAAGTGACGGTCGATCCGGCCATCGCCATGGCCGCCCGCCGCGCCGTCGAGAGGATGCTGGCGATATGACCGAGATCCTCGAACAGTTGAGCGGCCGCACCGTCATCGTCGGCAGCGGCCTCGCAGGGCTGATGACGGCGCTGACGCTGGCGCCGGAACCTTCCGTCGTCGTCACACGCGCCGCGCTCGGTGCCGAGACCTCGAGCGCCTGGGCACAGGGCGGCATTGCCGCCAGCATCGGCGCCGACGACAGCGCCGCGCTGCATCTGGCCGATACGCTTGCGGCCGGCGACGGGCTCTGCGACCGGAGCATTGCCGCGGGCATCACCGCCGAGGCGGCGGCAGCCATTGCCGCACTGGCGCGCGCCGGCGTTCCCTTCGACCGCGATGACGCCGGACAACTCTCGCTCGGGTTGGAGGCCGCCCATAGCCGCCGCCGCATCGTCCATGCCGAAGGCGACGGCTCGGGTGCGGCGATCATCGCAGCGTTGGTGCGGGCGGTGGCGCGGACGCCCGCCATCACCGTGCTCGAAGGCTTCGAGGCGCGGCGTATTCTGATGGACGGCGAGCGCGTCGCCGGCCTGCTTTGCGCGACCACAAGCGGCGGGGCCGCCGTCCTTCCGACTGCGAGGCTCGTGCTCGCCACCGGCGGGATCGGCGGGCTTTATGATGCGACCACCAATCCGATGGGCAATGTCGGTCAGGGGATTGCGCTCGCGGCAAGGGCGGGTGCCGAGCTTGCGGATATGGAATTCGTGCAGTTCCATCCGACGGCGCTCGATTCACGCCGCAGGCCACTGGCGCTTGTCAGCGAGGCGGTGCGCGGCGAGGGGGCCTTGCTCGTCAACGAACGCGGCGAACGGTTCATGGCCCGCATATCGGGCGCCGAACTTGCGCCTCGCGACGTGGTGGCGCGTGCCATCAGTGCCGAGATCGCCCGCGGCGGCCGCGTCTTCCTCGATGCCCGCAACGCGCTCGGCAGCCGCTTTGCCGCACGCTTCCCCGTCATATCAGCCCTTTGCGGCGAGGTCGGCATTGATCCGGCCAAAGACCTCGTGCCGGTGCGCCCAGCCGTTCACTACCACATGGGCGGCGTCGCGACGGATGACAATGGCCGCAGCTCGGTTCCCGGCCTCTGGGTCGCCGGCGAGGCCGCGTCGACCGGTCTGCACGGCGCGAACCGTCTTGCCAGCAATTCGCTGCTCGAGGCAGCTGTCATGGGCATGCGGGCGGCGCGCGACATATCGGCCATGCCAGCAGACCGCACCGGCCCCATCCTCGCAGAACAGCTACCGGCGCCGGCCGACGCATCCTCCATCCGCATGACTGTCTCGCGTCATCTCGGCGTGCTGCGCAATGCCGATGCCCTTCACGGTGCAATCGCCGCATTGCTGCCACTTGTCGAGGCCGACGGTCCTGCCTCCGATCCGGCCATCGTCGCATTGCTGGTCGCCGTCTTTGCCAGCCTGCGGATGGAATCGCGTGGCGCCCACGCCCGCACCGATTTTCCCCTGAAGCTCGCCGATGCGCAGCGCCGCCGGATGCGCCTTTCCCAAGCGCTGGAGATTGCCCGCGCCACACCACCCTATTCGCTTGCCAGGAGCGCCTGACATGAGCCTAGCCCCCCTTCCGCGCCTGATTATTGAACCCTTGGTGCGGGCAGCCCTGCTCGAAGATCTCGGCCTTGCCGGCGACATCACCTCGGCGTCGGTCGTTCCCTCGGATCACCGCTCCACGGTGGTGATGGCCGCCCGCCAGCCCGGCGTGATCGCCGGCCTTGATGCGGCCGACCTCGCCTTCACGCTCGTCGATCCCGAAATCGTCATGCGCCGCCACATCGAGGACGGCTATGCGGTCAAATCAGGTGACGTCATCGCCACCATCGAGGGACCTTCGCGCGGACTCTTGACCGGTGAGCGCACCGCGCTGAATTTCCTCAGCCATCTCTCGGGCATCGCCACCGTCACGGCCGGGATTGCCGCCGCTATCAGCGGCACCAGGGCCTCGGTCGCCTGCACGCGCAAGACGACGCCCGGGCTGCGGGCGCTGGAGAAATATGCAGTGCGGGCCGGCGGCGGCATGAACCACCGTTTCGCGCTTTATGACGCGGTGCTGATCAAGGATAATCACGTGGCCATATCAGGCGGCGTGGCCGAGGCGATCCGCAGGGCGCGGGCCGGCATCGGCCATCTGGTGAAGATCGAGGTCGAGGTGGACAGGCTCGATCAGCTGCAGGAAGCGATGGCGGTCGGTGTCGATGCCGTTCTGCTCGACAATATGACGCCGGATCAGCTGCGCGAGGCCGTCGCCATCGTCGCCGGGCGGGCGATCACCGAGGCTTCGGGCCGGGTGACGCCGGCAACGGCCGCGGTAATCGCCGCTTCCGGAGTCGACCTCATTTCGGTCGGCTGGCTCACGCACAGCGCGCCCGTGCTGGATATCGGCCTCGATTTCGTCGAGGCCGCCAGCGCTGCGTAAACCAGCACCAAATAGATCGCGCCGAATGCTGTGATCGATTAGGCTCGCTCGCTATTGGTTGCGGCTATGGAGGCCGCAGCGGAAATAACTGCGCCAAATCAGGTCCGGGGGCAAAGTGTTGGCAAGCATTCCCGGCCGGCTAATGTGAGAAAATGCAAATATTCGGTGTAAAAACCTCTTTTTGCGCTATGCGCGGGCCAATTAACGCTCTAACATGTTCCTGCGCGGCCGGTGTGCATGCGCGCCTGGTCTTCAGGGGTGAGAAGCGGGATGCAACGGACATCCGGACAGATGTCGACGAACAGGCTCTGCCTGCTCGGAAGACCGCGATTGCTGGCAGCGGGGAGGGAACTCCCTTTGCCGGAGAAGTCTTATTTTCTTTTCGCCATGCTCGCCGCCGAAGCCGATCTCGAACTCGACCGGGAAACCGTCAGGCGGCAGCTCTGGCAATCGGAAGCGCCGGAAAAACGCGCAGGCAGTTTGCGCCAGTTGCTGGCGCGCATCGAGCAAAGCATTCCCGCCGGCCTTCCGCCGCTGCTGAAAGCGACCCGAACCCATATCGGCCTTGCCGACGGCTGGGAAGTCGATATCCATATACTCAAACAGAAAGCGCCGCTCGCAGCCGAAGACGGCGACATTCTGAATGGCGAATTGCTAGAAGGAGCCAAGTCGCCGACGCAGGGCGCCGAGGACTGGCTGACCTTCGAACGCCAGCGTATCGATGAACTGCGCGCCGCCCATCTGACGCGGCTGGTCGAAACTGCTGACGACAGATCGGACGAAGAGCAGGTGGCCTTTGCCCGTCGCCTGCTGGAGCTCGACCCCGCCAGCGAGACGGCCTATCGGGCCCTGATGCGCATTTATGTCAGGATGAACGACCCGGCCGCGGCCCGGCAGTCCTATCTGAAGTGCAAGAGCCAGCTGAAGGACGAGTTCGAAACCGAACCGGAGGAAAGCACCACCGCGCTTGCCCGCGAACTCGGCCTGATCCCGGCAGCTCAGCCCGCGGCCGCCGAACGTCCATCGCCAGCGCCCGGCGCCTTCGCCGATCTGCTCGGCCAGCCGCGGATCATCATCCTGCCGCCGGAAAGCATTTTCACCGATCCGCTGATGGAGCGCGTCGGCAGAGCCCTTCTTGAGGAAGTCACCATCGGCCTCAGCCAGCAGCGCGGCTTCAAGGTGATCGCAGCCCATACGAGCCTCGAAATCCTCAGCCGTTCGGTCGATCCGGCCCGCGCTGTGCCCCGTGCGCTCGACCTCAGCTTCGATTACGCGGTTTACGTCACCATCCAGGGCCGCGAGGAGGATGTCTATGCGACCTGCCGTCTGACGCGGACGACGACATCGGAGGTGATCTGGGCTCTGGAACTGCCCCTGGTCATGCAGAAGATCAGCGAATCCTTCGCGCATCTGACACGGCGCATCGTCTCCTCGCTCGCCGACACCGTCGAACGCCACGAGCTGGCGATGCCGATCGGCGAGGCACCGCCATCCGCTTACCGTCTCTATCTCGAAGGCAAGCGGCTGATCGCCCAGACCGATCTGCAGCATCTGCGCCAGGCGCGCAAATGGTTCAGATCCTCGCTCAATCGTTATGAGAATTTCTCGGCTGCCCATGCCGGCGTGTCGCGTGCGCTCGGCATGGAATGGCTGATCCGCGGCATGCAGGACACCGAACTGCTCGACGAGGCGAATGGCGCCGCCCGGCTGGCGCAACAGTCCGACCCGAACAGCGGCCGGGCCTATCGCGAGCTCGGCTTCGTGGCGCTGTACCGCCGCCGTTTCGACGAAAGCCTGGACTATTTCCAGCAGGCCCAGGATCTCAATCCCAACGACGCCGACATCCTCGCCGATTACGCCGACGCGCTGTGCCACTACGGCGACTTTGACAAGGCGCTGGATCTGAACAATGCGGCATTCAAGCTCAATCCGCTGCCGCCGGATTATTACTACTGGAATCGTGGCGGCATCCACTTCGACCGCGGCGAATATAATCAGGCGATCGAGGCGCTTGAGCCGGTGCAGTCGAAACAGGCGACCGCGCGACTGCTGGCAGCCGCCCACGCCATGGCGGGCGATATGAAAAAGGCCGGCAAATACGCTAACGTTGTCCTGGAAAATTTCCCGGATTTCCGCAGCGAGGACATCCGCCATTTCGTTCCCGACCGCGATCCCCGCTATACCGAAACGCTGATTCATGGCCTCCAACTGGCCGGACTTCCCTGATTGCATGGCCTTTTAACGAAGCCTGTAACGGTTAAATGACGCAGACAATGTTCCTCTGCAATGGTTAACGGCAGCCGGCTGCCTATCCCATTGGAGATGGACAATGAAAACCACTGTTGAAACCCATGCAGCAATGCCTTCCCAGCCGCGCTTCTCGGCCGCAGCCAAGGCTGCGATGAAGCAGGACGAACTCAACGTCACGGCAAATGCTCTCGAAAACCTGACCCATGCGCTGAAGTTCCGCTAAAGGGGCGAGATCGGTATGTCCGCCTTCGCCGATCTTGAAACGCTAGCCGATGATCTCAGACGATCATCGGCTGGCGTCAGCGACTATCACGACCGTGCAATCACGCCGGCGCAGACACTTGCGGCCATCAAGCCGCATCTGCGCGAATTCGGCATCACGCGCGTCGGCCTGCTGACCGCTCTCGACGTGCTGAATATCCCCGTCGCCTTCGCGACGAGGCCGAACAGCCACACGCTTTCGGTCTTCCAGGGCAAAGGCATCGACAATGATGCCGCCATGGCCTCGGCCGCCATGGAGGCGATCGAGACGCGGATCGCGGAAATTCCGCCCGCCGACCTGACGCAGGCGACGGTGGAGAGCATGGGAGCGGAAGGCGCCGCCATGATCGATCTCGACAATGTCGCACGATGCGCGCCCGATGAAATCGGCGGTGACCCCATCCCCTGGTGCTCCGGCCTCGACATTCTGTCCGGCAGCAGCGTCTTCGTCCCCTGGTGGCTTGTCGGCCTCGACCATCGCGGCGAGCGGCCGCCGGGCTTCGAGCAATCAAGCGATGGGCTTGCCTCCGGCAATGCGCCGTCCGAAGCGGTCCTGCACGGACTTTGCGAGCTGGTCGAGCGCGATGCCTGGGCCCTGACCCAGTTGAAATCACCACAGCGCCTGAAGGAGAGCCGCATCGACCCCGCCTCCTTCGGCGATGCGGTCATCGACGTCATGACCGACCGGATCACACGCGCCGGCATGCGGCTGCTGCTGCTCGACATGACCACAGATATCGGCGTTCCGGCTTTTCTGGCCGTCATCATGCCTGGCAATCTTTCCGACCGCGCCGATGCGCGCTGGTCACATGTCTGCGGGGGCTGCGGCTGCCATCCCGATCCTGTGCGCGCCGCACTGCGCGCCATCACCGAAGCGGCCCAGAGCCGGCTGACGGCGATCGCCGGCAGCCGCGACGATTTCTCGCCGCGCATCTACCAGCGGCTCGATCGGAGTGCGGCTATGCAGCAGCTGGTCGAACTCTGCAAGAGCGACGGCCGGATGCGCGCCTTTCAGAACCGCCATCGCCGTGTGGCGACGATCCAGGAGACCATCCGCCACATAGCCGACAGGCTGGTGGCGAGCGGGATCGAACAGATCGTCGCCGTGCCCTTTGCCCATCCGACTTTGCCGGTCTCGGTCGTCAGGGTGATCGTGCCGGGCCTGGAGGTCGATATATCAGGCCAATACGTCCAGCTCGGCCTGCGCGCCGTCAACACCATGAGAGGAGCCCAATCATGAAGGTTCTGTTCGTCGGTCCGAGCCTTGGTGGCGGTCTTGCCGCAGCGAGAAACATGTCTCCCTGCATTGATTTCCGCCCGCCTGCCGCCCGCGGCGACATCCTGAAGGCAGTAGAAGACGGCGCCACCGCGATCGGCCTTGTCGACGGCTATTTCGGCGAGCTGCCATCGGTCTGGCACAAGGAAATTCTCTACGCGCTCGAACATGATGTCGCCGTAGCAGGCGGCGCCAGCATGGGCGCATTGCGGGCTGCAGAATGCGCTCCGTTCGGCATGGTCGGGCTCGGCTCGATCTTCGAGGATTACGAGTCCGGGCGGCTGCTCGATGATGAGGCCGTCGCACTCGTGCATGCGCCGCAGGCGCTTGGCTGGCTGCCGCTTTCCGTACCCTGGGTCGATTTCGAGCCCACGGTTGATGCGCTTCATGCCCGCGGCGAGATCTCCACGGCCGAGCGCAAGAAACTACTGCTCGCCGGCCGCTTCCTGCATTTCTCCGAGCGCACCTATGCGCGCGTGGTCGACGAGTGCCATTTCCGCAGGCCGCGTCGTGACCTCCTCCTCGCCGCTCTCCGCAAGAATAGGGTCGAACGCAAACATGATGACGCGCGGCTAGTGCTGGAGTGGCTGCACCGCGAGCAATTCGCACCCGTCAACCGTGACTGGCGCTTTGCCGCAACCTCGCATTGGGAGCTTTTGCACGCCGAAGTCACCCGCAACGTGACTCCTGTAACGCTTGAATAACGGTCTCGGCTAGATGATGCAGGGGTGATGGAATCTGAGGCTTCACGGCCAAAGGGGCGGGAACAATGTTTGAACAACGTAACGAAGGTACAGGCAGCGAATACGCAAGGATCTTCCGGCTGCTGTCGGCAGCCAAGGAGGAGGCTGAAAAGCTTCAGCTGCGTAATCTGATGCACCTGACGAACATGGCACTGCTGCAGGTCGTAATCGATTGGGACGGCATAGATCCGGACAGGGAACTTGACGTCAACCTCGAGAAACTGCTCGGCAGCAAGGCCAAGATCGCTATGAAGGACGCTAGCGAGAATCTAATCGTGATCGATCGCCATTGACCTTCATGCCGTCCGTTAGAATCGCGTGAAGGAGATCCGGCCTATTCGGCCGCTTCACCCTCGACCTGTTCGGTGTGGGCGATTGCCTGAACAAGCTTCAGGATCTTCTTGCGAAGAGCTTCGTTTTTGATCGAGAAGAACGCCGCATTCAGAAGCACACCCTCGCGCGAAATGACGAATTCCTCGCTGGGAGCGGGGTTGTCGTTAGCCGTCTCGGGCGTTGAGAGGTCGTCGAAGAACGTCCTGACGTCGACGTTCAGCGCGCCGGCGATTTCAACCAGCATGCTGGCGGAAACCCGGTTGGAGCCCTTTTCGTATTTCTGGATCTGCTGAAACGTTACGCCGACACGATCGCCCAATTCCGTCTGCGAAACTTTGCGCAGCAGACGCTGTATGCGGATCGTCTTTCCGACATGAACATCCACTGCGTGCGGTTCTTCTTTCATTTGTTTCCCTCCTGAGGACACGGACATGAGGTTATTCGCCATATCCGTGTCTGACACTTGTAACTGAGACACACAAAGCTAGCAATTGTCTGGCTGAAAGTCGTCCCAAACCGAAACATCGCATCGCTTCATATTAGCAGCAGCAAAAAACATGCCAAAGTAGCACTTTTGGGGGGTTACATCATCCGATTTCAGGGTGCAGAGCATGGTAAGTTTGCTGCCGACCTTTCAGCCGAAGGATCGGCACGGCGTAAATAAAAGTTACAATGACCAGAGGCGCTGGGCATTGTCGAAGAGCAGCTTGGAACGCTCCGCCTCGCTGCTGCCGGCGAGCACGGCATGGGTCGCTGCAACCCAGGTGGAAAGGCCGCCGCCGAGCGTGCAGACCGGCCAGTCGCTGCCCCAGACGACACGATCCCAGCCGAAACTTGCGATCACATGTTCGATATAGGGCGTCAGCGTCTGTGCTGTCCATGTCTGCGCATCCGCATAGGCGACGACGCCTGATATCTTGCAGATCACGTTCGGCCGGCGGGCGATCTCCGATATGCCGGCCTTCCATGGCTCGAAGGCATCGGAGCGGATATCCGGCACGCCGCAATGATCGAGGACGAACTGCACGTCGGGCGCGAGATCGACGAGAGCGGTGACGCGACCGGCCTGATGCGGCAATGTGCAAAGGTCGAAGGTCAGGCCGCTGCCACCGATGCGCCGGATGTTGTCTCGAAACAGGACGCCTTCCGAGACGGTGTCGGGCACGACATGCAGCACGCGGCGGAAGCCCTTGACGAAGGGATCGGCCTTTTGCCGCTCGAGATAGGCGGCAAAGCCTTCCTCCTCGGGACGGCAGGAGACAATCGCCCCGGCAATCAGGCTGCCTTGCCTTTTGGCGATCGAGGCAATGTGGTCGGTCTCGGCCTGCATGACGGTCGGATCGACATCGACCTCCATATGCAGCACCGTCATAATGCCGCAGCGCCGCGCCTCGGCCGCATAGGTCTCATAGAGAAAGTCATGGTCGAGAGCCGGCACGCCGGAGAGCCAGGGATAGGAAAGCGCCGACCGGTCGATGATATGCAAATGGGTGTCGATGAGCACGTTTTCCTCCTCCAGGAATGGTCTTTGCCGCAACCTATTTCTCGTGAATGGATTATTCAAATAGAAATTTCATGCTGCCCTGGGCATGGCTGCCTCACTCTGGCATGCCGTAAAGCAGCCCTTCATCCTAACCCTCCCCGTAAAACGGGGCGAGGGGAGAGAGGGACGGAGAGGCCGCGGCATATCCCCTTCGCCCCGCCTCGGGGGTCCGGAGGATGGGTCGAGACCCGTGGCTCGACCCCGGTGGCGGCAGCCGGATGAGGGGCCGCGGCGCGATGCTCAGGTCGGGCCGACATCCGCCCCGGCCAGCAGCGAAAGCTGAGCGGCGGTCTTCTGCACCAGCGTGATCGTTTGGGTGATGTCGGGGGCGGACGGCGCATTGACAAGGGCGATAAAGGGGCAGGTCAGGGCGGCGATGCAACGCCGATCCGGCCCAAGAACGGGCGCCGACAGATTGTAGACGCCCGATGTCTGGGCGCTCGCCATCATCTCGTAGCCGCGCTCGCGGATCTGGTCGAGGCGATCGTAAAATTCGGCGCCAAGGTCGATCTCGGCGCGGTTGCGCGCATGTTCCGATATCATCATCTCCCGCTCCTCGTCGCTGCGGAAGGCGAGCAGCACATGCCCCGAGCCGGTGTCGAACAGGCTGATATGGGCGCCGATGCGGATCGAGAAGCCCCAATAGTCCGGCGCTTCCTGCTGGGCGATGACAACGGCGGCGCCACGGTCAAAAACGGCGAGATGATTGGCCTGACGGGTGCGCTGGGCGAGATCGCGCATCAGCGGCGTGGCATAGGAGGCAAGCCGGCGCACAGGCGCATGCAATTGCGCAAGGCCAAAGAGCTTCAGCGTCAGCGAGTAGCGATCGCCATCCAGCCGGGTGACGTAACCGCGACGCACCAACCGATCGAGCATACGATAGAATTCATTGGGACTGCGGTCGAGCCGCTTGGCAATCTCCGCCTGGGTGAGGCCGCTGTCGACGCCGGCGAGCAGCTCCAGGATATCGAGGCCCTTGTCCAGAGCAGGAGCGCGATAGCGGTCTGACTCGTCGGTCTCCATTCCTTCCTCCTGTGAATATTATTCTGCATATACGCAGAACCATGGCCGGAAAAGGAAAACTTCGCGCTTGACCCTTGGCCAATCGTCTGTTTGTCTATAAACAGACAAATCATAATTGAAGACAGCCGATCAGCAGAAACGCCGAGATGCGGGGCTTCGCGCCTTGCCCGACGCCGGCCGAAAGGCGCAAAGAGAGAAAATGGCAGGCCCTGATGGACGTCCTATTCCATCACAGCGCGGCCTTCGGCAAGATAACCGCATGCATCGTCTCATGTAGACAATCCAGAAGAGGCCCGTGACATGACAAACAGACTTTCCAGCAAGACCGTTCTCATCACCGCCGCCGGCCAGGGCATCGGCCGGGCGACGGCGGCAGCCTTTGCCGCGGCCGGCGCCAAGGTCCATGCAACCGACATCAACACCGATGCGCTGGCAACCCTTGCCGCGGAAACCGGCGTCTTCACCCATAAGCTCAACGTGCTCGACGGGGATGCGGTCACGGCGCTCGTCGCCCAAATCGGCACTGTGGACGTTCTGTTCAACTGCGCCGGCTTCGTCCATGCCGGCTCGATCCTGGAAATGCCGGATTCCGATCTCGAATTCGCTTTCGACCTCAACGTCAAGGCGATGATCCGCACCATCCGGGCGGTGCTGCCCGGAATGCTCGAACGCAAGGACGGGTCGATCATCAACATGGCCTCCGTCGCTTCCAGCATCAAGGGCGTGCCGAATCGCTTCGCCTATGGCGTCACCAAGGCGGCGGTCATCGGCCTTACCAAATCGGTCGCCGCCGATTATGTTGCTCAAGGCATCCGCTGCAATGCGATCTGCCCCGGCACGGTGGAAAGTCCGTCCTTGCAGGACCGCATGCGCGCACAGGGCGATTACGATGCGGCCCGCGCCGCCTTCATCGCCCGCCAGCCGATGGGCCGGCTCGGCTCGCCGGAAGAGATCGCCGATCTCGCCGTCTATCTCGCCGGCGCCACCTACACGTCTGGCCAGGCGATCGCCATCGACGGCGGCTGGACGATCTGACGTCGGCTCGTCAGCGGTCGGCAGAGCGCCGGCCGATTCGGCTATCGCAATTGGCACCTTAAATCGGGAGGAACAACATGACCCGCATCACCGACCTTCGCGTCTTCGATCTCCGCTTTCCCACCTCGCAAAGCCTTGACGGATCCGATGCGATGAACCCCGATCCCGACTATTCGGCCGCCTATGTCATTCTCGACACGGATGTCCCGGGCCTTGCCGGCCATGGCCTGACCTTCACCATCGGCCGTGGCAACGACATTTGCTGCATGGCGATCGAAGCGATGCGCCACCTCGTCGTCGGGGCCGATCTCGGCGAGGTGCTTGCCCATCCCGGCAAATTCTGGCGGCATCTGACCAGCGACAGCCAGTTGCGCTGGATAGGCCCCGAAAAGGGCGCCATTCACCTGGCGACCGGTGCGGTCGTCAACGCCGTCTGGGATCTGCTCGCCAAACAGGCCGGCAAGCCGGTCTGGCGGCTCGTCGCCGACATGTCGCCGGAAGAGATCGCCGATATCGTCGACTACCGCTATCTCACCGACGTGCTGACGCGCGATGAAGCGGTCGCTATCCTCAAGAAGGCAGAAGCGGGCAAGGCGGAACGGATTGCCATCCTCGAAAAGGAAGGCTACGCCTGCTACACGACCTCGGCCGGCTGGCTGGGTTATGAAGACGAGAAATTGCGCCGGCTCTGCCAGGAAGCGATCGATGCCGGCTTCAACCATATCAAGATGAAGGTCGGCCGCGATCTCGACGACGACATTCGTCGCCTGAGGATCGCCCGCGACGTGATCGGTCCCGATCGTTACCTGATGATCGACGCCAATCAGGTCTGGGACGTCGGTCAGGCGATCGACTGGGTCAAGGCGCTTGCTTTCGCCAAGCCCTTCTTCATCGAGGAACCCACAAGCCCCGATGATGTCGCCGGCCACCGCAAGATCCGCCAGGCAATCGGACCGGTGAAGGTCGCAACCGGCGAGATGTGCCAGAACCGCATCATGTTCAAACAGTTCATTGCCGAAGGCGCGATCGACATCGTCCAGATCGATTCCTGCCGCATGGGCGGGCTGAACGAAGTCCTTTCCGTCCTGCTGATCGCCGCCAAATTCGGCCTGCCGGTCTGGCCGCATGCCGGCGGCGTCGGGCTCTGCGAATATGTGCAGCACCTGTCGATGATAGACTACGTCGCGGTCTCAGGCACCAAAGAAGGCCGCGTCATCGAATATGTCGATCACCTGCACGAACACTTCCTCGACCCCTGCCGGATCGAGAACGCCGCCTATATGCCGCCGGTTCTGCCGGGCTTTTCCATCGAGATGAAACCGGCTTCGATCAGCGGCTACACATTTCGAGGCTGAGGAACCAGCGCCGGCGGCGCGCTCGTCCCCGCCAGAACCCGGAGAAGGAATTCGCGGCTCTCAAACCAGCATCGACTGCTGGGCGAAGATACCCGCCATCGCGCCTTGCCATGATGCGGTGGTGACCGATGGCATTCCGGGATTGGCGAGGTCGCCGGCGGCATAGATGCCGGGCATGCTGGTCTCGCGGCGCTCATCGATCTTGAGGGCGATGCCGCTGGGCGTATCGACTGTGGCGAGGCCCAGTGATTCATGCAGGCTGGCCGACGGATTGTTGCGCGGATGGGCGAACAGGATGTCGACCGCGACATCGGGGCCGGTATCGAGTTTGACGGTGGTGCCATGGCCCCCGTGATGAACGATCCCGGTGATCCGGCCCTCGACGACAGGTATGTTGCGAGGTGCGAGATCGGCCCGGATATCCGGCGGAATGTCATGACCATCGGCGAACAGCGTCAACCTGTCGGTCCAATCGTGGAAAAGCTTGGCCTGATTGTGCGACTGCCGGCCGGACCAGACGAGGCCCCAATGCTGGCCGGCGACTTCAAAGCCGTCGCAATAGGGGCAGGGCACGATGGAGGTGCCCCAGCTTTCGGCAAAGCCCGGAACATCAGGCATCTGGTCCGCGATGCCATAGCTCAGGATCACGCGGCGCGCCTTGAGGCTTTCGCCATCGCCAGTGAGGACGGAGAAGTTGTCGATTGCGCCGGAGACACTTTCAGCCCGGGCACTGACCAGCTTGATCGTGGGATAACGCGCCAGCTGCCGCCGCGCCTCGGCCAGGATGTCCAGCGGCGGCTTGTGATCGTGGCCGAGCAGACCATGGGAGTGGCCGGCGAAGCGATTGCGCGGCAGGCCGGTATCGAGAACGGAGACCTTGCGGCGGGCACGGCCGAGCTGCAAAGCGGCGGCGAGACCGGCAAAGCTGCCGCCGATGATGATGACGTCATCCATGGTAATGGTCTCCGTGTTGCGGATGGAGGACAGGATAAAACCCACTCTCTGACTTGCATATTTTTGATACTACATGGTATCGTAAAATACGAATAACGATACTGTCAAGGATCTTAATGGTCGTGTCCGAAAATAGTCGAGGCCGGCGCGGCCGGCCGGCCAACGAGGCGCTTGGCCAAACGATAGTCGACGCAGCATACGAACTCTTTGTGGAATTGGGTTTTCAAGCGACGACATTGGACAAGGTCACCCAGCGAGCGAAGATATCCAAGCTCAGCATCTATCGGCACTTCGAGAACAAGGAGGCGCTGTTCAGCGCGGCCGTCGCCGCCCGCTGCCATCAGTTTGCACCACAAGCCCTTTTTGAAGGCGTCGACGGTTCGGCCGAAGATCAACTCATGGCGGCGGGATCATCGCTGCTTCGCACGCTGTTGAGCCCAGACGTCCGCAGTGTCGAAGCCATGGTCATGGCCGACAAGACGAACCAAAAGTCGTTGAGCAAGCTCCATTACGAAGCCGGCCCCGCCCATATCATCGCCCAAGTCGAGGCCCTGTTGCGTCAGTTGCATGCGAAGGCGGCTTTGAACGTGCCCGATCCTCTCCGGTCCGCCCGCTTGTTTGCCGCGCTTTTTAAAGGATCCGATCTCCTGATTATCGCACGCTTCGATGAGGCGAGAGCAGAGGACGACAACGAAATTGAAGCCTATTGCCGGTCGGCTGTCGCCATGTTCATCGCCGCGCACGGTGGCAGCGACCAGGCGGCGGGATAGCCTAGTTAAGAACGGATCAGAACAAGGATATGGCATGGCAGAGAAAGATGTTTATCAGGTAGCCGACTGGAAAGGCCAAAGCGGGGAGCGCTGGGTTACCCACCAGGCCCGGCTCGACGCCATGCTGGCGGTGTTCGGCCAGGCCGCGATCGAAGCCGCCGCGCCCGCGACGGGCGAGCGCGTGCTGGACGTCGGCTGCGGCGCGGGGGCGTCTACTCTGGATTTGGCCGCCCGGGTCGGCGCGGGAGGTCATGTGCTGGGCGTGGACATATCCGAACCGCTGATCGGCAGAGCGCGCGCACTAGCGCCGCAGGATACGCCGGCCCTGTTCCAAGTGGCTGACGCCAGCAGCGCCGAGCTGCCCGAGGGCGCGTTCGATATCCTGTTCTCGCGTTTCGGGGTGATGTTCTTTGACGATCCTACGGCGGCGTTCGCTCATATGCGCCGTGCGCTCAAGCCGGGCGCGCGGGTCGCTTTCGTCTGCTGGCGCGGCATGGCCGAGAACGACTGGGTGCGCTTGCCGATGAGCGCGATCAAGGGCATTCTCCCGCCGACCGCGCCGCCCGATCCCCAAGCGCCCGGCCCATTCTCGTTCGGCGACCGGGGGCGGGTTTCGCGTATCCTGACCGCGGCTGGCTTCACCGATATCGCTATCGCGCCATTCGATGCCTCCATCCCGTTCGGCGAGGGGAGGACGCGGGACGCGGCAATCGACGACGCGGTGGAGATGGCACTCGAGGTCGGACCGCTGTCGCGCGCTCTCGCTGATCAACCCGACGACATCCGGGCCCGCGCCTCGGAAGCGGTTCGTGACGCCTTCGCGGGCCGCCCCGGTGAGCGGTCGGTGATGATCGACGGCGCAGTGTGGATCGTCTCGGCGCGCAATCCGGCAAGCTGACAGGGATTGACCGGCGTTATGGCCCTCACATGCCACGGCAAGCGCGGCGGGCAGAGCCTTGTTTGCGATCTCGCGACTGGGGAAATAGAGCAGCAATGACGCCGATCATCTCTTTCCATCCATGGACAAACATTGGCGGTTGACGGCAACGATAGCCTTTATGCGCTATCCTTTTCGGCGCTCGCCGCCATATGCCTGAGCTCGTCCCAGAGACTTTCGGCGAAGCTGCGCAGAACGGTGAGTTCGAAGCTGTCATCGCCGGTGCGCGCGATCTGCACGGAGATATGGCCGACCATCGTCATGACGGAACGACCTTCCGGGAAGACGGCAGGATCGAGATCGACGGCGGTGCCCTTGGCAAGAAGCACGCGCGAATATCGGCCAGAAACGCCGATGCGCACGCGCCCATGGCTCTGGTCCATGATGAAGGCTTTTCCGGCGAGTGCGGCGGAGAGGGCCTCGAGACGTGCCTGCAGAAGCGGCTCGTCGCCGGCGACGAACCATTGCCGGAAGCCTGCTTCGCGGATCGAACTTTTCGCAAAACCCGCCTTCGCCAATTCCTGGCCAAGTTCGGCGGGCGCAATGGCGCCGAGCACATGCAGGAGATGACCTTCAGGCAAGGCTTCCAGCCGGACGCCAGGTCCCGTCACGCCGTTATGTGCCGTTCCGGCAAGAACCGGTCTGTGCTGTGGAAGATCAAGCATGAAGCTTCTCGTTTTCAGGATCGATGAAGACGGGATGGCAGAGCACCGCCTCGGTGAATTCGTTGCGCAGGCCGTTCCAGACCGTCACCTTCTCGCCGATGCGCTCCGGTCCGCGCCGGACGAGGGCCAGGCCGATCGTATGGCCGAGGCTCGGCGAGAAGGCGCTTGAGGTGACATAGCCCTGATCGTTTTCGAGCGTCGCCGCAGCGCCCTCGGCAAGAATATGCGAACCGGTGCGGAAGCCGCTTGCCGGGTTGAGCGGCTTGACGCCGACGAGGCGCGGGCGATCGGGATCCTGCAGGCCTTCGCGGGCAAGCATCGCCTTGCCGATGAAATCCGGCTTGGTCGATGAGACCATGCGGCCGAAGCCGAGATCGCCTGGGGTGACCGTGCCATTGATCTCGGCATGGGTGACGTGGCCCTTTTCGATGCGCATGACGCCGAGCGCTTCGACGCCGTAGGCGGAGATGCCGTGTTTCTCTCCTGATGCCATGATGGCGTCGGCAACGCTTTCGCCGTAGCCGGCCGGGACGGCGAGTTCGTAGGCAAGTTCACCGGAGAAGGAAATCCGGAAGAGCCGGCCTTCGAGGCGGCCGGCGAATAGCGACACCTTGCGGGCGCTCATGAAGGGGAAGGCCGCATCGGAAAGATCCTCGTCGACGATTTCCGAGAGGATCGCGCGGGACTTCGGCCCGGCAACGGCCATCTGCGCCCATTGATCGGTGGAGGAGGCGAAGCAGACGTCGAGTTCCGGCCACAGCGTCTGGGCGCAGAATTCGAGATGGGTGAGCACGCCGGCGGCCAGCGCCGTCGTTGTGGTCATGAAGAAATGGTCGTCGCTGAAGCGGCTGGTGGTGCCGTCATCATAGATGAAGCCGTCCTCGCGCAGCATGATGCCGTAACGGGCCTTGCCGACGGCCAGCTTGGCAAAACCGTTGCAATAGATGCGGTCGAGGAAGGCTGCGGCATCGCGGCCGAAGATCTCGATCTTGCCAAGGGTCGAGACGTCGCAGAGGCCAGCATTCTTCCGGATGTTCAGCACCTCGCGATCGACGCTTTGGCGCCAGTTCGTTTCGCCGGCGCGCGGGAACCAGGAAGAGCGGTACCAGAGGCCGGTTTCGACAAAGACCGCGCCATTCTTTTTCGCCCAGCCGTGCAACGGCGATTTGCGCGCCGGCTGGAAATCCTTGCCGCGCGATGTGCCGGTCAAAGCGCCGAAGGAGATCGGCGTATAAAAGGGTCTGAAGGTCGTCGTGCCCACCTCGGCGGGCGACACGCCGCGCGCCTCGGCAAGGATGCCGATGGCGTTGATGTTGGAAAGCTTGCCCTGGTCGGTCGCCATGCCGCTGGTGGTATAGCGCTTGGCAAGCTCGACATGGCCGTAGCCTTCGCGGACGGCGAGGCCGAGGTCCTTGAGGTGCACGTCGTTTTGGTAATCGACGAAAGCCTTGCCCTTCGCGCCTTTGACCGACCAGAGCGGCTTCGTGCGCTGAGCCATATCGGCAGCTGAGGCAAAGGCCGGTTCCGCTGCGAGACCGATCGACTTCAGGGCGGCGGCAGCCTTTCCCGCGCCATCGCCGAGGCAGGCGGCAATCTGCGCAAGGCCGGCAGCCGAGCCGGCAACGGCAAGACCATCCTGCGCAGCCGGCGCCAGGAACGCCGCGGCCTCCCGCGACCATTGCGGCTTGCCGCCGCGATGGCAGGCAAGATGGATGATCGGGCTCCAGCCGCCCGACACGGCAAGCGCATCGGCTTCGATCCGGCGAACACCCTCTTCGGTTTTGACGCTGACGCCGCGCAGACGCCGGCCGCCATGGGCATCGATGATTCGCGCGCCCCGCAGAACCTCGGCGCGGCCCGGCCAGCTCTCGCCGCCATCGGGGCGGCTGTCGACGATCGCCGCAACTCGAAGGCCGGCGAATTCGAGGTCAGCGGCGGTGTCATATCCGCTATCACTGGTGGTGAAGATCACCGTGCTTCGGCCCGGCGCCACCGCCTGCCGATTGAGATAGCTGCGCATGGCGCCTGCCATCATCACGCCGGGTATATCGTTGCCGCCGAAGACCAGCGGTCGTTCCTCGGCCCCCGTCGCAAGAATCGCCTGCCGGGCAATGATGCGCCACAGCCGTTCCACCGGACGATCCGGATCGGGCAGCGCTAAATGCTTTTGGACGCGCTCGACGGCTCCGAAAACATTGTCGTCGTACCAGCCGAAAACAGTCGTGCGTGGCAGGCGGCGCACATTTTCCAGGCCCTCCAGCTCGGCAAGCAGCTCGCCGACAAGGCTCCCCGCCGGCTTGCCGTCAACTGCGCCGCTTTCGCAAAGCAGGCTGCCGCCGAGTTCGGGTCCCTCGTCTGCAAGAATGACGCGCGCGCCGGCGCGGCCGGCGGTCAGCGCTGCAGCAAGGCCGGCAGGGCCGGCGCCGATCACCAGTAGATCGCAATGCGCCCAGCATTTCTCATAGGAATCGGGATCAGCCTCGTAAGAGGCTCTGCCGAGGCCCGCAGCCTTGCGGATCACCGGCTCGTAGAGCTTTTCCCAGAGCGCTGCCGGCCACATGAAGGTCTTGTAGTAGAAGCCGGCGCTGAGGAAAGGTGAGAGCAGGCCGTTGACCGCGCCGACATCGAAGCCGAGCGACGGCCAGCGGTTCTGGCTCATGGCCGTCAGCCCCTGATAGAGCTCGATCATCGTCGCGCGCGTATTCGGTTCGGTGCGCCCACCGCTGCCTGTCATCACCAGAGCGTTCGGTTCGGCGGCCCCCGCCGTCAGAATGCCGCGCGGGCGGTGATATTTGAAGCTGCGTCCGACGAGCTGGATACCGTTGGCAAGCAGCGCCGAGGCGAGCGTGTCGCCCGGATGGCCTTGCAGCGCCTTGCCGTCAAAGGTGAAGCCGAGTGCCTTGTCGCGGTCGATGCGACCGCCGGAGGAAAGACGGAAGCTCGTCATGCCGGTTCTCCGCCGAGCTTGGCAAGGGCGGCGTCCCGAACGTCATGGACCGCATGGGTGAGAGTATCGCGCTCGACGATCAGCCAGCGGCGGCATCCGGAGGAATGGTGCCAATATTCACTATGCCGGCCCCTCGGATTGTCGCGCAGATAGACATAGTCGTACCAGGCATCCGCCCCGGCATCCGGCGCCGGCCGGACAAGGTTCGCATCGCCGCGGATCGAGAATTCCTCCTTGGGCCGGACGCCGCAATGGGGACATGAAATCAGGCTTGCCATTGTCTAAATGTCCTCAGTGCAGGTTGGGCTGGGCGCCGACGCCCTTTTCGTCGATCGGATAGCCGCGCGCGAAACGGTCGAGCCGGAAGGCACGCGCCGTCTGATGCGGCGTGTTGCGGGCGATCAGATGGGCGTAACAGAAGCCGGAGGCGGGCGTGGCCTTGAAGCCGCCGTAACACCAGCCGGCGTTGAGATAGAGATTGTCGATATGGGTGCGGTCGATGATCGGCGAGCCGTCCATGCTCATATCCATCACCCCGCCCCAGGAGCGCAGGTAACGCACGCGCGACAGCGACGGAATCATCGCGATCCCAGCTTCGGCCACGTGCTCGACGGTGGCGAGATTGCCGCGCTGCGCATAGGAATTATAGCCGTCGATATCGCCGCCGAAGACGAGGCCGCCCTTGTCGGACTGGGAGACGTAGAAATGACCGGCGCCGAAAGTGACGACATTGTCAATGAAGGGTTTCAGCCCTTCGGAGACGAAGGCCTGCAGCACATGGCTCTCGATCGGCAGGCGAAGGCCGGCCATATCGGCGACCACGGTGGAATTGCCGGCCGCCGCCAGCGCCAGCTTGCCGCAGCCGATGAAGCCTCTGTTGGTTTCGACGCCCGCAATCTCACCGTTTTCGGTACGCATGCCGGTCACCTCGCACTGGGTGATGATGTCGACGCCACGGCTGTCGGCGCCGCGGGCGTAACCCCAGGCGACCGCGTCGTGACGCACCGTGCCGCCGCGCGGCTGGAACAGGCCGCCCATGACCGGGAAACGGGCATTGTCGAAATCGAGAAAGGGCAATTTCCTGCGCACGGCCTGCCGGTCGAGCAGCTCGGCATCGACGCCGTGCAGCCGCATGGCGTTGCCGCGACGCGTATAGGCGTCACGCTGCGCGTCGGAATGGAAGAGGTTCAACACGCCGCGCTGCGAGACCATGGCATTGAAGTTGAAGTCCTGCTCCAGCCCTTCCCAAAGCTTCATTGACAGTTCGTAGAAGGGATTGTTGCCGGGCAGCAGGTAGTTCGAACGGATGATCGTCGTGTTTCTGCCGATATTGCCGGAGCCGAGATAGCCCTTTTCGAGGACGGCGACATTGGTGACGCCGAACTCCTTGGCAAGGTAGTAGGCGGTGGCCAGACCATGACCGCCGCCACCAACGATGACGACGTCGTAATGCGGCTTCGGCGCCGGATCGCGCCAGGCGGGCGCCCAGCCCTTGTTGCCGCGAAGGCCGTTCAGAAAAATCGAAAGAGCGGAATAGCGCATGGGTCACCCGGAAAGAACAGCTGCATGATGCCAGAAAGAATCGACGAGACTTGCACAAAACGGACATATGCCGCTAAGAAAGGGACATGTCCTCACTTGATGGCAGAAATGTTCAGACGATCGGCTTCATCCTGATTCCAGGATTTGCGCTGATGTCCTATGCCTCGGCGACGGAGCCGCTGCGGGCGGCAAATCTGCTGGCTGGCCGCGAGATCTATCGTGTCTCCACCTATTCTCCGGATGGCGCGCCGGCCCTTTCCTCCTCCGGCGTCAGCGTGCCCGCCGATCCCCTTCCCATGAGGGGATCGGGCCTTAGTACCGCCTTCGTCTGCGCCGGCGGCTTGCCTCGGGATTGGCGATTTCCTGGCGTGCTTGCCTGCCTAAGGCAGTTGTCGCGCGAAGGCATCCGGATCGGCGGCATTTCCGGCGGCCCCTATCTGATGGCCGCCGCCGGACTGCTTGGGGGCCGCGACTTCACTATCCATTGGGAGCATGCGGCCGCCCTTCTCGAAGCCTTCCCGGATCTCACGCCGCGCCAGGCGCGCTTCGTGATCGACGGCAACAGGATCACCTGCGGCGGCGGTATCGCTCCACTAGACATGATGCATGTACTGATCGCCGAGCGGATGGGGCCGGATTTCGCCCGCCGGGTCAGCGACTGGTATCTTCACACCGAGGTCAACGAACCCGCTGCTCCGCAGCGTGCGTCTCTCGCCGAGCGATACGGTGTCCACCACCCTGGCCTGCTCAGCGTTCTCGAACGGATGGAGGAGACGATCGAGATGCCGCTCGAGCGCGCCGCAATGGCGCGGATCGCCGGTGTCACCACCCGCCATCTCGACCGGCTCTTTGCGGCCCATCTCGGCACCAGCTTCCTCGATCAATACCGCAGGATCAGGCTTCAGCATGCCCATCGCCTGCTGAAGCAGAGCCCGCTTTCCGTCTCGGAGATCGCTGTTGCCACCGGTTTTTCCAGCCTCAGCCATTTTTCCCGGATGTTCCGTGTCGTCTACGGCATCGCCCCGCGAGAGGCGCGGCGGGAATAAGTTTTCTTCACGGTTGAGAAATTTTCACTATGGCGATAGCGTTGCCTTGACCCAAAAGAGAAGGCAGCAGTAAATCCGATGAAAGCCAAAGGTGAAGCGGCAGACCAACCGGAACAGGCGCAGGGCGGACGCACCCCCTTTTCCCAGGACCCGCACGCCGTTCGCGAACCGAAGGAAAACAACCTCGAAATGGCGATCGGCCATGAGGTGCGGGCGTACCGCAAGAAACTCGGCATAACCGTCACCGATCTCGCGGCTGCGACCGGCATTTCACTCGGAATGCTGTCGAAGATCGAGAACGGCAACATCTCGCCGTCGCTGACGACGCTGCAGTCATTGTCGAGGGCGCTCGGCGTGCCGCTGACGGCCTTTTTTCGCCGCTACGAGGAGCCGCGCAATGCCGTCTTCGTCAAGGCGGGGCAGGGCGTCGAGCTGGAACGGCGCGGCACCCGCGCCGGCCATCAATATAATCTGCTCGGCCATATCGACAACAACACCAGCGGCGTCATCGTCGAGCCTTATCTCATCACGCTGACGGCCGATTCCGATGTTTTCCCGACCTTCCAGCATGAGGGCATGGAGTTTCTCTACATGCTCGAAGGCGAGGTCATCTACCGCCACGGCGACCAGCTTTTCCAGATGCAGCCGGGCGACAGCCTGTTCTTCGACGCCGATGCGCCGCATGGGCCGGAGCAACTGGTAAAACTGCCGAGCAGGTACCTTTCGATTATCAGCTATCCCCAGCAGAACTCGCGAAGCTGACTTGCCTTAGAAGAAAAGTTTATTCCTACCAGTTGAAGTCCATCCATAGACCTGCTAGTCCTTTCTCAACATGAAAGGAGGCACAGGCGATGTGCGGCATTGTTGGATTGTTCCTCAAGGACAAGAGCCTTGAGCCTCAGCTCGGAAACCTGCTTTCGGATATGCTGATCACCATGACGGATCGCGGGCCGGACTCGGCCGGTATCGCGATCTATGGCGGCTCCGCAGAGGGCAAGGCGAAAATCACTATTCAGTCCAGCAATCCAGGAGCGGACTTCGAGGGCCTCGCCGCTGACCTCGAGGCAGACGGCATCAAGGCCCATGTGTGGATCAAGAGCACGCACGCGGTCATTGAGCTTGATGCCTCCAAGCTTGTAGCAGTGCGCGAGGTGCTCGAACGGATTCGCCCGGCAGTTCGTCTTATGGGCTCGGGTGAGAGCGTCGAGATCTACAAGGAAATCGGCCTTCCGAAAGAGGTCGTGGCGCGCTTCGGAGTCCGCGCGATGAGCGGAACCCACGGCATCGGCCATACCCGCATGGCGACGGAATCCGCCGTCACCACGCTCGGCGCCCATCCGTTCTCGACCGGCGCCGACCAGTGCCTCGTGCACAACGGCTCGCTGTCCAACCACAACAACTTGCGCCGCGAGCTGACGCGCGAAGGCATGACCTTCGAGACGCAGAATGATTCGGAAGTCGCCGCCGCCTATCTGACGGCCGAAATGGCCAAGGGCAAGGATCTCGGCCAGGCGCTGACCGGTGCGCTCGACGATCTCGACGGCTTCTTCACCTTCGTCGTCGGCACCAAGTCCGGCTTCGGCGTGGTGCGCGACCCGATCGCCTGCAAGCCCGCCGTCATGGCCGAGACCGACCAGTATGTCGCCTTCGGCTCGGAATACCGCGCGCTGGTCAATCTTCCCGGCATCGAGAATGCCCGCGTCTGGGAGCCGGAGCCGGCAACTGTCTACTTCTGGGATCACGACAAGGCGGCCTGAGGCGCGCTGAAAGCCAAGAGGCGGCGCGGACCGTCTCCCGGACCAATGAGGATTCAATGCCGACATTCGATCTTTCCAACACGCCTCTTCGCGAATTGAACAGCGCGCTGCACGCTCTCTCCAAAGGTGCGAACGACACTGAATTCGAGGTCATCAACCCGCGCGGCAGCCATGCCGTCGCCGTCGGGATCGACAGCCCGGTGACGGTCGCTGTCAGGGGATCTGTCGGCTATTACTGCGCCGGCATGAATGACGGCGGCAAGATTACGGTTCATGGCTCGGCTGGACCGGGTGTTGCCGAAAACATGATGTCTGGCACCGTCGTCATCGAGGGCGACGCCAGCCAATATGCCGGCGCGACCGGCCGGGGTGGCCTGCTCGTCATCAAGGGCAACGCCGCCTCGCGCTGCGGCATTTCGATGAAGGGCATCGACATCGTCGTTCATGGCAGCATCGGCCACATGTCGGCCTTCATGGGTCAGTCCGGCCATCTCGTCGTGCTCGGCGACGCCGGCGATGCACTCGGGGATTCGCTCTACGAAGCCAAGCTGTTCGTCCGCGGTGAGGTCAAGAGCCTCGGCTCCGACTGTATCGAGAAAGAGATGCGGCCGGAGCATCTGGAGAAGCTTGCCGAACTGCTCGGCAAGGCAGGCGTGACGGACGTCAGACCCGAAGAGTTCAAACGCTACGGCTCCGCCCGCAAGCTCTACAATTTCAACATCGACAACGCAGACGCGTACTGAGGCGAGGGACACTCATGAGCTATCACAACCCCTATACCCCGCCACGCAAGTCCGCGACTTTCGACGACTATACGCTCGCCGAAATCCGCCGCGCGGCCGCCACCGGCATCTATGACATCCGCGGCGCCGGCACCAAACGCAAGGTTCCGCATTTCGACGATCTGCTGTTTCTCGGCGCCTCCATCTCGCGCTATCCGCTCGAAGGCTACCGCGAGAAGTGCGATACGACAGTGGTGCTCGGCTCGCGCTTCGCCAAGAAGCCGATCACGCTCAAGACGCCGATCACCATCGCCGGCATGAGTTTCGGCGCGCTTTCCGGCAACGCCAAGGAAGCGCTCGGCCGGGGTGCGACGATCGCAGGCACGTCGACCACGACAGGCGACGGCGGCATGACGGATGAGGAACGCGGTCATTCGCAGACGCTGGTCTACCAATATCTGCCGTCGCGCTACGGCATGAACCCGAAGGACCTGCGCCGCGCCGACGCAATCGAAGTCGTCGTCGGCCAGGGCGCCAAGCCCGGCGGCGGCGGCATGCTGCTCGGCCAGAAGATCTCCGACCGCGTCGCCAATATGCGCAACCTGCCGAAGGGCATCGACCAGCGCTCGGCCTGCCGCCATCCGGACTGGACCGGACCCGACGATCTTGAAATCAAGATCATGGAATTGCGTGAGATCACCGACTGGGAAAAGCCGATCTACGTCAAGGTCGGCGGCGCACGCCCCTACTACGACACCGCTCTTGCCGTGAAGGCCGGCGCCGACGTCGTGGTGCTCGACGGTATGCAGGGCGGCACTGCGGCGACTCAGGATGTCTTCATCGAAAATGTCGGCATGCCGACGCTCGCCTGCATACGTCCGGCCGTCCAGGCGCTGCAGGATCTCGGCATGCACCGAAAGGTGCAGCTGATCATTTCGGGTGGCATCCGCTCGGGCGCCGACGTGGCGAAGGCGCTGGCGCTAGGCGCCGACGCGGTCGCGATCGGCACGGCGGCGCTCGTCGCCATCGGCGACAACGATCCACGCTGGGAAGAGGAATATCAGAAGCTCGGCACCACTGCCGGCGCCTATGACGATTGGCATGAAGGCAAGGATCCGGCGGGCATCACCACCCAGGACCCGGAACTGGCACAACGCCTCGACCCGGTTGCGGCCGGCCGCCGCCTCGCCAACTACCTCAAGGTCATGACGCTCGAGGCTCAGACGATCGCACGCGCCTGTGGTAAGAACCACCTGCACAATCTCGAGCCGGAAGACCTCGTTGCATTGACGATCGAGGCATCGGCCATGGCGCAGGTGCCGCTCGCCGGTACCAACTGGATCCCTGGCAAGGGAGGCTTCTGATTTCTACCGGACGGGCAATATCCCGGCCGTCTCATATCCATAACCAAAGTGTCTCGAAGAAATCCAAAGGGGAACGAGAATGACACTGGACCTTGCTGCTTTTGCGAGAGACAAAGGCATCAAATATTTCATGATCAGCTATACCGACCTGTTCGGCGGTCAACGCGCCAAGCTGGTCCCCGCGGAAGCCATCGCCGACATGCAGAAGGATGGCGCCGGTTTTGCAGGCTTTGCAACCTGGCTCGATCTGACGCCGGCCCATCCGGACCTGTTTGCTGTTCCCGATCCTTCCTCCGTCATCCAATTGCCCTGGAAGAAGGACGTCGCATGGGTCGCCGCCGACTGCGTCATGGACGAACGGCCTGTCGAACAGGCACCGCGTGTCGTGCTGAAAAGACTGGTGGCTGAAGCTGCGAAGGAAGGACTTCGGGTAAAGACCGGCGTGGAGCCCGAATTCTTTCTCATCTCTGCTGACGGTTCGGTGATTTCAGACCAGTTCGATACCGCCGAGAAGCCTTGCTACGACCAGCAGGCCGTGATGCGTCGATACGATGTCATCGCCGAGATCTGCGACTATATGCTGGAACTCGGCTGGAAGCCCTATCAGAACGACCACGAGGATGCGAACGGCCAGTTCGAGATGAACTGGGAATATGACGATGTCCTGAAGACCGCCGACAAGCACTCTTTCTTCAAGTTCATGGTCAAATCGGTCGCCGAAAAGCACGGCCTTCGCGCCACCTTCATGCCGAAGCCCTTCAAGGGCCTGACCGGAAACGGATGCCATGCGCACATCTCGGTCTGGGACGTCGATGGCAGGGTAAACGCCTTCGCGGACAAGGAAATGGCCTTTGGGCTGTCGGCTCAGGGTAAAACCTTCCTCGGCGGCATCATGAAGCATGCCTCGGCGCTGGCCGCGATCACCAATCCGACGGTCAATTCCTACAAGCGCATCAACGCGCCGCGCACCACCTCGGGCGCGACATGGTCGCCGAACACCGTGACGTGGACGGGCAACAACCGCACTCACATGGTGCGCGTGCCGGGACCGGGGCGCTTCGAGCTGCGCCTGCCGGACGGCGCGGTCAATCCATACCTCCTACAGGCGATCATCATTGCGGCCGGCCTCGACGGCATCCGCAGCCAGGCGGACCCAGGCCAGCATTATGATATCGATATGTATGCCGAGGGCCACCTGGTGAAGGATGCGCCGCGCCTGCCGCTCAACCTGCTCGATGCGCTGCGCGCCTTTGATGCCGACGAGGGCTTGAAGGCGGCAATCGGGGCTGAGTTTTCCTCCGCCTATCTCAAGCTCAAGCACCTGGAATGGAATGCCTACTGCTCGCATTTCACCCAGTGGGAACGCGACAGCACGCTCGACATCTGAGCAGCCGGACCGACGTCTTCGCCATGCCGGGTTGAACAGCTCGGCATGACCGGACTCTCTGTACCTGAAAGGGCGAAGGAAGAGACAGCATGAAGAGCTTCATACTTACCGTATCCTGCAAGTCGACGCGCGGCATCGTTGCGGCGATTTCGAGCTATCTGGCCGATAAGGGCTGCAACATCATCGACTCCAGCCAGTTCGACGATCTCGATACCGGCAGGTTCTTCATGCGCGTCAGCTTCATTTCCGAGGAAGGACTTTCCGGCTCCGCAATCAGCGCCGATTTTGCCGCCGTCGCCGCGCCGTTCGAGATGGAATACGACTTCCACGACAGCGAGAGCCGTATGAAGGTGCTGTTGATGGTGTCGCGCTTCGGCCATTGCCTCAACGACCTGCTCTACCGCTGGAAGATCGGCGCCCTGCCGATCGACATCGTCGGCGTCGTCTCCAACCATTTCGACTACCAGAAGGTCGTGGTCAATCACGACATCCCCTTCCACCACATCAAGGTGACGAAGGAGAACAAGCCGCAGGCCGAAGCACAGCTCGTCGACCTCGTCGAGCAGACCGGCACCGAACTGATCGTGCTTGCCCGCTACATGCAGGTCCTCTCCGACCAGCTCTGCAAGCAGATGTCGGGCAAGATCATCAACATCCACCACTCCTTCCTGCCGAGCTTCAAGGGCGCCAACCCCTACAAGCAGGCCTACCAGCGCGGCGTCAAGCTGATCGGCGCAACCGCCCATTACGTCACCGCCGACCTCGACGAAGGCCCGATCATCGAGCAGGACACCGCCCGCATCACCCATGCGCAGTCGCCCGACGACTATGTCTCGATCGGCCGCGACGTCGAAAGCCAGGTGCTGGCGCGCGCCATCCACGCCCATATCCATCACCGCACCTTCATCAACGGCAATCGCACAGTCGTCTTCCCGGCCAGCCCCGGAAGCTACGCCTCAGAACGCATGGGCTGAGAGATGGTCGAGGTCATCGACGGCAAACTTGTTGCTGCATCCGTAATTCAGACGGTCAAGAGTGCGACGGCAGCGCTGGAAAAGATGAGCGGCGTCACGACAGGCCTTGCGGTCATCATCGTCGGCGACGATCCGGCAAGCCATGCCTATGTCGGCTCCAAGAGCCGCATGGCCAAGGAATGCGGCTTCAAGTCCGTTCAGCACACGCTGCCGGCCGAGACGACACAGGAGGAGCTGGCAGGCCTCGTCGCCGCCCTCAACGCCGATCCGTCGATCCACGGCATCCTGGTGCAGTTGCCCTTGCCGAAACCGCTCGACAGTGAACCGATCATCCAGTCGATCCTGCCGGAAAAGGATGTCGATGGCCTCAGCGTCGTCAATGCCGGCAAGCTCGCCACCGGCGACCTGAAGACCGGGCTGGTCTCCTGCACGCCGACCGGCGCCATGGTCTTCGTCCGCCGCACCCATGGCGAGGATCTCTCCGGGCTCAATGCCGTCGTCATCGGCCGCTCCAACCTGTTCGGCAAGCCGATGGCGCAATTGCTGCTCAACGCCAATGCGACGGTGACGATCGCGCACTCCAGAACCAGGAATCTCGCCGAGGTCTGCCGCAATGCCGATATCCTGGTCGCCGCCGTCGGCCGGCCGGAAATGGTCAGGGCCGACTGGGTCAAGCCCGGTGCGACGGTGATCGACGTCGGCATCAATCGCGTCCCGGCTCCTGAGAAAGGCGAGGGCAAGACCCGGCTCGTCGGCGACGTTGCCTTCCGCGAAGTCTCCGAGATCGCCAGCACCATCACGCCCGTTCCCGGCGGTGTCGGTCCGATGACCATCGCCATGCTGATGGCCAATACTGTCATCGCCGCCCACCGGGCCGCAGGGCAGACGCCGCCAAAGTTTTGAGTGGAATGCCGTCTGGTGGGCTTGCCATGACGCGAAAGATTTATATAGTCAGGAAATAAATATTCCGTAGAGGAAATAAGAGGGAACGGAAATGGCTCTATCATGGCGTTTCTCCGCCTTGGCGGATCGGCATCGCGATTTGGGATCGAAGCTCGAAGACTGGAGCGGTATGGGAACCGCCTGGACCTACGAGAAGGACATGTCGGAAGAGCATGTCGCGGTCCGCACCAAGGCCGGCATCATGGATGTCTCGGGGCTGAAGAAGGTGCATCTGGTCGGCCCGCACGCCATCGCCGTCCTCGACTACATCACGACCCGCGACCTGACGAAGATCTATCCCGGCCGCTCGGTTTACGCGACCATGCTGAACGACCGCGGCCACTTTACCGACGATTGCATCGTCTATCGCACCGGCCCGAATTCCTGGATGCTTGTGCATGGATCCGGCTCCGGTCACGAGGAAGTCGTCAAGCAGGCGGCGGGCCGCAATTGCGCAGTACTCTTCGACGACGACCTGCATGACCTGTCGCTTCAGGGTCCGCTTGCGGTCGACTACCTCGCCAAATATGTGCCCGGCATCCGCGAGCTCAAATATTTCCACCACATGCAGACGACGCTGTTCGGCGCGCCCGTGATGATTTCGCGCACCGGCTATACCGGCGAGCGCGGCTACGAGATCTTCGTGCGCGGCCAGGACGCCGTCATGGTCTGGGACAGGATCGTCTGGGAAGGCAAGGAGATGGGCATCATCCCCTGCTGCTTCTCGGTCCTCGACATGCTGCGCGTCGAAAGCTACCTGCTGTTCTACCCCTACGACAATTCTCAAATGTATCCCTTCGCCGACCAGCAGCCCGGCGACAGTCTCTGGGAACTCGGGCTCGATTTTACCGTCAGCCCCGGCAAGACGGGCTTCCGCGGCGCCGAGGAACATGCGCGCCTCAAGGGCAAGGAGCGCTTCAAGATCTTCGGCATGCTGATTGACGCCGACGGACCGGCCGATCTCGGCGACGAGGTCTTTGCCGACGGCAAGAAGGTCGGCGTCATCACCTGCCCAAGCTATTCATCACTGACGAAACAATCCATGGCGATCGCCCGCCTCGACGTTGACAAGGCGGTGCACGGGACGAAACTCGAAGTCCGCGGCAAGACCGTCAAGGCAAGCGCCACCGCCCATACGCTTCCCTTCGACGATCCGGACAAGAAGAAGAGGACTGCCGTGGGTTAAGGAGCACGCCAATGCTCGTTGCAGGCATCAAGAGCCGACCAGTCTACAAGGGCCTGACCATCCAGCCGCGCGCCCGGCGGCACATTTTCGCACTCGAAGGGGAGGGCGCCAAGGCTCTCCTCGATCAGCAGCCGGCGCTTGACGAAACGGCTCTTTCCCGCAGCGAGATTCTCTACGTCGCCCGCGGTTCTCGAGGGTCCGGCCTCGACGAGACGCTACGCCGGCTCGGCGCCGACATGTTCTTCACGGCGCCGACGATCGCAACGCTGCTCTTCCGGCTGAAGGGCTCGCTCGGGACGGCCCATATGGGCACTCGGCTTTATATCTCCGGCACGGAAGGCTTCATCGGCCAGGCGATGCTCGTAGCGCTTGATTACGGCATGGACCACGCCTCCATCGTCACCGAACATCGCGGCTCGCTGGCCAGGCGGGTGCAATGCGTCCATTGCAAGGGCATCACGGACGACGTCACCACCAGCCCCTTCGCCTGCAGCCATTGCGGGCTGACGCTTCTCGTCCGCGATCACTATTCGCGGCGGCTCGCAGCATTCCAGGGCGTCAACATCGACGCGGAAGAGCCAGGCAGCGCGCCTCAGCCAGAGGAGTTGTTCCTTTGAGCGGCGGCACTGAAATTCCCGTGCGCGTAGCGCGGATCACTCCGATCGCCGAGCGTGTCAAGCGTTTCCGCTTCGAGCGACTGGATGGCAAGCCGATGCCGTATTTTTCAGGCGGCGCCCATATCATCGTCTCGATGAACGATGGCGGCCATATGCGCCGCAATGCCTATTCGCTGATGTCTCCCCCGCATGACTGCGCGGCCTACGAGATCAGCGTGCTGCATGTCGAGGATTCACGCGGCGGCTCCACCTTCATGCATGAGAAGGTCAGCGAAGGCGACGAGCTGAAGGTCAGCTATCCCGTCAACCTCTTCCAGCCCGACTGGCGCGGGCGCAAGCATCTTCTGATCGCCGGGGGCATCGGCATTACTCCCTTCATCGCGATGATGGAGCAATTTTCCCGCGAAGGCGCCGCCTTCGAGCTCCATTACGCCATCCGAACACGCGACCGCGGCGCCTACTGGCGGGAACTCCTGGAGCGCTACGGTCCGCATCGCATCAAGATCTATTGCGACGCGGAAGGCGGCGCCATCCCGCTGACGCGTCTGCTCGAGTGCCAGCCGCTCGGCACGCATCTCTATGTCTGCGGCCCCTCCGGCATGATCGATGGCGTGATGAAAGCGGGGCTCGACGCCGGCTGGCCGGAGCAGAACCTGCATTCGGAACGGTTCCTGTCGTCGCTGCCCGGGAAGCCCTTCACGATCGAGCTTCTACGCTCCGGCAAGACCGTGAAGGTCGGCCATCACGAAAGCATGCTGGAGGCGATCGAGGCGGCCGGCGTCGACGCCCCCTTCCTCTGTCGCGGCGGCGCCTGCGGTCAATGCGAAACGGCGGTCGCCGTCTGCGAGGGCAAACTGCTGCACAACGACGTCTATCTGACGAGCGAAGAAAAGGCATCCGGCAGCAAGGTGATGATCTGTGTTTCCCGCTTCGAGGGGAACACGCTGCATCTTGATCTCTGACGGCATCGGAAAAGGAGACCGGACATGGCAATCGCCTTCAAGCAAGAAACATTCCGGAACGATTTCAGCTACCGGAACAGCCCCGGGAATATCCGTCGTTTCCCGTTTCCGTTCGACCGCGACGAATACATGTATTCGGTCAACATGGAACCGCATGTGCGCGGCCGGGCGGGAACCGTCTACGAAAACCTGATCGATGTCGACGAGCATTACGTCGCCGAGATGCAGGATCGGGCGCTGGTGCTGAAGGAAGATCCGTTGCGCTACCAGGCGCTGCCGCACATGATGAGTGCGCAATGGGATACGCTCGAACTTCTGATGGAAGAGCAGGCGGCGGGTTATCCCGACCACTTCACGCTGATCCGCAACGGCGACCAGTGGCGCTGGATCAACCGGCCGCTCGGCATCGACGACAGCTTCACCTTCGGCGATGCCTCGACGCTGCCCTATGAGCCCTTCGAATATATCACCCGCCAGGCCCAGGGCGATTTCTGCATCGTCGATCAGCGCGACGGCAATCTGTGGATGGATGCCGGCATGGTGACGACGCAGGCCGACTGGTCGCTCGATTTCGACATCGGCATGAACTTCATGGAATGGCACGGGCCGGTGCCGCTCGCCCATCAGATCGGCGTCTTCGACCGGGCGCTGAAATTCCTTCTGAACCTTCAGCAGGGCAAGCCAACGCGGCGTTTCAACTGGACGATGACGATCAATCCGCGGCTCGACACCAGCCCGGAGAATTATCACAAATGGGGTCCCGACCGCACGACGGTGACGCCTGACAATGTCGGCGAGAAGGTGCATCTGCGGGTCGAGCTGCAAAGCCTCTGGCGCCTGCCACGCTCCAACGCCATCCTTTTCGTCATCCGCTGCTACCTGATGAACATGGAAGAGCTCATCACTGTGCCTAAATGGGCGCGGCGCTTCCCGCGGGTGCTGAAGACGCTGCCGCCGGAACTCATCGACTATAAGGGCCTCACCCGCTACCGCGAGACCACGATCGACTGGCTTTCCAAATATGACGACGGGGCTCCGACCAGCCCCGGTATTTATCCGGATTGAGAGAAATGCCGTAACATTTTGAATTTCTGGATAATTAGATCTTCCTTCGATTTCAATTCGAGGAATTATCCAGGAGACGATGCCATATAATCAAAAGGGGAATGCTTCATGACAAGAGTAGCCGTGATCGGTGCCGGTCCTTCCGGGCTTGCGCAGCTGCGCGCCTTTCAATCGGCTGCCCAGAAGGGCGCCGAAATCCCGGAGATTGTCTGCTTCGAAAAGCAGTCGGACTGGGGCGGGCTCTGGAACTATACCTGGCGCACCGGCCTCGACGAATATGGCGAACCGGTCCATGGCAGCATGTATCGCTATCTCTGGTCGAACGGCCCGAAGGAATGCCTCGAATTCGCCGACTATTCCTTCGAGGAGCATTTCGGCAAACCGATCGCCTCCTATCCGCCTCGCGCCGTGCTCTGGGACTATATCAAGGGCCGCGTCGAGAAGGCGAATGTCCGTCACTGGGTGCGCTTCAGCACGCCGGTGCGCATGGTCCGCTTCGATGAGGCCACGAAGAAATTCACGGTGACGGCGCATAACCGCATCGAAGACCGGATGTATGACGAGGAATTCGACTATGTCGTCGTTGCATCAGGCCATTTCTCGACCCCGAACGTGCCTTATTTCGAGGGCGTCAAGACCTTCAACGGCCGCGTCCTGCACGCTCATGATTTCCGCGACGCACTCGAGTTCAAGGGCAAGGACATCCTGATCGTCGGCCGCAGCTATTCGGCGGAAGACATCGGTTCGCAGTGCTGGAAATACGGCGCGAAATCGGTGACGACGAGCTACCGCTCCAAGCCGATGGGCTTCAAATGGCCGGAGAATTTCGAAGAACGGCCGCTGCTGACCAAGCTCGAAAACCGCACCGCGCATTTCCTCGACGGGTCGAGTAAGGAAGTCGACGCCCTGATCCTCTGCACCGGATACCAGCACCATTTCCCCTTCCTGCCCGACGACCTCCGGCTGAAGACGGCCAACCGCCTGTGGGCCGACAGCCTCTACAAGGGCGTGATCTTCGACAAGAACCCGCAGCTCTTCTATATCGGCATGCAGGACCAGTTCTATACTTTCAACATGTTCGACGTTCAGGCCTGGTGGGCGCGCGACGTGATGATGGGCCGCATCACCCTGCCGCCGGAAGAGGAACTGAAGGCGAATTTCGACATGTGGCGCGCCCGCGAGGAGACGCTCGAAGATGCCGAGCAGATGATCTGGTATCAGGGCGACTACGTGAAGGAACTGCTCGCCGAGACCGATTATCCCTCCTTCGACATCGAGGGTACCAACCGGACCTTCATGGAATGGGAACATCACAAGGCCCACAACATCATGGGCTTCCGCGACCATGCCTACCGGTCGCTCATGACCGGCAACATGTCGCCGAAGCATCATACGCCGTGGGTCGAGGCGCTGGACGATTCCATGGAGGAATATCTGCGCAACTGAAGACGGCATGCCGCATATTTATTAGGTCCGAATCGATTTTCGGATAAAATCATTCGGCAAATTCAATGTGCTACGGCCCCGCATGGCAGGAAGAGAGCCGTTCGTTGCGGCTCCTCCAACGTTTAAAGTGAAGTGAGTAATCCAATTCGCAACTCCTCCTTTCGAGCGAGGCCTTCATGGATTTCCAAACGAGCATTCTCGGGCGCATGAGCGGTTTTCTTTACCGCTGCCGCGCCGACGAAAACTACACGATGCTAGAGATGACCAACGGCATCGAGCGCATTTTCGGTTACCCCGCCGACGAAATCATCGGCAACAGGACACGGACTTTCACCTCGATCATGTACGAGGAAGACGTGCCTTTGATGGACGAGGTGGTCGGGCGGGCGCTCGAGCAGCGGACGGACTGGACGATGGAATACCGCATCCGCCACGCCAAGGGCCATCTCATCTGGGTGACCGAGACCGGTGGCGGCATCTGGGACGAGAAGGGTGAACTTCTCTATCTCGAGGGCAGCATCATCAATATCGAATCGCTCTATCAGCGAATCGACGAACAGACCGCCGACATGCGCGTCACCGCCTCGAAAACCAACGAGATCCTGCAGTCGCTGCGCTATCTCAAGCTGCTCGCCGTCAATGCTGGCATCGAGGCCGCGCGCGCCGGGACCGCCGGATCGGGCTTTGCGGTGCTTGCCGCCGAGATGCGAACGCTCGCCAACTCCTCGGAAGAGGCCGCACGCGCCATTTCCGACGCCCAACGCAAGGCGCAAGGCTGATCGTTACCCAAGCGATGGTTGAATTTGCGGCTCACGATGAAGGCCGTCCGGTTAACTATGTCGAGCATCTTCTAGTCGCGCTGTAATTCCAATGAGTTGGTACAATCCCGCCCGCGAAAAAGCTCGTGCCGTTGCAGGGAATGTTAAGGCCGCGTTAACCTTTTGTTAACCATACCGGCGGTAGACATGGTCAACGATTTCTTCACATAGATGACCAAAGTGCTAACAGACGCTCGCTCTATCCGCATCAAGGGCCGCTCTTTCCTGGCGGTCATGCTCTCCCCAGATCTGCCGATCGATGATTGGCTGGCCAGGCTGGACGATCTGGCTGCCCGTTCGGCCGGCTTCTTCCTCGGACGGCCTGTCGTGCTCGATTTGACGGACCTGCAAATCGACCGGCCGCAGCTGAAGGACCTCATCGCCGAACTTGCCAAGCGCAATGTCAGCATCATGGGTATCGAGGGCGCTCGGCCGTCGATTCTGGGCGCGGGCATGCCTCCGGCGCTGAAAGGCGGCCGCTCCGCCTCCGACATCGAGGTTCAGCCGAACGAGCCTGCCGATTCGGCGACCAAGCCGGCAGCGACCGAGACCCGCCCCGTAACGACAACGCAATCCATCGTCATCAGGGAACCGGTACGCTCGGGGCAGTCGGTGATCTTCCCGGAAGGCGACGTCACCATCGTCGGCTCAGTCGCCTCGGGCGCCGAGGTGATCGCCGGCGGCTCCGTCCATATCTACGGCGCGTTGCGCGGCCGAGCCATGGCGGGCTCCATCGGAAACGCATCGGCGCGGATCTTTTGTCGCAAGCTCGAGGCTGAGCTCGTCGCAATCGACGGCATCTACAAAATGGCGGAAGACATGGCCCCCAATCTTCGTGGACAGGCTGTTCAGCTCTGGCTCGAAGAGGACGCGATCATGGCGGAAAAACTGATCTGACTCGGCTGCGGCCACGGCAAAGGAGAGAGAAATGGGGAAAGTGATCGTCGTCACGTCAGGCAAGGGCGGGGTCGGAAAGACGACCTCGACCGCCGCATTGGGAGCGGCGCTGGCGCAACGCAATGAAAAGGTCGTCGTCGTCGATTTCGACGTCGGCTTGCGCAATCTCGACCTCGTGATGGGCGCCGAACGCAGGGTCGTCTACGACCTGATCAACGTCATCCAGGGCGACGCCAAGCTCACCCAGGCGCTGATCCGCGACAAGCGGTTGGAGACGCTGTTCCTGCTGCCGGCCTCCCAAACCCGGGACAAGGACAATCTGACAGCCGAGGGCGTCGAGCGCGTCATCAACGATCTGAAGCGCTACTTCGACTGGATCATCTGCGACAGCCCCGCCGGGATCGAGCGTGGCGCGACACTTGCCATGCGCCATGCCGACGTAGCCGTCGTCGTCACCAATCCGGAAGTCTCGTCGGTGCGCGACTCCGACCGGATCATTGGCCTGCTCGATGCCAAGACCGCCAAGGCCGAACGCGGCGAGCGGATGGAAAAGCACCTGCTGCTCACCCGTTACGACGCCAACCGCGCCGAACGCGGTGACATGCTGAAGGTCGACGACGTCCTGGAGATCCTCTCCATCCCGCTCCTCGGCATCGTGCCGGAGAGCATGGACGTCCTGCGTGCGTCCAACATAGGCGCGCCGGTGACGCTGGCGGAAAGCCGCAGCGCGGCTGCGATGGCATATTTCGATGCGGCTCGCCGGCTCGCCGGCGAAACCTTGCCGATCACGATCCCCGAGGAAAAGCGCAATCTTTTCGGCAAGATCTTCGGACGGAGGGCAGCATGAACATTTTCCGTCTATTCAACAAGCAGAGAACGGCACCCGCCGCCCGCGAACGCTTGCAGGTGCTCCTTGCACACGAACGCTCATCGGCAGGATCGGACCTTGTTTCGCTGCTGCGCGAGGAAATCCTTGCGGTAATCGCAAAGCATGTCGAGCTCGACCACGACAAGGTGCAGGTGACGATCGACCGCAACGAGTTTGTCTCCACTCTTGAGATCGACGTGGAAATCCCGCTGAACGCAGCCGTACAGGCCGCTTGAGGGCAAGATCCGGGAGACGACGGACGGAACCGATCGTCGTCTCCTGAACACGAAGTGGGTTACGATCGCGGGCGCGCCTTCTGCGGATCGTAATGCGAAAGCGGCACGATCGTCGCCGGCAGGCGCTTCTGGTGGCCGTCGAGCTTGCCGATCTCGACCTCGGTGCCCGGGCTTGCATGCATCACGTCGATACGGGCGAGCGCGATCGTCTTGCCGAGAACAGGCGAGCGCGTGGCGCTGGTGACGACGCCGATCTGGGCCCGGCCGATATGGATGCAGTCACCATGGCCGACCGCCTCGTTGGCCTTGATATCAAGGCCAACGAGCATATGGCGCGGATGCTCCTTGCGCCGGATCAGCGCTTCGCGGCCGATGAAATCGTCCTGCTTGGATTTCAGCGGCACGGTGAAACCGATGCCGGCTTCGAAGGGGTCCGTCTGGTCGGTGAATTCGTGGTGGGCAAATATCAGGCCCGCCTCGATGCGGACCATGTCGAGCGCTTCCAGCCCCATCGGCTTCAGCCCGTGCGGTTGGCCTGCCTCCCAGACGGCGTCGAACACCGTCAGCGCATCCTTCGGATGACAAAAGATCTCGTAGCCGAGTTCGCCGGTATAGCCGGTGCGCGAGACCACGACCGGGGCGCCCTCGAAGCCGCCGATGCGGCCGACCGCGAAGCGGAACCATTCGAGCTCGCCGATCGAAGGCTGGCGCGGCGCCGTCCAGATGATCTCCTTCAGGATATCGCGACTCCTCGGGCCTTGCAGCGCGATATTGTGCAATTGGTCGGTCGATGATCGAACCCAGGCCTTGAAGCCCTTCTTCTCGGCTTGCTGACGCAGCCATATGCCGCTGAAATCATCGCCGCCGATCCAGCGGAAGTTCTTGTCGCCGAGCCTGAAGAGCGTGCCGTCATCGATCATGCCGCCATTTTCGTAGCACATCGCGGAATAGACGACCTGGCCGGTCGAGAGTTTGCGAACATCGCGCGTCAGGCAGTATTGCAGCAGTTCCTCGGCGTCCGGGCCCGTCACTTCGAACTTCCGCAAGGGCGAGAGATCGATGACGGCGGCGCGCTCGCGGCAGGCCCAGTATTCCTCGACCGGACCTTCGGACGAGAAGCGGTTCGGCAACCAGTAGCCGCGATATTCCGTAAAATCTCGCGTCAATGCCGAGAGGCGTGGGTGGAAGGCTGTTTCGCGCGTCAGTTCGGCTTCGGCATCTGGGGTCATGCGATAGGCTACCGCTCGTGAGAATTTCTCTTTTCCGGAAAAGGTACGGACGTGGATATCCGTCGGATCCCAGCCGTTCGCCGCATCGATATCGTCAGGGCAGGACGATGAGACGCAGACGAGATCGGTCAGCGCCCGCATCAGCACGTAATCGCCGGGACGCGACCAGGGCTCGTCGAGATAGAGCTGGTTGTTGTGATCGATATTGGTGTTGTAGAAATAGTTCAGCGCTTCCCAGCCCTTGCGCCCGGCGATGCCGTAAGGCGCCAGCGCCGCGTTGAAGTTGTCCGTGCAGTTGACGTGGCCGGGATAACCCATGTCGTCGTAATAGCGCGAATTGCAGGCGGTCGCGAAAGCGTCGTGGCGGCCGACGGTATCCTGGACGACCTCGACCAGCGGCTCGAAGTCACGGTCGAAGGCCTTGGACGGCAGGCCGGGCGTGGGATAGCTGCGGCCGAGCAGGGTGCGGGTGACGGTCGAATCGAGCGCAAGATCGAGCCCCTTGTCGACCTTGCGGGCGGCAAAGGCCTGGAAATCGGTACACTGGCGCCCATAGACGTCGATGATCTGAATGAATTCGCCGGCGCGCACGAAATAAGCGGCTGCGCTTGCCGCCCGGATGCGGATGTCCTCGATCGGATCGGCCGCCGGTTCCGGCAGGGCGGAGGCATAGTCGCGAATGAGCAGGCTGCGCTTGATCCGGATCTCAATCGGCGTCGCCGTATCCTGCGCCTCTGGCGACATGGCGCTGGCGGGTGCCGCAACGATCAGCAGACCCTTCATGGCAATCGTGAACTCTGCCGGGCTGCCCGGGGTCGATCCTGCTCCGAAGATGCGGAGCGCTCCGGCGGCTGCGAGATCGGCCCCGCGCCGTTGAAGTGCCGCGCGCGTGCGGGCAGCACTCTCATCCTCCGCCTGAAGAATGGCCTTCAAACCCTCGGCTGAATTGCTGAATGGCGTTCCGAGACCGGCTGCCTGGAAGCGACCTTTTTCGTCAAGGAAGGAGAGTTCGCAGATCTGCCCGCCTTCGCTGTCGATGACGCTCACGCGGTCGCCCGCCTCCACGCGCACGACCACCGATCCGCCACCCTTTGCCCGGTAGCGTTCAGCGCCCTCCGGCAGGGCTGGAATACCGGGATAATGGACGAGGCTCGGAACGACCGTTCGAGGGCTTGGCATAATAGGATGGAGTTCTCGCATTCTACCCTCATGGGGATCGGCATGCCCTTCGGCATACACCCATACAGGTTACAAAATGCCTGTGGAAAGTAAAGTGATGTTGACTAAAAAGAAAATATCTTCACTATGTATCAAGAGTTCAGACTCGGAGAATCCGTCGGGAGCGCGGATCACCAAAATCATCCGAGCGGGCTTGAGACGGTCAGGGAGACACGTTCAGGGAGACGTACAGAGATACGTCCGGAACAATCGAATGGGGAATTTCAACGATGACAGATATTGTGGAGGCCGGAATTGCATCCGGCACCGAAGGTAAGCTTATACGCGCGCTCGACTGGAAGGGCGCATTCTGGGTGGCTGCCGGCGTGCCGCCGCTCGTTCTCTTCTCCATCGGCGGCATCGCAGGCACGACGGGCAAGCTCGCCTTCGTCGTCTGGATCATCTCGATGGTGATGGGTTTCCTGCAATCCTTCACCTATGCCGAGATCGCCGGCATGTTCGGCAACAAATCCGGCGGAGCCTCCGTCTACGGCGCCACCGCCTGGCTGCGCTATTCAAAATTCATTGCGCCGCTGTCGGTCTGGTGCAACTGGTTTGCCTGGTCGCCGGTGCTTTCGCTCGGCTGCGCCATCGCCGCCGGCTACATCCTCAATGCATTTTTCCCGATTCCGGCAGCCGATTCGCAAATGGTCCTCGACTGGATCGCCGCGCATGCCGCTTCCGTTGCGGCCGACAGCCCCCGCGTCGCCGAATATATTGCGGCCCATGCCGGCACGACGCCTGATGATGCCGTCAAGGCGCTGCTCGGCGCCGACGGCGTCGCCGCTCTGACGCCGGCGATCCGCAGCTGGTCGCTCGCAAGCTTCAGCATTCCATACCTCGCCACTGCCAACATCAACGCCACCTTCTTCATCGGCGGCATCCTGATGCTGATCATCTTCGCGATCCAGCATCGCGGCATCTCGGAAACCGCAAGCGTGCAGAAGTGGCTGGCGATCATCGTGCTGGTGCCGCTGCTGATCATCGGCCTCTACCCGATCATCAGCGGCCAGGTCGTCGCCGCCAACGTCACCGGCCTCTTGCCGCCGACGGCCGCCTATACTGCCTCCGACGGCACCTGGAGCAACGGCGGCTGGACGCTCTTCCTCGGCGGTCTCTACATCGCCGCCTGGTCGACCTACGGCTTCGAGACGGCCGTCTGCTACACCCGGGAACTGAAGAACCCGAAGACCGATACCTTCAAGGCGATCTTCTATTCCGGCCTGGCCTGCTGCCTGTTCTTCTTCCTGGTGCCATTCGCCTTCCAGGGCGTTCTCGGCCATGCCGGTATGCTCGCCCCGGGCATCGTCGACGGCACGGGCGTTGCCGAAGCGCTCGGCGGCCTGATCGGCGCCGGCCGGGTGATCACCCAGCTGCTCGTCGTATTGATGATCCTGGCGCTCTTCCTCGCCATCATGACGGCGATGGCCGGCTCGTCGCGCACGCTCTACCAGGGTTCGAAGGATGGCTGGCTGCCGAAATATCTCGACCATGCCAACGAGCACGGCGCCCCGACGCGGGCCATGTGGACCGACTTCGCCTTCAACCTCTTCCTTCTGGCGATCGCTTCGGATGCCGGCGGCTATTTCTTCGTGCTTGCCGTCTCGAATGTCGGCTACATCATCTTCAATTTCCTGAACCTCAATTCCGGCTGGATCCACCGGATAGATTCCGGCCATATCGAACGCCCCTGGAAGGCGCCGAGCTGGCTGATCGGCCTCAACACCGTGCTCGCCTTTGTCAACGCGCTCTTCCTCGGCGCCGGCGCCAAGGTCTGGGGTTACTCCAATGCGCTCTGGGTTGGCTTCATCTTCGCCGCCCTGATCCTGCCGGTCTTCGCCTATCGCCACTATGTCCGCGACGGCGGCAAGTTCCCGGCAGGCGCGATGGAGGATCTCGGCCTCATCGGCCAGGATCTCGGCGTCAAGAAAGCCGGCATGCTGCCCTATCTCGCACTTGTCGGCGGCCTGGCAATCGTCCTTTTCGCCAACTGGTTCTTTCAGCTTCCGGCTTAAAATCGCCTCCCAAGCAGAAAAGCCGCCAAGCCGCCATGGAAACATGGCGGCTTTTTCATGCGCTGATTCTTTGATTTGATCCGATGAGGGTCAGCAGATCCGACCTAGGGGCAAACCCATTCCACCACCGTCAGACAATGGTCTCGCCGCCGTCGACGACGAGAATCTGCCCGGTCATGTAGGACGAGCGGTCCGAGACCAGGAAGAGAATGGGCTCGGCGATTTCGGAGACATCAGCCCAGCGTCCGAGCGGCACCTTCTCAGCGACATAGGCCTCGATCGCGCCGCGGCCGCCCATCTGGGCGATGAAGGGTTCGTTGAACGGCGTATCCACCCAGCCCGGGCAGAGCGCGTTGACGCGGATGCCGAACCTGGCGTAGTCGCCGGCCATCTGCCGGGTCATCGCGATGACCGCATGTTTCGTCGTCGTATAGGCAATCATCTCGCGATCGTAGAGTACGCCCGACGAGGAAGAGGTGTTGAGGATGACGCCGCGGCCCGCCTTCTTCATCAGCGGCATGACGAAGCGAGCCGCCATGAAATGCGCTCGGACATTCAGGGTCCAGGACCTGTCGAAACCCTCGACAGCGACCTGCTCCAGATCGCCCGCCACCTGTGCGCCGGCGTGATTGTGGAGGATGTCTATCCGGCCGTGACGTTCGGCGACCGCAGCGATGCCGGCTTCGAGTGCCGTGTCGTCGGTGACGTCGAGAACAAGGCACTCAGCCCTGCCGCCGGCGGCCTCAATCCGGCCGACGGTTTCGGCGGCACTGGCGGCATTTAGGTCGGCCACGACGACGAAAGCACCTTCTCCTGCCATGATCTGCGCGCCGGCCTGGCCGATGCCCGAGCCCGCTCCGGTGACGATCGCGACGCGATTTTCAAGAATCATTGGTGTTTCCCGTTCAGTTTGTTGTTTTCTCGCGCATCAGAAAGCGCGCGATGAGGATTAGTCCCAGCGATGCGACAAGCACCATCGTGGCGATGGCGTTGATCTCCGGCGTCACGCCACGACGGATCGAGGCGAAGACATAAATCGGCAGTGTCGTGTTCGAGCCTGCGACGAAAAAGGCGATGATGAAGTCGTCAAAGGAGAAGGTGAAGGCGAGCAGAAAACCGGCCAGGATTGACGGCAGGATCTGAGGCAGCACAATCTGGCGAAAAGAGGTCAATGGCGTGGCGTAGAGATCGCTCGACGCTTCGACGATGTCACGGCCGAGGCTGGCGATGCGTGCTTTGACGATCATTGTCACCAGCGCCATGGTGAAGAGGCCGTGGGCGGCGATGATCGAGCCATAGCCGAGTGATAGCTTCGGCGCCTGTTCGCCTGGCCAGACGGCGGCAATCAGCGGATTGACGAAGCCGAAGACCTCGACCAGCGCCACCAGCGTCGCAATGCCGATAACGACGCCGGGAACGACGATCGCCGCAGCGAACAGCCCGTCGAAGACCGCTCGCGCCCGGGCGCCGAGCCGCTCCATGCCGATCGCCGCCATTGTGCCGAAAATGGCCGCCAGCCCGGCACTGGTAAAGGCGATGGCCAGGCTGTTCTGCAGCGCTTCCATCAGGAAGGTGTTGGCAAGCGCCTTGCCATACCATTGCGTCGAGAAGCCGGTGAAATCGCTGGCATTGCGGCCGGCATTAAAGGAGAACAGCACGACAAGCGCGATCGGCGTATAGAGGAACAGGTAGACTGCGGTGACCAGCGCGCGCATCAGACGAGATCCACTTGGCGCGTACCGGCAACGCGCCAGGCGATGCGCATGGCAATCAACAGCACGATGACGACGACAACGACGAGAGTGACGGCGATCGCAGAGCCGAACGGCCAGTTGCGCGACTGCAGGAAGAGATCGACCAGCGCATTGCCGATGAAGAAGACTTTGCCGCCGCCAAGCAACTGCGGGATCAGATATTCGCCGAGCAGCAGGATGGTAACGAGGGCGATGCCGGTCATCACGCCGGGAAGCGACAGCGGCAGCGTGATGCCGAAAAAGGTCGAAAGCGGCCGCGCGCCGAGATCGGCGGAGGCCTCCAGAAGGCGGCGGTCGAGCTTTTCGAGGCTCACATAGATCGGCATGATCATCAGCGGCAGGTAGCCGTAGACGATGCCGAGCAGCACGGCGCCCGGTGTGTTCAGCAGCCTGACATTTTCGATGCCGACCATCTCCAGGAGATGCGGAATGCCGCGGGCGCCCAAGATGTACATCCAGGCGTAGGTGCGCACGAGAAGGCTCGTCCAGAAGGGCACGACGACGAGGGAGACCAGCAGCAGCCGGTATTTGGCGCTCGCCTTGACGGCCAGGTAATAAGCAACCGGATAGGCGACGAGCAGGCAGGCGAAGGCGCCGATCGGCGCAAGGATCAGCGTGTTCTTGAAGGCTGCGGCGCGCGACCCAAGATTGGCAAACTGCGCAAAGGTAAAAGCCGCCTGATAACCACCTTCGGGCGCCCGCTCGCCGAAGGCAAAGACGATGATGGCGATGAAGGGCAGCACCAGGAACACGAACAGCCAGATGCTGGCGGGACCGACAAGAGCCGCGGTGACAAGGCGCCGATTGGTGTCAGGAGCAAAAGGCATCGAAAGGTTCTTTATCCGACGATTCTAGGCACGAGACCGGCCCCTCGCGCCAAGGCGGCGGGGCCGGAGTTTGGAACGGCGATCAAGCCGACTTGAAACGCGCCATCAGCTCCGCCCGGCCGGGATCGGTCAATGTCACCGCCGCGCCGAATTCCAGCGGCGTCAATGAAGCCTCGTCCGGATAGACGATCTTGTTCGCCGTGATCTCCTTCGGCAGCAGCGCGATGACCCGGCTGTCGGTCGTCGGTGCGCCATTGGCGACGTGCTCCTTGACGGCATTGGCCGGATCCATGAGGTAGTTGAGCAGCGCGTAACCCGCCGCCTTGTTCGGCGCGTCCTTCGGGATTGCGTAATAGTCGGTCCAGATCTCGCCGCCGTCGGTGCCAAGCACATAGGCGATCTCGGGAACATCTCGGTTGAGCTGCGCCCCGTCATTGGTCCAGCACATGGTGAGCCAGGCGTCGGTGGCGCGCATGGCCGGTTGGTAGTCGCTGTTGATGGCGAAAAGGTGCGGTTTGACTTTAATCAGCAGTTCCTCGGCCTTGGCGAGTTCGTCCGCCTTGATCGAATTGAAATCGTAGCCGAGCGACACCAGCGCGCTGCCGATCGTCGTCAGCTGATAGTCGTGCACCATGGCGCGGCCGTCGGCTTCCGTCTGGGCGATGTCAAAGAAGTCCTTCCAGCTCGAAAGCTTGGTCTTGATCTTCGCGGTATTGACCGAGAACCCCGTCGTACCCCAGTTCTTCGGCACGGCATAGGTCTTGCCGTCGATCATGCCTTCCTTGGTGAAGCGCGGATTTTCCGTCGCTTGGCTGAAATTCGGGATCTTGGAGAGATCGAGTTCGTCGATCAGGCCGAGCTTGTGGTAGGTGGAGATCGTGTAGTTGGTCGGCACGAAGAGTGACCACCCGGAGGCGCCCGCCTGGAGCTTGGCCAGCATTTCCTCATTGGAGCCGAAGACGTTGACCTCCACGGCAACGCCGGTCGCCGCCTTGAAATTCTCGAATGTCGCAGGGTCATGGTAGTTCGGCCAGGTGGCGATCGACATCTGGGTACCGAGGTCCTCGGCGTAGGCGGGCGTCGACAGGGCACCGGGGAAACGCGACAGCACGGCGGTCGCAAGCCCGAGGCCGGTGACGCCGAGGAAGTGGCGGCGGCTGACGGAGCCGCGCTTCAGGCGCATGAACTCGTCCATGAAGCCTTCAGGCGTAATAGGCAGATGATCCTTGTAGTCCTTGCTCATGATGCTGTTCCCTTGTTCTGGTTTATGCATTCGATGCTTATGAAACTTGGGGTGAAGAAATCTCGCCTGGAAAAACGTGGGCCATATCGGGATCGAAGCCGAGGAAAACCGCTTCACCTGGCTCGACCAGATCGCTCTCATTCATGCTGCGCCGGTCGGCGGTGACGAGGAAATCGCCGAGACCCGGAACAGTGACGGCATATTCGGCCGAGGAGCCGAGGAAGATGCGGTGCGTGACCGTGCCGGCAAAGGACGTGCTGCCGACCGCAGCCCGCGTCAGCCGGATCGCCTCGGGACGGATCGCAACGATCACGTCGCCCGTCGCAAGGCCAGGGCGGGCAATGGCTGCAAGCGCCGAACCGTCGCCAAGGCGCAGCGTCGTGCCACCGGTTTCCATCGTCGCACCGATCCGGTTGGTCTTGCCGACGAAATCGGCGACGAAAAGATCGGCCGGGCGGTCGTAGACCTCTTGCGGCGTACCGAGCTGACGAATGCGCCCAGCGCTCATGACGCAGACGACGTCCGCCATCGACAGCGCTTCTTCCTGATCGTGGGTGACGAGCACGAAGGTGATGCCGAGTTCGCGCTGCAACGTCTGCAATTCGATCTGCATGGCCGAGCGCAGCTTCTTGTCGAGCGCGGCCAGCGGCTCGTCAAGCAGCAGCACCGAAGGCCGGTTGACGATCGCGCGCGCCAAGGCCACCCGCTGCTGCTGGCCGCCGGACATCTCGTGGATGCGCCGCTTGGCGAAACCGCCAAGCCGCACCATCTCGAGCGCTTCTGCCGCGCGGCGATTGATCTCGGCCGCCGCAATCCTTGGCCGCATCTGCCGCAAGCCATAGGCGACGTTCTGTTCCACGTTGAAATGCGGAAACAGGGCATAATGCTGGAAGACCATGTTGACGGGGCGACGATAGGCCGGAACGCCGTTCATCTCCCGCCCGTCGATCAGCACGGCGCCCTCGCTCGGCTGCTCAAAGCCGCCGATCATGCGCAGACACGTGGTCTTGCCGCAGCCGGAAGGGCCGAGCAGAGCGAGAAAAGCCCCCTTCGGTACATTCAGATTTATGTCGGTCACGGCGGTCACCGCGCCATAATTCTTGGTGACCGAACGGAATTCGATATCGTTCGTCGAAGCGGATGCCACGCGTCTGTTCCCTGCGGTTGGTTGGTATGGGCAGTCTAGCGCTGCCTTTTTGCCACCGTCGTTGGGGAAACAGTAAGCCAGGGCCGTCGGCGCGGTATATACCCCGAAAGAGGTATTCTGCCTTACATCTCTTCGTGGAAGGTGTATATGAAACTTAGCGTATTCCTGCTGAGACGGTTTGGAGAGAGGCTATCGATGAGCATCGATCTCGAGGCGCTGTTTCAGGCTTTCGACGTCACCGTCGGAAAGCCCGCCATGGCGGATGCGGAGTTTGGTGAGACGTTCCGCCGGATGATGGCGGCGCTGGTGCGCTTCGATTATGTCGTGGTTTTTGCCTATCGCGGCAAGGAACGGCCGATTGATCTCTACAGCACCTTCGATCCAGAGGAAAACGTCGTTTTCGTCACCCTCTATCAGGTTGGTCCGTACCTGCTCGATCCATTTTACCATACTGCCCGCGCGCGCCGCCCGGGCGTCTTCCGCATGCGCGAGCTGGCGCCCGACCGCTTCTTCTCCAGCGAATATTACCGGAGCTATTATGTCCAGACGGGACTTGCCGAGGAGATCGGCTTCTTCGTGACACTCGACGACGATATCACCGTCGTGCTGTCGCTGATGCGTCGGGAAAAGACCGGCCCGTTTCCGCCGGCTGAATTCGCGCTTCTGAAAAAGGCCGAACCTTTGGTGGCGAGCCTTGTCCGGCATTTCTGGCCGCGGCTCGGCGCCCGCTTCGACGCGCAACGCGATGCCGGCTTGCGAAAGGGGAGGAAAAGCGGTGCGGCGGCACAGGCGCTGCAGCCGGCCGACACTGTCTGGCGCGACCTCAAGTTGACGAGCCGCGAAACCGCGATCGTCGATCTGGTATTGCAGGGACATTCCTCGGAATCGATCGGCCTCAGGCTCAACATCTCGACGGGCACGGTGAAGGTCCATCGCCGCAACGTCTACCGCAAGCTCGGCATCTCCTCGCAGACGCAGCTTTTATCGATCTACCTGAAGACAATCGGCAGCACGGGCGACCGACCAGCAGCCCAAAGCACGAGTCGATAAGCCTCGACCCGGACGGCCTGTCCACTTCGGCACGAAGCAGACAGGCTTCGTTCAGTTGCGGCCGGAGGGCTCAGCGGCCGCCTTCGATCTTGCGGTGGCGCTGGTTGATGCCGCCCTTGCCGTAGGGATAGTCCAGAGGCTGCGGGGCGCTGACCTCGTTGAGCTTCGCCATCTCCTCCTTGGAGAGTTCGACCTTCATCGCGCCGAGATTGTCGGCGAGTTGTTCGGGGGTGCGGGCGCCGAGGATGACCGAGGTCACGGCCGGCTGCGCCGCCGTCCAGGCGAGCGCCACCTGCGCCATGCTGACGCCGCGGGCTCTGGCGATCTCCTCGACCGCGCCGATGATCGCCCAGGTGCGTTCCTGAGCGTTGCGCGGCGCATATGATTCGCTGCCGCGATTGGGGTTCTCGCCAAGGCGGGTAGCGCCGGTCGGCATCTCGTCCCGCTTGTACTTGCCGGTGAGCCAGCCGCCGCCGAGCGGCGACCACGGCAAGAGACCCATGCCGGCATCCTGGCAGGCCGCGACGATTTCGAGCTCGATGTCGCGTGCCAACAGGCTGTATTGCGGCTGCAGCGTCACCGGACGGGTATAACCGCGCGCCTTGGCGATCTCTGAAGCCTTGGCGATATGCCAGCCGACATAATTGGAGAAGCCGTAATAGCCGATCTTGCCTGATGAAACCGCATCGTCGAGGAAGCGCAGCGTCTCTTCGATCGGCGTCAGCGCGTCCCAGGCATGCATCTGGTAGAGGTCGATCTGCTCGAGGCCGAGGCGGCGCAGCGAGTCGTCGAGCGCCTGGCCGAGATGCCGGCGCGACAGGCCGATATCGTTGGGTCCGTTGCCCATCGGAAAACGCCCCTTGGTGGCGACGATCGCCTGGCGGGCCTCGGTCGGGCGCGCCTTCAGCCAGCGGCCGATGATCTCTTCCGACTTGCCGGCACTGTAGACGTCGGCGGTGTCGATGAAATTGCCGCCCCAGGCGAAATAATCGTCGAGCAGCTTGTGCGAGGCCGCTTCGTCGGCCTCCGCGCCAAAGGTCATGGTGCCCAGGCAATAGGCGGTGACGACGGTCCCGCTCGGACCGAGCTTGCGATAATGCATGTCTTCCTCCTCATGCGGACGCCCGCAGCCGACGCGCAAACGCTCGGGGTAGAGGCCGGGGCCCCGCAATCCAATGACAATATCGAGCTTGAAGCGGCCTCTGCCGCCGGATGAGGTACAGCGTCCCAGGCTGGGGTAGCGCGGGGCGAGAGCAGAATAGCCAATCGCGCCCGTGCGACAAGTGGAAAAAATATTTCCGACAACGTTTACGGATTTTGCCGAAACAGAGCAGCGATCAGATCGGCGGCGGCAACACCGGTCTCATAGGCGCCATGTGCCGTCGAATAACGGGCGCGCGAACAGGCTTCGCCGGCAAAGAAAATCCGCCCGTCATGCGGTGCGGCGAGGACCCCGCGCAGATCGGAGGCGCCGGGTTCCGCATAGGAATAGGAACCGCCGATATGAGGCGTCGCGGCCCAAGCCGAGACCGCCGCCATCGACAGCTGCTTGCGGATGTCGGCGCCGAATTGTGCCGCCAGCTCGTCCGCGGCGAAGGAGAAGGCAGCCTCTGCCCCCGCTCGCTCCAGATCATGCGCGAGATCGCCGGCAAAATAGGCTTCGACGACTGGCGCGCCGAACGGCCGCAGCTGATAGGTGCCGGTCGCACCGCGACTGGTCGAGCCGAGCATATGCGTATCCGCCGGCATTGCCTCCGGATCGGCGAGGCCGAGGAAGAGCTTGTCGGCAAGCCCCAGCGGCAAACGAGCTGCCGCTTCGATCTTGTCGGGCAGGGGAGGATCGAAGGCGATCCTGCCGGCGGCAAGCACGTTCGTGGAAACAGTGACGAGCACAGTCCGGGCGGTGATCAATCCCTGGCTCGTCTCGATGCTGATACGGCCGGCATGGCGGTGGTCGACTCGTCTTGCTTCGACGCCAAGCCTTGTCCGGAGCGGCGCACCATAAAGCGCGATCAATGTTCCGTAGCCCTGCCGCACACGCCAGTCGGGACCGGCGCCCGGATCATACCTGTTGTAGTCGGCGATCGACGAGCGCTCCAATTCTGCGCCGGTGATGTAAGTGCCGATCGCCCGGATCTGGCCGTTCCAGCGACCGTCCGGCTGGAGCTCTGCTGCCAGGTCGCTATCCATGCCTTCATGGCTTTCGAGGCGTTCGAAATAAGCGCCGATCGCCTGCTGCGCCGCCTGGATCTCCGCATCGTCCCGCTGGAGCCGCCGCCCGCCGTTCCAGGGTGCCGGAGAGCGGTCGACCGTCAGACCGATCTCACCTGCAATCTCCGTCCAGGCGTTGGTCCGCGCCCCGTGCAGCCATCCGCAACCGAGATCGAAACCCACATCGCCGGTTCCGGGCAGCCCGACCGTCCAGGCCCGGCCACCGAGGCGGTCAGCGGCTTCGAGCAGGAGGACAGTAAGACCGGGCCGGATTGCCAGCAGGCGTCGGGCAGCGGCAATACCGGCAGCGCCGGCGCCGATGATGACGACGTCTTCGTCGGCCTCCATGATGTCGTCACGGGGCATGGTTTCTCCTTCAGCCGCTGGCGTTCAGCTTCAGCCGCTGGCGTTCAGCTAAACTTTCCTGTCCATGAAAGGCAAGGGCTGGATATGGCGCGCCGCGGGCGATGGATTCGCCCGCGCCTCCGTGACATACAGGTTCGATGAGCGTGCACAGAGATTCGCAACTCGACATGTTTGCCAAGGCATCGCCCGCAATGGCCGAAGCACGCGGCCCATCGCGCCGGCGGCCGTCACCGCCGGCCCCCTCCGCTGAAGACATGGCGCGCGCACTCGAGGAGAGCGGCAATTACCGGATCCTGAGGAAACTCGCCCCCCGGCCGGTCGCGGCGGCGAGACAGCCTGGATTTTCGCGGCTCGGCGTCATCCTCGATACCGAGACAACGGGCCTCAATCACCGCAGCGACGAGATCATCGAAATCGGCGCCGTCGCCTTCACCTTCAACGATGACGGCGCGGTCGGCGATGTGGTCGGCATCTATGGCGGCCTGCAGCAGCCCTCCAGGCCGATCCCGCCCGACATTACCAGGCTGACCGGGATTACCGACGCCATGGTCGAAGGACAGGTTATCGACATTGCCTCACTGGGTGCCCTGATCGAACCGGCGGACCTCATCATTGCCCACAATGCCGGGTTCGACCGGCCGTTCTGCGAGGCCTTCTCACCCATTTTCGCCGGCAAGGCCTGGGCGTGCTCGGTTTCGGAGATCGACTGGAGCGCCCGCGGCTTCGAGGGCACGAAGCTCGGTTATCTCGTCGGCCAGGCCGGTTATTTCCACGAAGGCCACCGAGCGGTGGACGATTGCCACGCGCTCCTGGAGATTCTCGATCGACAGCAAGGCAACGGTGAAAGCCCCTTCGCCGAGCTGTACCGCGCCAGCCAGCGCTGCCGCATCCGCATCTTTGCCGAACACAGCCCATTCGAGATGAAGGATCATCTGAAGGCAAGGGGCTACCGCTGGTCCGACGGAAGCGATGGCCGCCTGAAATCCTGGTGGATCGAAGTCGGCGAAGACGATCTCGGTGACGAGCTTTCCTTTCTGCGGTCGGAAATCTACCGGTGGGAGGCCGATCCGCCGCTCGTCCGGCTGACGGCCTTCGACCGCTTCAAAGCCTGACGTCGACCGCTGCGCTTTAGAACCCATGCAGTTTTCGCATAGGTGCAGTGATGCATTGGCGCTGCAACAACCGAGGGTCCCGTTTTATATACAGCGCATCGAAGCAAACGAAGCGCCAAGGACTGGCAGCTAGGCTTCGAAAGCCCACGGAAAGGGGATCATCATGAACGTAGCACGCTCTTTCAACAATTGGCGCAAGTACCGTCAGACGGTCGCTGAACTGGGCCGTATGTCCAACCGCGAACTGGACGACCTTGGCATCGGCCGCGGCGACATCCGCAACGTTGCGCGCGCAGCGATCGCCCGCTAACGACCAGATAGACACCATTTTCTAGACTTGCCCAGCGCCTGCTTGCTCCCGAGCGGGCGCTTTGCTTTTGGCGTTTGGCGGTTAAATGGCGAGATCCCCGCTTTTCGCATAACGCATAGCTGCCCTGCAAAGAAATGCCTATCATCTGAGCAGGAAATAAGTATGATTATTTCATCGAAGCGATGCACCTCCTCCCGCATCCCTTCGAACATGCAGGCGCCCCATCCTCCTCCCAGGGTCGCTTGCGGGAACGGCAGCACTCCTCCTCCCAGCTGTCGTTCGGTTTTTATCGAAAGCCTGCCGCACCTCCTCCCGCGGCAGGCTTTTTTCGTTTCGGCCGAGGAGTGTCCGGCCGCGCCGAAAGCGGCCGCTGGCGATTGCTTTACGTCTGCTCAGCCAAGTCCCGGACAAACCTGTTGACACCAAACTTGTCGTACAACTATGTAACCAAACGGATACCGCCGCAGCGGAAGACGCCTGACGGATGGGCTTGCGCAATAGCGACGATGCGTGACGACAACGAAGCTGAAGGAAAATTGACATGCAGATCGATGTGAGGCACGCCTCCCACCCCGAGGCCGTGCGCGAATACGACACCGAAACGCTGCGGCGTCACTTTCTGGTGGAGACCGTTTTCGCAGGCGGCGAGATCCGGCTGACATATTCCCATTACGACCGGATGGTGATCGGCGGCGCCACGCCGCTTGGCCCCGCGCTGACGCTGACGGCGCCGACGGCGATCGGACAGGAAACCTTCCTCGCCGAGCGTGAACTCGGCGCCCTGAACATCGGCGGCGCCGGCCGCATCACCGTCGACGGCACGAGCTACGACCTGGCCAAGTATGACTGCCTCTATGCCGGCAAGGGCTCCAAGGACATCAAGTTCGAGAGTGCCGATGCTGCCAATCCGGCGAAGTTCTATCTGGTCTCGACGCCGGCGCACCAAGCGCACCCGACCGTGCTGCTCACCCGCGAGAAGGCGCGCCACCTGACGCCGGGCGAAGCCGCGACGGCCAACAAGCGGTCGATCTATCAGTTCATCCACCCGGAGGTCTGCCAGTCCTGCCAGCTCACCCTGGGCCTCACCATGATTGAGCCGGGCAGCGTCTGGAACACCATGCCGGCGCATACGCATGACCGGCGCATGGAAGCCTATCTCTATTTCGATCTCGAAGCCGACCAACGCGTCTTCCATTTCATGGGCGAGCCGCAGCAGACCCGGCACATGTTGGTCGCCAACGAACAGGCCGTCATCTCGCCGCCGTGGTCGATCCATTCGGGGGCCGGCACCAAGAATTACAGCTTCATCTGGGCGATGGCCGGCGACAATAAGAGCTTTACCGACATGGATCATATCGCCATTGCGGATCTGAGGTGAGCACCGTGGCAAACCTCTTCGACCTCTCCGGAAGAACCGCCGTGGTCACCGGCGCCAATACCGGGATCGGCCAGGCCATCGCGGCCGCCCTGGCCGAGGCTGGTGCGGCGATCGTCGCGGTCGGCCGCTCCTCGATGGAGGAAACCGAGGCACTGGTGAAGCAGGCAGGAAGCCGTTTCCATGTCATCAAGGCCGATCTCGGCACGATCGAACCGGTCAAGGGGATCGTCGCCGAGACGACCCAGACATTCGGCGGCCTCGACATTCTCGTCAACAATGCCGGCATCATCCGCCGTGCCGATGCGCTCGACTTCACCGAGGAAGATTGGGACGCAGTGATCGACGTCAACCTGAAGACGGCCTTCTTCCTGTCGCAGGCGGCCGGCCGCCACATGGTCGAGAAGGGCAGGGGCAAGATCATCAACATCGCCTCGCTGCTCTCCTTCCAGGGCGGCATTCGCATCCCCTCCTATACCGCCTCCAAAAGCGGCCTTGCCGGGCTGACAAAGCTGCTCGCCTGCGAATGGGCCGGCAAAGGCGTCAACGTCAATGCCATCGCGCCCGGTTATTTCGTCACCAACAACACGACGGCGCTGCGTGAGGATCCCGATCGCAACGCCGCCATCCTGGCCCGTATTCCGGCCGGGCGCTGGGGAACGCCGTCCGAACTTGCCGGTGCCGCCGTGTTCCTGGCGTCGCCCGCATCCGATTACGTGCACGGGACGGTGCTGCCCGTCGACGGTGGCTGGCTGGCGCGGTGATCGCTTCGCCATCTCACGGTTCACAGCTGTAGTGACTGACGTCGTCTTTTGCCTTTCCGGCCGGCATGCGCTAGCAAAAGCATAACGGCCGGCGCAGCCGCCCCGAAAGGCAGGATTTGACAAGGGATGACGGACAAGGACAACGCGCTTTTCAGCACCATTCGCCAGCCGTCGAACCTGCGCAGCAACCTTGCCGATACGCTGACGGCGCAGATCGAGTCCGGCGACCTCAAGCCCGGCCAGCGCCTTCCCACCGAACAGGCGATCATGGCGGCGACTGGCGTCAGCCGCACGATCGTGCGCGAGGCACTCGCCACCCTGCGCGCCAAAGGACTGATCACAACGCATCAGGGCCTCGGGGCTTTCGTCTCGGACGATCCGACACCGAGATCCTTCTCCATCATTCTTAATGACCTGCAGTCGATCGATGAGGTCCTGCGGGTGCTGGAGCTGCGCATGGGGGTCGAATATGAGGCGGCCGGTCTTGCCGCGCTGCGGCGCACGCCGGAAGATATTGACCGCATGCAGGACCGGCTCGGTGCTCTGGACAGGGCGCTGGACGAGGGTGGATACGGCGCAGAGGAAGATTACGCCTTCCACCGGTCGATCCTGGTCGCGACGCAGAATTCCTACTACGGCCGCCTCTTCGACACGTTCGGCAATATCATGGTGCCGCGGCAATGGGCGCGTTTGGACAAGATGACGGCTGCGGAGCGCAAGCGCCATGCCGCTCGCATGCGCAGGGAACACCACGCCATTTTCTCGGCGATCCGCGACGGCAACGAACCTGCCGCGCGGCGCGCCATCCGCAGCCATCTGTCGAAAAGTGCCGCCCGCTTCGAGGAACTGCGCGACGCCAGCACTTCGTCCTGAACGGTTACACCTTCGGCGTCATCAGTCGCCGCCAGGCGGCGTGATCGGTCTGCAGGGCAACGGCGGCATGCGCCGCAGGCAGAAGCGGCGTGCGCCTGCGCCGGCCGAAGCGCCGCTTGAAGCCGAGGATATTTTCGACGAAACTCCTGGTGTAGAGGCCAGGTCCGCTCGAATAGATGCGCCAACCGCCGTCGATGGCAATCTTTCCGGTCTTGGCGCGCGCCCATTGCGCCGCCGCCTGATAACGGTCGGGGAAAGCCGCGTCGCTGCTGCTGAAATAGGTATTGCGCTGGCGCAGTGAAGCATGCGGCAAGGCCGTCGTGACGGCGATCGGATTGACGACTGATATCGCCTTCCACAGCTCCTCGGCGGAAGTCTCCAGCGCCAGCGTTTCGCAATAGCGCAGATGCGCATGCACATACATCAGCCCGATCTCGCGGCCGAAGAAGGACGAGGATTCGGCCCGGCGAAACAGCGTTTCGGGCCCGCCGGAATAGGTCGCCGGCCTCTCCATCAGCCGCACGCCATCGGGGAAGAGCAGGTGCTCTTCGATCAGCCGCATGTGATGCCGCCTCTGCGCCGGCGTGAATAGCTTGCCGAGCATGGCCTGCGTCATCGAGATCAGCGAGAAGGAAAGGCCGGTGCGTTTGTCACTCGGATGCAGCAGCAATTCGACGCCGTCATGGGCCGGATCGAAGATGCCGTAGCCGGCGACGACGCCGTCACGCATGAGATGCCTGTTGAAATCCCGTCGCATTGCGGTTGCGATCTTCCTTAGCGCCCTGGCCTTATCATCAAGGCCGAGGCGGCGCAGAATGGCGGAATACCGGACGATCTGCTCATAAAGCAGAGCAACTGTCCAGCTGCTGACCATCCAATCGCGCAGATGCGGATCGGCCGGCTGCAGTGAATCGTTCCAGTCTCCCTCGCCATAGCGGATCAGATGCGTTCCCGGGATGAACTGTGTGCGGACGGTCTCGAGCAGCTTCTCGACATGGGTGGCGATGGCATCGGCCACGGGCGCCTTCTGCATGGTCTTTTCGTCGCGCCAGGAGACCTTCTCGTCGAGGATGGCGAGATCGCCGGTCGCTTCGATATAGTCGCAAAGCGCTTTCAACGGCCACACGATGACGTCGCCGTGACTGTCGCTCGCCCGGATGTTGGCATAGGGCTCCAGCATGAACCATTGCGGCCAGTCGCCTTTTTCCAGATATTGTTCGCTAAAGACGGTCTTCACCACCTCCCTGGCTTCGCGGTCGTGCTCATAGGCGAGCAGGAATTCGATCGGTCCCTGGCAGGCGTCGCGCGTGCCCCAGGCAGCACCGGTGTATTGCTCCAGGCCGTGCGGCACGCTCAGATGCACGATGGCGTCATGCGCGAGCCAGGGCAGGAGGGTCGCCTGGGCAGCGAGGTCGGGCGAAGGGCTGTCGATCCTCATGCCGCGCACGGCGTTGCGCCAGAATGCCGATGCCGGCGCAAGCATAGTCTCGTCGGTGACGCCGCCCTCGTAACGCTGCGCCAGCCGTTCGGCCTCTTCGGCATCGGTCATCGATCCGACGACGGCAAAGGAGAGCGCCCGCGTCGACCGGGACTTCAGCGCGACGAAAGCACCGTTGCGTCCAACGCCATCGACATAGAGCAGTTCGTCGCCGCCGATCTCCTCGATGGCGTCGGGTGTCGGACTCACCAGCCAGTAGACGGCATCGGGATAACGCTCGCCCCAGAGCCAGGCAGGGTCCGGCCGGAAAGAGATGCGTTTGCGCGCGGAATCGAATTCGATCTGCCCGCCAGCGTCATACTCGCGCTCCCCGAGCACGATATGGCCAAACACCAGGAAGCGGCACGGCTTGCCCTCCACGGAAACGCTCCACTGCATTGCCGCATCCTCGCCGGAAGCGACCGCCGTGACGATGATCCTGCGCTCCGGGCACTGATAGATCCAGCGGCAGTCGCTCAGTCCCATTTCGAAAGCCGACGGCACCGCCAGAAGCTGCCAGCCCGCGCCGAGATCGGCCATGATGCGCAGTCCGCTGGCGCGCGTCAGATTGTAGGGATCGCGCGACACCGAAAAGAGCTTGTGGAAGGACGTATTGCCGATCGTCAACTGCGCGGCGAAAATTCCTTGCATCCAGCAGCTGGCGGCAAGGGTGGTATCGTCGAGCAGCATGTTTTGGCCGCTCCGCACGATGGCGCCATGGCGCCGCGCGACGACGAGTTCCTTGTCACGCAGGACGACGTGGCGGTTGAGGACGCCATCGGGCATGAAAAATGAAAGAAGCTTTCCGTGCGCGCGCTCTTCGAGGCTCCGCTCCGCGTAGAGCTGTCGGATCGCCTTTAGGTCCAACGCCTCGGCCTCCAGCAGGGGCGCATCCTGGAGCAGGCTTCGAACGGCCGCGGCCCCCTCCGGATCGGCGGTTGCACTCTCCGGTGCCGCGATACCGTCAAGCCGCGAAAGGTCGGCATCGCTCGAGGCCTCGGGATGATCAGCGGCGAACAGGGCAACGAAGGTGGCTGTCGCCCCGTCTGCTGACACGGAAAGCGGCCTCGACTGAATGGCGGGACATGCCGTCTCCTGCTGCCGCCGTTCGCCCGGAAGGCTGCTGCCGAAGGGCCCGACCAGATGGTCGCCCTGCCGGTGCTTCGCCTGCACCAGCTGGATCGCATCCGTGGCGTAGGCGGCCGCGCCATCGAAGCATCCCTGGACGAGCCAGGGATTGCGGGCGCCCGACTGCTTGAGATTTTGCCGGTTCATGACGACCGGGCCGAATGTCTCGTGATCGGCAATATGGTGATCGACATATTGCGAAGCATAGGCCTCGCTGTTCATCAGGAAGCCGCGATCGCCGAGACCGACGTCCTGGACGAGCACCAGATCCACCGGCAGCGTTCCCTTCTTCGGATGCTTGAGCGAGATGCGCCAGAACCAGGCCGTTTCGGAAGCATGAAGCTCGAGCCGGACGGTGTAGCTGATATCGGCGGCCATGCCGCTCCAGGAAAAGCTCGTCGCGTCGTGCCCAAAGCGGCCATCGGCACGCGGGCCGACGATCTCGACGACATCAGGCTTGGCCCCGCCGATGCGCAGATAAAGGCGACTGACGCCGCCGTAGAGCGGCGAACCCTGGATCTGATTGATCTGCACCGCTCCCTTGTCGTCGGCATATTCGATCGCAAACAGCGTGCCGTTCGGCAGCGCCGAGATCGACAGGCCGGAACCGTTGCTGATCGCAAGGAGACCCAGCTCTTCGCGTCGTGGCATTTGCAAACTGCGCTTGAGGTTCAGGGCCATTGAGATCTCGTCGATTGATATCAGAGGGGAATTAAAGGATGGCGTAAAAAGATTGAGAGAAATCTTACCGGTGATGGGAAAACCGACAAGTTGCCGCGGCTGATAAACTCACATCAAAGTGCTACCGAAACTCGCCTAAAGCGGAACAGAGTCAGGCAGAGCGGATTAGAAAACGAAAAATATAACGGCAGTGCAAATTGCTACCGCCACTTCTCGAGGAGAAATCCCGACCGTCCTTGAACGGGATCCGTATGGGGTAGGGGTACTGACGAGATTTTCGCCAACATTTCGCTTGAAGCAGCCGAAGTCTGAATATCGGCATGCTGCCCCTTGGGATAAGCGCCGATGACCTCGAAGTCTGCCGTGCAGCCGAGGTTTTTGTGTCCGGTTCCGGCTGGAAGCACCAGACAGTCACCCGCCGCGACGTCGAGAGTTTGACCGCCGGGACCGCCGATCAGCAGTGTGGCGCTGCCACGTGCAATGCCCAGCACTTCATGAGCACCGGAATGGTAGTGCTGATAATCGAAGACACCGTTCGTCCAGATGCCGGTCCAACCGTTTGTCGCGAAGCGACTTTTGAAATCACGAGGTCCACCATCGGCAAAAACATTCCGGTAAAGCAACACAGGAAGGCGCGAGTTGTTCGGAACCCAGTCGCTTTGCTCGAAAATAATCGACTCAGTGTTCATGCTGAATTCCCCACGGTAGGCGATGATGGCCTCAATACGATAGTCTGCGAGCCATCGGTGCTGGTGAGCGAGTTCGATGCGTTTCCCCCATTGAACTCATCTCCGATGATGGCTTCAAAAGGCTAAACTTTGGCGGCCGCCGGCGGTTCCTTCACACGCTGGAGCCTCGGTACGCGAAGCGGTGACTGTCGCTCGTCTTGTTCCAAGAAACGGTTCATTGCGTATGCACCGCTGTGTATGCATGGGTATTTGAAGCTTGCCGTGTTGGCGAAGATTGAAGCCCACAGCCCTTCGAACTTTTTGCTTGGCGAATTGGCTTAACGCTAGGTAAGACCCCTCTTTTTGAAAGAGGGCAACATGCAAAAATTATTATCGATTCTATTCAGCTCAGTCATCGTGGCGGGAACCGCGCACGCCCAAGCGAGAGTCCAGGCCACCCACAGCGACCGCCTGATCGAGAGCTATCGCGCGTATATCGGCGACGCTGATCTTTATAATTCAAATGGGGCGAGACTTACCCAGCCCTGGCAGATCATCCGACAAGACAGGGCGAATTTCCATCAGTATCATGTGCGCGATCATGACGATCAATCAGACTCATTCTTTGCCGATCCGGCAAATCGCCAAGCTCTGGAGCAGATGCTTCGGAACGGAACGATGACGCGAGAGGCCGCCGATATGATCCTACGTGGCAATGTATGGATTGACGTTGATATCTACGGTAACCAAGGAACCGGTCGATGGATCGACGTTTCAGTATCCGATTGATATTTCCCCAGGTCTCATACCGGAAACGGCCGCCTGGCGAAGGGGACTGAGAGCAGGGCGCAGCCGGTCAGAACGGCGACGACCATCCAGGCTTCGTTGATCGCCTGAACGCTGGCCGCTGTCTGGACCAGCGGATCGAGCGCCGCCATGGTATCCGCATCGAAGCTGCCGCTATGTCGTGATATGATCTCGGCAGGTGCGCCGACAAACGTGGCCGCCTCGATGTCGCCGGCCTGGAGGCGTGCCCAGAGGTTTTGTCCCAGCGGCTCCGAGCGTGTGTAGATGATGGTGTCGATCAGCGCGATGCCGATGGCGCCGCCGAGATTGCGCATCAGATTGAAAAGCCCGCTCGCATCGGGAACGCGATCGGCCGGAAGCGTGCCGAGCGCCAGCCGCGTCGGCGGCAGCAGGCAGAACATGATGGCGATGCCGCGCACCACCTGCGGCCAGAACATTGCGTCGTAATCCGAGCGCGGATCCTGAAACGCGCTCATACCGACGCCGATCGCGAACAGGGAGAAACCGGCTGCCGACAACAGTCGCGCATCCATGCGCTTTTCCAGCGCGACGGCGATCGGCGCGGTGATAAGCTGTGCGATACCGGTGACCAGCATGGTCACGCCGATCTCGAGCGCGTCGTGTCCCCTGATGAAAGCGAGAAAGACCGGCATGAGATAGACCGAGCCGAACAGGCCGATGCCGAGTATGAAGCTCAGAACCGAGCCGACTAGAAAATTCCGATCGCCGAAATTGCTAAGATCGACGATCGGCCGGCCTCGGCGCAGTGTTCGCGTGATGAACGCGCTCCCCGAAAGAAGGCATACGGCCAGCAGGCTCAGCACATAGGCCGAGGTCCAGCCGCTGGTCGGAGCCTCTTTGAGACTGAGTTCCAGCGCTGTCAGCGCTGCCGCCATCAAGAGGAGCGACAAACCGTCGAGATGCCTGAGTTCGGATGGATCGGCTGCCTGCTTGGGAAGGAAGCGCGCCGCCAAAACTGCCGAAGCAAGCCCCGGAAGAATGTTGATCAGGAACAGCCAGTGCCAGGAATAGGTTTCGGTCAGCCATCCGCCGACGATCGGGCCGACGGTGGGCGCAAGCACCGCAAGCACGCCGGCAATCGTCGTCGCAAGCGCTTGCCGCATATCTGGAAACAGGATGAACACGGCTGAAAAGACCGAGGGGATCAGCGTCCCGCCGGAAAAGCCCTGAAGCACTCGCCAGGCGACCAGCGCGCCGAAGCTGCTGCTGGCCGCACAGCCGGCGGACGCAGTCACGAACAGGGTTATGGCGACGACGAACAGCCACCGCATGGTCAGAAGCCGCGTCAGCAGGCCGGTGAGCGGATGGCGATCACTTCGGCAATCAGATAGGCCGTCTGTATCCAGCTCATCTGATCCGGATCGATGCCCAACGCCGACTGGATGGTCGGCAGCGATGTCGCCACCACCTGAACGTCGAGGATCGCCATGAACATGCCGACGCACATGGCCAGGAAGCCGAGCCAGACGATGGCGGGCCTTCCATCAGGACGAGCAGCTTCAAGTCGTTCCGACATGCGAGGATCCCGCCAGCGCGGCAATGTCTGCATCGGTGAGAAATCTAGAGCCTTCATGATTGCGATCGAAACGAGCGCCATGTCAACCGACAGAGCGAGGAGATCGTCACCAGCCGGGCGTTAGTCGCTCATGCCGAAACGCGACCGAGCCTGAGCGGGAAGGCCAGGCTCGGTGTTCGATCGGCGAATTTGGGCCGGACGTTCTATGCGCCCGGCTCCCTTTGCGTCGGCCAGGACTAGCCGCGGAAGAGCGACAGGATGTTCTGGGACGACGAATTCGCGATCGACAGCGACTGGATCGCCAGCTGCTGCTGGGTTTGCAGGGCAGAAAGCCTGCTCGACTCCTCCTCCATATCGGCATCGACCAGCCGGCCGACACCCGAGTCGATCGAATCCGAGAGTGCACCGACGAAGTCTTCCTGGAGTTCGATGCGGGTCGAGATCGAACCCAGCTGTGCACCTGCCGACGTCATCGCCGAGAGCGCCGATTCGACGGTTGTCAGCGCCGACTGGATCTGGCCGAGTGTGAAGTTGGTGATATCCATCGAGTAGACCGAGCCGGTCGCGCCGGACGACGTGCCGAGAATGCCGGTGGAGGTTTCGATCGAGCCGCCGCTCATGCCGAACAGCACATTGCCCATCGAAGCGGTATCCAGAGCATAATCCGTCATTTTCACCGAAACGGCGCCGGAGCCGTCGCGGACGAAGGACGATACGACGCTCACGGTTCCATCAGCGCCGGCGACCCAGTTTTCGCCGGAGAAGGAAGCCGACTGAGCGATGCTCATCAGCTGCTCCTGCAGCTGGCTGATTTCTTCCTGGACCTTGGACTTGTCGACACCGTCTTCGGTCGCGGCCACGAGCTTGGCTTTGATCTCGTCGACGACGTCGATCGCGCTGTCCATTGCCGTGTAAGCCGTATCGACCTTTGCCGCACCGAGGCCGAGGGCGTCGGACACGGCTGACAGCGCTTTGTTATCGGACCGCATCGTGGTCGCGATCGACCAATAGGCGGCGTTGTCGGATGCGGTGTCGACCCGGTAGCCGGTGGAAACACGGTTCTGCGTCGATTCGAGACTGGAATTGACGCTGCGCAGCGTCTGAAGGGCTGCCATCGCGGAATTGTTGGTATTGATGCTGGTCATGGAAATGTCGCCTGATTCGGAAGTTGGATGTGTTGCATCCCGGGGACATCCGGGCCGTGGCGAGCAGCCTCATGCTTATCGACCCCTCTTCGGGGTGGTCAATTTGCCACTGTTGAAGCGATTATGGTACTTAAAGGTACCTTAATCGTTAACGCGATTGGCGAGCCGAGATTTTTTCCCAAATTGCAACACCCCGGCGATGTCATCTGGAGAATTTGTCCTGATGCCGGACAGCAGAAATTCCCAATGGCTGATTGACGGCCCGGCGGGAAACTGGCTATCACTATTAAATCAATTTGATTGACTTCAACCGCCACTCCGATCCCGGTGGCCGTCCCGGAACGTCCAAAAGCCTGGTTTTCCTCAAAGGAAGAGTGACCAATGTCGACACCACGACCGAACGCCCTGCGGCTTGAAACCCTCTGGAACCCGCCTGCCGAGGGCAAGGAATTCTCCTATGTCCTGCGCCTCAAGAACCTCGGCAGCGAACCGCTTTCGAATTTTTCCCTCTGCGTCAGCGGTCCGGGCCGCGTCGACCCCGCCGGACGCGTCGAAGGCGCAACGGTGTCGCGACGGCTTTCGAATTTCACCGAATTCCAGCCGCCGGCCAACTTCGTCCTCGGCGCAGGCGAAACCTGGACGATCTCCGTCTATGCGCTCAGCTGGCAGTTCCGCCACTGGACGGACGGCGCGACGAGCGCCTATCTCGCACTGTCCGACGGCAACACCATCGTGCTCGCTGTCGAGCCGACACGCTCTTCCGTCAGCAATGCGCCGCTGAAGCGGGGCGCCGAGATCTATCCGGTTCCCGTCAACGCGCCCGTTGCGGTGTCGATCATTCCCTGGCCGAACCATGTGGCGGTCGCCTCGCGCCGCCCGCTGCCGGCCGGTTTTGCGCCGCGGGCGCAGAGCCCTGAAGGGGAGGCGGCGGCGAAAAGCTTCGCGGCACTGGTGGAGCATCTCTTCGCCGTCGAGGGAATCGTACGCACCGACGCCGAAGGCGCGGTTCGTGTCGGCCTGAAGCACGCCGCCGCCTTCGGGCCGGAGGCCTACCGGCTGAGCTTCGAAGAAGAGGCGATCACGATCGAGGCAAGCAGCCGGACCGGCTTCCTTTACGGCCTCATCACGCTCGGCCAGATCTGGCGCGGCGCCAGGCTGCATCCTGGGACCTTCCAGTTTCCGGCATCCGGCGAGATCATCGACGAGCCGTCGATGGGCTGGCGCGGGCTGCATCTCGATGTAGCCCGCCAGTTCTACGGCGCAGCCGAAGTCAAGAAGCTGATCGCGGTGCTGGCCTGGAACAAACTCAACCGCTTCCACTGGCACCTTTCCGATGACGAAGCCTGGCGGGTGGAGATCGATGCCTACCCGGCCCTGACAAAGATCGGCGCCTGGCGCGGTCACGGTCTCGCCGTGCCGCCGCTTCTGGGTTCAAGCCCGGCCCGGACGGGCGGCTACTATACAAAGCCTGTCATCCGCGAGATCGTCGCCCTCGCAAAGAACTTCGGCATCGAAATCGTGCCGGAGATCGATATGCCCGGACATTGTTATGCCATGCAGCAGGCGATACCTGAGCTGCGCGATCCGGACGAGAAGGGCAGCTATTACTCGGTTCAGGGTTTTCCCGACAACTGCATCAATCCAGCGCGCGAGCAGACCTATGAGATCGTCGAGACCATTCTCTCGGAACTGATCGAGCTTTTCCCGTTCAAGACGATCCACCTCGGCGCCGATGAAGTTCCCCTGGGCGCATGGTCCGGCTCGCCGGCAGCGCTCGACCGCCTGCGCGCCATCGCCGGCGACGAGGTTGCCGATGCGCATGCCAAGCGGTTGAACGTCGTCACCAACACCCATGGCGCCGACGACATTCACGGCTCGGGCGCCGCCATCCTGCAAGCAGAATTCCTCGAGCGCGTCCAGCGCTTCCTGGCAAGCAAAGGCTGCATCACCGGCGGCTGGGAGGAAGCGGCCCACGGCGATGTCATCGACAAATCGAAGAGCTATCTCTGCAGCTGGCGCAATGTTGAGGTTTCGGCCGAACTCGCCGAACGCGGCTATCAAATGGTCGTCTGCCCCGGCCAGGTCTATTATCTCGACATGGCGCTGAGGCCGGACTGGGATGAGCCCGGCGCCAGCTGGGCAGGAAATTCGGACGCGGAAAAGCTCTACAATTTCGATCCGGTCGGCGGCTGGACAGCGAGCCAGAAACAGCAGCTGCTCGGCATCCAGGCCTGCATCTGGTCCGAACCGATGACGGACCGCGCCGTCTTCGACCGTCTCGTCTTTCCACGCCTTTCGGCACTTGCCGAGACCGGCTGGACGAAACCCTCGTCCAAGTCATGGGACCGCTTCAAGGCGCTCGCAGGGCTGATGCCGCTGCTCTATGGATTGCAGGAGTCATAGCGCCCGGCTTCACTGTCGCGGTCGGTAGGCAGAGGGCGTGACGCCTGTGCCGGCCTTAAATGCGCGGGTCATGTGGCTCTGGCTGCTGAAGCCGCAAGCCGAGGCGATCTGCGCGATCGGGTCCGCGCCGCGCAACATTGATTTCGCGCGCTCGACGCGCCGATGGGCCACCCAGCCATGCGGGGACACGCCGTAGCTTGCCCGGAACATCCGCTGAAAGTGAAAGGCGCTGAGCTGCCCAATCGCCGCCAGATCCTGCAAGCGGATGGTCTCACCGAGATGAGCCTCGATATAATCCAGGCAGCGGCGCATGATATGGGGAGCGAGCCCGCCGCTGATCGCGCAGGGGCGCGTCCCTCCATAACGCGGATCAACGAAGAAATCGTTGATCGTCTCAGTCATCGCTTCTTCAGCCAGCAGATGCTCACCCGCTGACATCGCTTGCCTCAGCTGCCGAAGCGTGCGCGCCAAGGCGGGTGCATCGGCGAAGGTCACTTCGGAGACAGCCATAAGCCTGGAATCACGGTCGAACGTCTCGGCAAACATCCGGCGCATCTGATCGTCCGGAACATAGAGATGAACGAAGTCGAAGGGATCGGTGATTTCCCATTCGGACGAGTGCCCCTGTGGCATGACGCACAAGGCGCCGGGCCGGCCTCGCGCGGCGGGGCTGCCATCCAGGCGGCGCGTTCCGGCGCCCCCGTTGAGATAAAGGCTGAACGTATGTCCGTCCGGCCGTTCATAGCTCATCCTGTCGCTGCCATTGCTCCAGAGGGCCGCCGATCGCCCGAACCCCAGATCGATCGACTGCGACATCCGCGCCGAGGGCGATGCAGACAAAAACCTGAAAACCGAGAGGCGGCTATCTTTCACCAAATCTTCCCACACATGTGACGTCTTGCGAACAATACCGGTGGACGGCCGACGTGGCGAGCGGGAACTCCGGGGCGAGAAATTTAATAGCAAGAATCTGCAAGAGACCGGCTCACCGTTCGCCTATTCATGGAGAAAACGAGGATCACTCCATGGCAAATGCCGCTCTCTTCATCGCGACCGTCCTCATATGGGGAACGACTTGGATCGCCATTGCGATGCAGGTCGGTCCCGTGCCGGTCCTGGTCTCGGTCTTTTACAGATTTGCGCTCGCAGCCGTGATCCTCGTCGCCATCCTGGCTTTCATGCGGCGGCTCAACCTCCCTGCCTTGCGCGATCAACCATTCATCCTGGCGCAAGCGCTCTGCCTCTTCAGCCTCAATTTCATCTGTTTCTACAATGCAGCCGGCTTCATTCCCTCAGGACTGATCTCCGTCATCTTCTCGCTGGCAACGATCTACAATGCCGTTAATGCGCGCCTGTTCTTCGGCGACCGCATCACTGGCCGCACGCTTCTCGCAGCGGCGCTCGGAGCCACCGGCCTTCTCTTGCTGTTCGGAGAGGAGGTGGTCGTCGATTTCGATATGGGCACATTGAAAGGGATCGGGCTCGCAGCGCTGGGCACGCTGCTCTTCTCGCTCGGCAACATGGCATCGCGCCGAAACAGCGCGGCCGGAATCTCACCGCTGACCGCCAATGGCTGGGGCATGACTTACGGCGCGATCGTCCTCCTCTTGCTGATTGCCGTGACGCAAACACCGATCGTGGCGCCGCCCGACATCAGCTATCTCACTGCCCTGCTTTATCTCGCGGCAATCGGCTCGGTGATCGGCTTCACCACCTATCTCATGCTGGTCTCCCGAATCGGCTCCTCGCGCGCTGCCTATGCCACCGTCCTGTTCCCGATCGTCGCCCTGTCATTGTCGACAGTCTTCGAGGGCTACCACTGGAGCGGTCTCGGCCTGGTCGGCCTGGGGCTGACGCTTCTCGGGAATGTCGTCATATTTGCACGACCTCTGCCCCGTCGCGTGCGCCAAGCAGATGCGCGGCTGCCGGCAGGCGGGTGAGGGTGTTAGCCGACCGGCTTTTGCAGGACGTCGAAGCGCGGATTGGTTTCCGAAAAAATTGGCAGGGCGGCAGCGCCGAGGATCGCCGTATCCTTGCCGGTCATGCCGATCATAACGCGGGGTATCGTCCGCTTTCGGTCTGGATCGATCGGATCGTGCAGCGGCTCGAGCCGCTCGGCAAGCCGCCGCATCAGCGATGTCGATACGCTGCCGCCGAGCACGATGGTCTGCGGATCGAAGGCGAGTTCCAGAAAATCTAGTGTCTGCCGCAGGGGCTCAATGGCCTGATCGAGCCAGGCATCAACGCCTTCGCCGCCTTCGGCGATCAGCGCGTCGAGATTGTCGGGGGAAAGCTCGCCGGCATTGGCAATGCCCATGAATTCGTAAGCGACTGAGGGCGAGATGTAGCGATCGAGGCAGCCGCGCTTGCCGCAGCTGCAGAGCCTGCCATGCGGCTCGACGATAATATGGCCGATCTCGCCGGCATTGTTGCGGCTGCCCTTGTAGAGGTGGCCGTCGAGAAACATTCCGGCGCCGATACCGCCGCCGCCGGCCAGAAACAGATAGACGAAACTGCCGAGCCCCCGGGCAACACCGTGAAGGCGCTCGCCGATCGCCGCCGCCGTCGCGTCGTTCTCGACCAGAACCGGCACTCCGACCCGTTGTTCCAGTGCATGCCCGACCGGAAAATCCTGCCAGCCCGGCAGGCTGTGCGGGCTGAGAGATGTGGTGCCGCCATCGGCGTAGCGGCCGGGCAGGGCGATGCCGATACCAAGCAGCCTGTTCCTGTCGAATGCAAAAGCCTCTTGAAGATCCTCGACGATTGTTTGCAGCGCCGGCATGGCCCTTTGCGGATCGGGCTGTTCGACCAGGTGCTCGATGCGGGCGCAGACGGCGCCCGAGAGGTCCGTCAGAACACCGCTTGCGCGCCGGCGGCCAAGCTCCAGACCGATCGAATAGGCGCCGTGCGGATTGATGGTGTAGGGAATGATCGGCTGGCCTCGCGCCAGCTTCTGCGCCTCGGCCGCAACGAGAAGGTGCGAGCTCTCCAGTTCCTCGACGATGTTCGAGACGGTTTGAGGCGTCAGCGCCGTCATCCGGGCGATGGCGGCCCGCGACAGCGGACCGTGGGTGCGCACAGCCTCGATCACCACGCGCCGGTTGTGAGACTTGGCCTGCTCGAGATTGGTGCCGGAGATCGCCTTCATGTCGCTTTCGAAGCAAGTGAAGCACCACCCTTGTCACAAGACGGATGGCGATGAAAGCCACATTCTTTGACTGATTATCGAAGCTCGGCGTCGGCAGGCGCAACGGCATTTCGTCTCTGCAGCAGGGCGAGGATCGTGATCCCCGACAATCCGGTGACGGCGCTCAGCATGGCGGTCCCGGAATAACCGGTCACATAAGTGCCGGCGGCAAAGACCAGCGCCCCGATGCCCGCGCTGGCAAAAACGTTGACGGAGATCAGTGCGCTGCCGAGCCCCGGCCGGTCGGCGATGAGATCCTGCAGATAGGTGATCGGGATGCTGATGATCGCCGCCGCGCCGATGCCAGCGAGCAAGGTGAGCGCGTAGAGATGCCACGGCTGGGAGGCAAAACCGAGGAGGCCGAGGAATGCGGCATAGACGATGGTGCCGGCGGCAAGCGCGGTCATGTGACCCGCATCCCGCGCGATCCGCGACCAGACGATGATGAAGACGATCTCGAGCAAGGCGACGATCCCGACCAGAATGCCGACGTCGCTGAGCGCGCCATGGGCCGCGCCGGTGGCGATCAACGGCAGCAGGGCGTCGTTGAGATGCAGCGTACTGGTGATCAGCGCCACCCCGATGATATGCGCCGAAATCCGCGGTGAAATCACCTGCCGCAGGGCGCCGAGATAGGAAAGATGATCAATGGTGGCGATCTCCGTTGCCGCCCGCTTCGGCAGGGCGAAGAGGATGATGCTATGGCATAAGAGACAGGAGATGGCGGCAAAGAGATAGGCCGGCAGCATACTCGATGCGCCCGAAAGCAGAAGGCCCGTAATGCCGGGAATCAGCACCCAGGAGAGCGAGATCATGGCGCGCACGCCTGAGTTGGCCGTCACCATGTCGTCCCGGCTCATGCCCTGCATCGCCGCGCGCGCATTGGCAAACAGCAGTGAATTCAGCGCCCCATAGATCGGGAGCGGCAGCAGCGCGCTGATGACGAAGACGGGCACGCTCGGAAAGGCATAGACCATGCCGTAGCCGGCAATGCCGAAGATGCAGGCGCCGATCATCGCTGAACGGTATTCGCCGAGCCGGTCGGCGAGATTGCCGAGCAGAACGCTGATGATCACATTCACCGCCGCCGAAGCAAAGGCCAGGAAGGAATAGAGACCGTCGCTCAAGCCCAATTCGCGGATGCCGACGATCGAACGATAGGGCGCGGTCATCGCTCCCGCCATGCCGAAGGTGAAAATGGCGATCATGCTGGCGCGGATCGCCGGATTGCGGAAGACGTCGGGAAAGAGGCGGCTCATGAAATCATCAATCGTCAGGGAAATCGGCAGGCGCAGCCGCGGCGGGCAGTCCCGAAGGTCATGTCATGCATCGCGTCTCTAAAAAACGAAGCCCTGACAGTCAGTAATGTTCGGATTGGGAAAAGGTTCTCGCCAGCTCGGCCTGGCCGGCCGTAAGGCCGCAATCGACCGGCAGGCAGATGCCCGTGATCGCTGCGGCGAGCGGCCCGGCAAGGAAGGCCACGGCATTGGCAACATCCTTCGGATCGACGACGCGCTGCAGCGGATACCAGCGGCGCGCCTCCTCGAACACGTTTGGATTGGCCCTCGCGCGCGCTTCCCAGGCCTGCGTCTTCACCGTGCCGGGTGCGACGGCATTGGAGCGAATGCCGAACTTGCCGTATTCCACGGCGACCAGCCGGGTGAAATGCAAGAGGCCCGCCTTGGCGGCGCTATAGGCCGGATGCCCGAAAACGTTCATGCCGTTGACCGAGGCGATGTTGACGACGGAGCCCTTCGAGGCCTTCAACATCGGCTCGAAGGCGCGGAAGCATAAAAACGCCGCTTCGAGATTGAGCGCATTATCGGCCCGCCAGATCTCTGGCGTTGTATCGTGCAGGCTGGTGGCGCGGGCGGCCCCGGCATTGTTGACGAGGGTTCGCACGACGCCGCTGCCGGCAGCACGTTCTGCCAATCCGGCAATGCTCGCCTCGCTGGTCACGTCACATCCGACGGCGACGAAACGCTCCTCCGGTCCGAGTTTCGAAGCCGCGGCGGCAGCGGCAGCCGCATCGATATCGGCAAGCAGTACGACATCATGGTCATCGGCGAGCCTCGCGGCAATCGCCGCGCCGATATCGCCTGCAGCGCCGGTCACGACGGCGATCGATTGGGTCATTGATTGTCGCTCCCGTTCATATGCTTCAATCTCCAAGCAATTGCCGGTCGTCGCCGTCGCGGTGAAGGACGAGCTGCTGCTTGATGCGCCGCAGCGTCACCGTCGCCTTCGGCTGAATGGCGTAGGCGATGAGGCTCGACAGGATATCGACCATCGCGATGTAGGCGATGCGCGTCGAGGTCGGGCGGTAGATATTGTTGCCTTCGGGAAGATCGATCGGTACGACGATTTCGGCGGCCTTGGCAACCGGGCTTTCCGTCTGGGTCAAAGCGATCGTTTTCACCTTGGTGTCGCGGGCAAGCTCGAAGGCCCGCACCAGCTCCATATTGCGCCCCGAGAAGGACGAGCCGATCAGCACGTCGCCAGGTTTCGCCGCGGCCGCCATCATCAGCTGCATGCTGTGGTCGGAACTCGCCGTGATGCGAAGGCCGAGACGGAAGAGGCGGTTCTGCAGCTCATCGGCGATCATCGACGAATTGCCGCCCGAGCCGAAGGCGTAGATCATGTCCGCCTTGGCGATATGGGAAACGGCGGCTTCGATAGCGGCCAGATCGAGCGACCGATGCAGGAGAAAGAGGGCGTTCTGGGCCTTGGTGATGATATCCTGGGCGACATCGGCCGGATCGGTGCTTTTCGATTCCGGCTTCAGATAGCGCACGCCGATATGAGCGGTGCGGGCAAGCTGCACCTTGAAATCGGAAAAGCTCTCGCAGCCCAGCCGCCGGCAAAAGCGCGTGACGGTCGGCGGCGACACCTCGGCCCGCTCCGCGAGCTCGATGATCGAGGCGTTTACGGCGAATTCGAAGTCGTTGACGATGATCTCGGCGATGCGGCTTTCGGAGGGAGAGAGCCGGCCCTTGTCTTCCTGCAATGTCGAAAAGATATCCAAACCCGCTCCCCCGATGGTATCCGCTAATCACCCTTCTTCTTATAGGCCACGCAGTCGATCTCAACCTTGCAATCGACCATCATCGACGATTGCACACAGGCACGCGCCGGCGGATGCTCGCCGAAATACTCCTGATAGATCTTGTTGAAGGTCCAGAAGTCGCGCGGATCGTCGAGCCAGACGCCGACGCGCACGACATGCTCGACGCCGTAACCAGCTTCCTCCAGGATCTCAAGAACATTGGCGATCGTCTTATGGGTCTGGGCGATGATGTTGCCGTCGATGATCTCGCCATCTTCCATCGCAACCTGGCCGGAAACATAGAGCCATCCGTCAGCTTCGACGGCGCGCGCGAAGGGCAGCGCCTTGCCGCCGGCGCCGGTTTGAACAGTGCCATAGCGCTTGATAGGCATTCTCACGTCCTTGCAAATTATTTTCTTGATAAGTTGACAAGTGACCATAGAAAGCAGAATTTGACCAGTGAAAAACGCCTTTTATGAAAAGAATTTCAATCCGGGGCAGCCATGCGCGATCCATTCCAGAATCCTTTCCCATCCGATAGCGCCCGCCACGCGATCTGGGAGATGCTCGTTCCCCGCGATATCGATGCCTTTCTGGCCGCCGATTGGTCGATGGTGGAGCATGACTTCGTGGAAGATGGCTTCATCGGCATCGATGGCCGCAAGGAGACAAACCCCGACAAATGGCGGCTCGCTTTCCCGACGCTCAAAGCCTACCGCGACGAGTGGCTGAGGCAGGCGGAGGATTTCGCCAAACAGAGCTTCGCTGAAGATGCGCGCACAGCGATCTTCACCACGACGACGCTCGAAGATATCGAGATCGAAGGCGACACGGCGCTGGTTCGCAAGAAATTCGACGGCGGCATTACCAAGGCGGACGGCACCCGCGATGTCCTGCAATGGCAGACGCTTTATTACTGCCGGCTTCACCAGGGACGCTGGAAGATCTCAGGTTTCACCGGCTACCTGCCGAACCCGATGGGTTGAAGCGGAGCCGATAGAAGAAGGCCACTTTCTTGCGCATTTTCACGGCAGCACTGGCGACCGAGACCAACACCTTCTCCCCGATCTGCGTGGATCGCCGCGCCTTCGAAGCCTCACTCTATGCCCCGCCCGGCCAGCATCCCGAAACGCCGACGCTCTGCACCGCGCCGATCACCGTCGGCAGGCGCGTCGCCAAAGAGAAGGGATGGGAGCTGATCGAGGGAACCGCCACCTGGGCCGACCCCGCCGGCCTCGTCAACCGGGCCACCTACGAGGCGCTGCGCGACGAAATCCTCGGGCAGCTCAGGGCTGCTATGCCTGTTGATGCCATCGTCATGGGCCTGCATGGCGCCATGGTGGCGTCCGGATATGAGGATACGGAAGGCGATCTTCTCCAGCGCATGCGCGAAATCGTCGGGCCCGACGTGCTCATCTCGGCCGAACTCGATCCGCACAGCCATTTGACCGCAAAGCGCGTCGCCGCGCTCGATTTCGCCGTCTATTTCAAGGAATTTCCGCACACCGACTTCGTCGACCGCGCCGAAGATCTCTGGCGCATCGCCGTGGAAACGCTCGAAGGCCGGGTTAAGCCAGTCATGTCGGTGTTCGACTGCCGCATGATCGATGTCTTCCCGACATCGCGTGACCCCATGCGCTCCTTCGTCGACAAGATCATGCAGATCGAAAAGGACGACCCCGAGATTCTCTCGATCTCGGTGATCCACGGTTTCATGGTCGGCGACGTCCCCGAAATGGGAACGAAACTGCTTGTCGTGACCGACAACAAGCCGGAAAAAGGCGCGGCGCTGGCGCGCGAACTCGGCCTTGAACTCTTTTCCAAGCGCGGCACCTTCATGGTCCCGCAGATCGACGAGAAGCAGGCCGTCGCGCGCGCAATGGCCGCGACCGCATGGCCCGTCGTCATCGCCGACGTCTGGGACAATCCGGGCGGCGGCACGGCAGGCGATGCGACTGTCATTCTCGCGGAGCTTATGGCCCGCGGCGTCACGAGCGCCGCCATCGGCACCATCTGGGATCCGGTGGCCGTGCAGATTTGTTTTGCCGCGGGCGAGGGGGCGGAAATTCCGCTGCGCTTCGGCGCCAAGTCAGCCCCCGGCACTGGCAATCCCATCGACGGCACCGTCAGGGTCGTCAAGCTGGTGAGGAATGCCGAGATGCAGTTTGGTGAGAGCCTGGCACCCTTCGGCGATGCCGCCCATATCGTCCTCAACGGCATCGACATCATTCTCAATTCGACCCGCGCCCAGAGCTTCGACCCCAGCCTGTTTTCGGTCATGGGCATCGATCCCAAGAAGCAGAAGATCCTGGTGATCAAATCCACCAACCACTTCTTCGCGTCATTCTCGAAGATTGCGGCGGAAATCCTTTACTGCTCCGCCGGAACGCCTTATCCCAATAATCCGGCGACGACGCCATACCGGCGGGCGCCAAAGACCATCTGGCCGATCGTGGCCGATCCACATGGGACAGAACGCGGAGCCGCCTGAATGCATGACAATCGGTTTGCCGTCGTTGCCAAGGCCGGTGACCGGATCGCCGATCTCTCGACGCCGCGTCCTGTCATCGACGAAGACCGGCTGGCTGCAAACATCGCCCGCGTTCAATCCTATATGGATCAGCATGGGCTGAACTTCCGCCCGCATATCAAGACGCACAAGATTCCGGCACTCGCCGTCGCACAGGTCGCCGCCGGCGCCAAGGGCATCAACTGCCAGAAGGTCACGGAAGCCGAGGTCTTTGCCGAAGCCGGCTTCGGCGACATTCTGATCACCTTCAACATTCTCGGACAGCAGAAGCTCGAGCGCCTGGCCAGGCTGAACGAGAAAATTCCAGCCCTGAAAGTCGTCGCCGACAGCGAAGTGACGGTCGATGGGCTCGCCGCACATTTTTCCGGCCATAAGCCGCTGACGGTGCTTGTGGAATGCGACACCGGCGCCGGCCGCTGTGGCGTGCAGACGCCGGAGGAGGCGGCCTCGCTCGCCAAGCGCATCGCCGCAGCCGACGGCCTCACCTTCGGCGGCATCGTGACCTATCCGAAACCGCAATCGGCCGCCGCCGTGGAAGCCTTCATCACTGAGGCGGTAAGCCGCCTGCAGTCCGAAGGCATAGGCTGCGCCATCGTCAGCAATGGCGGAACGCCAAGCCTTTTCGAGGCGCATCTCGTCACGTCGGCCACGGAACACCGCGCCGGCACCTATATCTATAACGACCGCCAGATGGTGCGCATGGGCCATTGCACCGAAGACGATTGCGCCATGCATGTGCTGGCGACTGTCGTCTCCCGCCCCACCGCCGACCGCGCCGTCATCGATTCCGGCTCAAAGGCGCTGACCTCGGATCTCCAGGGCTTCAGCGACTACGGCCTGATCGTCGGCTATCCCCAGGCGCGCATCACCAGCCTGTCGGAAGAACACGGCGTGATCGATCTTTCGAACTGCACCGGCCCCCGGCCGCACATCGGCGAGAAACTCTTCATCATCCCGAACCACGCCTGTGTGGTCTCCAACCTGTTCGACACGATGGTCTTCCACCGCGGCGGCGTCGTCACCCGCGTCGAAGAGGTCGCGGCTCGCGGGCTTGTCTGGTAGGAGCCGGTTTCGCGGAGAAATGGCCCGGGCCTGGGCTATTGATGGGGTGCTCGCAATCTGCGTATCAGCAAGACAGCAGTCGCTGGTTGTTGCAAGCGTGCGCGCGGAGGATGACTTCGTCGCACCAATTGCGAACATAGGCTCTAAGCGCGATTCTCGACTTGGGTCGACAGCGAACCAGCGACTGTTACACAATCGATTGTCAAAGCTGCAGGTCGTTCCGCGTTTGCTGAAATAATGGCTTAACTAGACAGGATCACACCAGTAACCTCCTTTGCCCATATATAGGTCGCCCGGACCCGTGCCATTGGTCCGCGGCAGCAGACACTCCCGAGCGTGCCTATCCGGTTCAGACCTTGATAGACTTGCCTACGGCGACCAGATCGGGAGACGACTTGGCGTTGATTTTAACGACCTGATTTTCCCATCCATTTTGAAGGAACTTTGTTGACAGAAGCGCGCTCTTGAATGAACCATGCTCATCTCGATCATACGTATCGACCGCCGCGTCGTAGTAGATGTCGACTGCCTTCTTCATGTACTTTCGGCGTCGAGCACGACGATGCAGTCTGCCATCGTCATGGCCTCGACCTGGTCGTGCGTTACATAGATCATCGTTTCCTTCGACGCCCTGCACAGCTTGGCAAGCTCGATACGCACATCGGCGAAGCAGCGGGAATTAGATCGAACGGCCGTCATATGCCCAATGCAACAGAGCCTGGCGTTGGCGGGGCCGGCACCAGCAATCTCCGGGCTCGCAGGCTCGGCGCAGCTGAGCGACATGGCGGCGAATGGCTTTCCAGCGGGCGATCTGTCGCTCGTCCTCGCCGGGCATGCGGCGACCTTGATAATAACGGCAGTACCACTGGAACCAGCCACGCGGATCGTCGGGATGTATCCATCCCTTGGCTCGCCAGACGCTAAGGGGTTGGCTGGCGTCGACACCGAAGCAATTCAGTGACGGATCCTTTCGCAGCGGCGACAGACGGGCCTCTGCAAACCAGCTTTCCGGGAATTCGCCACGACAATCTGTCATGTATTTGCCACCGAACACGCCGCGCGCAAGCATCTCGGCGGGGGTCAGCTCTGGCCGGAAGTCGGGATGGAAGTTGCGGCCACTTGGTGCAGCGAGAACGTATCGGTAGCCTTGCTGCATCCGATCATTCACGACGATCCACCGGGCTTTCATCGGGCGCCCTCCGACAGCGGTTTCGGGCGGTTGCGTCGCCAGATGGACACGTTGAGGGCCGCCGCGAAACTCACCCACGCGAGGTAAGGAACAAGGAGCAGGGCAGCAGCCGAATTCGCGGGATAAAACAGGATGATCGTCGCCAGGATCGCAGTCCAAAGCAGCATGATCTCCACCGCGGCCAGCCCGGGTCGGTGAAGTGCAAAAAAGATCGGCGACCACGCAGCATTGAGCAAAAGCTGGACTGCATAGACACTGAGCGGGAATGCTGCGCCGGCAATGCCTGCCTGCAGCCACAGGAGCCAGCCCGACAGTCCGATCGAGGCATAGAGTACCGTCCAGACCGGGGCGAACAGCCAATCGGGCGGGCGCCATCCTGGCTTGTCGAGCTGCTTGTACCAGTCGCCTGGCCGAAAAATCACGCCGGTAGCCGCCGCAGCAAAGCTCGCGGCCTGAAAGGCGACCAGCACAAGAAGGGAATGCATGTCCATCCGACAAAAAGTGGAGGGAGCCGCCGACACGGCAAGCGGGTCCCTCCAAAGGCCCTATTGGTTCTGGCGAGCAGCGAACTCGCCGGAACTCATTGCAGAGAACAGCGGGATGACCTGCCAGGCGGCCGACAGCCCCACTAGGACGTAAACGATCCGGGCGAGCCCCGAGCCGGCCCCGAATATGGCGGCCACGAGGTCAAAGCCGAATAGCCCGACCAACCCCCAGTTCAGCCCGCCTACGATAACGAGGATGAGCGTTAGTACGTTGATAAATTTCACGGTTCTTCTCCAGTTGAGGGACGGGGGTCAGCCTTCCGGCGGTATGATCACCTTGTCGATGACATGGATGACACCATTGGAGGCAGCAATGTCGGCGGCAGTGACGGCGGCGTCGTTGACCGTGACGGTGGAGCCCTCGACGTTGACGTCGATCATTTTGCCATTGATCGACTTCGCCTCATCGATACCCACCACGTCCTTAGCCATGACCTTGCCCGCGACCACATGGTAGGTGAGGATCGCGGTGAGCTTTTGATTGTTTTCCGGCTTCAGAAGGTTTTCGACGGTGCCGGCCGGCAACTTGGCGAAGGCTTCATCGGTCGGAGCAAAGACCGTGAACGGACCCGTTCCCTTGAGAGTGGCGATCAGGCCCGCCGCTTCGAGCGCGGTCACCAGCGTCTTGAATTTACCCGCCTCCACGGCAGTGTCGACGACATCCTTCTCCGCGGCGACCCCGCTGAAACTGCTGCCGAGCGTGATTGCTGCAGCGACTAAAAGGCTTCTCAACTTCATGTCATTCTCCTCTCGATGACAGGTGCGCCATGCACCTCGACCTTTCATTTGGAGAACATTGATTTTATTACCACTCAAATTTTCGTGAGTGGAAACAGAATTTTCTTGTACAGAAAATTGTCGTTGTGATAGTTTCCCGAAACGAAAAGGAGTTTACGAGTGCTCTCCGACACGCTGTCCAATGAGCTTCAGCGCTACGCGATCGGCCCGCGTATCAAGACACTGCGACTGAGAAAGAAGCTGGGGCTGGTGCAGTTGGCGGGGCATACAGGGATCTCGCCTGCGATGCTTTCGAAGATCGAGCGCGGGCAGATGTTTCCGACGCTGCCCACGCTGCTTCGGATCGCCATGGTTTTCGGGGTCGGCCTCGATCACTTCTTCAAATCCGACAAGGAGGAGCCGCTCATCGCGGTCGTCCGAAAGCACGAGCGTCTCAAACTTCCCAGCCCGCCGGGCGAAAAGAACCCAGCCTTCCTCTTCGAAAGCCTCGATTATCCCGCTCCCGACCGCCGCATGGAGGCGTATTACGCCGAGTTCCCGCTCGATTCGCCGCCCTCGGAGCCGCATCAACATGGCAGCGCCGAATTCATCTACGTGCTCAACGGTCGGCTTGTCGTCATTGTGGACGGCAAGGAGACAGCGCTGGATGCGGGCGACGCTATGTATTTTGACTCAAGCGTTCCGCACAGTTACCGCCGGGAAGGCGAGGGAATCTCGACGGCTCTTGTTGTGATTTCTCCCTAGGCGGCCGCTGCCCTGTGTCAACCAATGCATTCGCGGAGCGTGTCGGCCACACGACACCAGTCGGACTCTGTCTCGGGCGGCTCCATGTATTTCATCACCACCCGACCGTTCGCGAACAGCCGGCCGTCGGTCATCGGGATCAGCGCTGAAACGTGCATGCCTTTTACTGGGATGAGCTCGGTTTCCCATGCGAGACCGGCGTCGGTTCTGTAGCCGAGACGACCGACCGCGACCTGTCCGTGGATGCGAACGCTCCACACGTCATTGGCAACTCCGCCCGTCAGCCGTTGATGCGGACCGCGTCTTCACCCCATTGTCCGAGCGCTTCCCATCCCATTGGCGATACTCTTGGCGGCGATGATTGACGGAAGAGGGTGTCATCTCGCCCCCGACGGGACTCCTGGTGGAACGAACCAAGCCCGTCGGCTCAAGCCGCCGTCGGATTGATCACGTTCGTATCGATTTCGGTCAGTTCCACGCGACGCTCGAATGCAATGCCCGCTTCGTCGAAGAGGTGGCAGTCAACGGCATTGATGCCCGTTGTCACAGGTGCGTCGGGGCGGATGCCGACGCTGCCGGGGAGCATGGCGCAGAAATTTTCGGCCTCGCCGTTGAGTGAGGCATAAGCGACCGTATTGGCGCCGAGGCGTTCGATGACCGTCGGGGTCACGGTGAAGACGATATCGCCGCCGTTCAGCTGGATGTGCTCCGGCCGGATGCCGAGCGTCAGCGTCTTGCCGGCCATGCCATCGCGCGGGGTCACCGGCAGAACGGCGGTCTGGCCTTGATAATCGACTTCGACGCCAGCGGCGCTGACGCTTTTGCAGGTCACCGGCAGGAAATTCATTTTGGGATTGCCGATGAAGCCGGCGACGAACTGGTTGGCGGGTTTGTGATAGAGCTCCAGCGGCGCGCCCGTCTGGGAAATGTTGCCGGCGTCGAGGACGACGATGCGGTCGGCCATGGTCATGGCTTCGACCTGGTCGTGCGTTACATAGATCATCGTCGCCTTCAACGCCCGGTGCAGCTTGGCAAGCTCGATGCGCATGTCTGCGCGCAGCGCCGCGTCGAGGTTGGATAGCGGCTCGTCGAACAGGAATATCTTCGGTTCGCGCACGATGGCGCGGCCGATCGCGACGCGCTGGCGCTGGCCGCCGGACAACATGCCGGGTTTCTGCTGCAGCCGCTGATCGAGATGCAGGATGCGCGCGGCATTCTCGACCTTGGCCTTGAGTTTTGACTCTTCCATCTTTTCGACGCGAAGCGGGAAGGCGATGTTCTCGAAGACCGACATATGCGGGTAGAGCGCGTAGGACTGGAACACCATGGCGATGCCGCGCTTGACGGGCGGCAGGTCATTGACCCTGACGCCGTCGATGACGATGTCGCCCGCGGTCGTCGCGTCAAGACCGGCGATCATGCGCAAGAGCGTGGACTTGCCGCAGCCGGACGGACCGACGAAGACGACGAACTCACCATTGCGAACCTCGAGCTGCACGCCCTTCAGAACCTCGTAGTCGCCATAGAACTTCTGGACTTTGTTGAGAAGAAGCTGACCCAAAAATCTGTCTCCGCCGGCGGTCTTCGTGCCATATTCATCATAAGGGGAGGGATCGCGGACTGTTACCTCCGCGATCCCAAGGCATTGAAGCAAGCTTACTTGAAGGCTTCGATTTCGCCAGCCGCCTTCTTGAGCGCGGCTTCCGGTTCGGCCTTGCCCGTGACGACGGACTGGATCATCTCGATCATTGAGTTCTGGAAGCCCTTATAGTCGGTGAAGAGCGGCTCGGGACCACCATAGTCGATGCCTTCGATGAGCGGCTTCCAGTAGGGGTCCTTGGCGACGAACTCGTCGACCTTCTTCGAGGGCCGCAGCGGGGTGAGGCCGGCGCCGCCCTGCAGCTCGTATTCCGACTGGACATCCGGCGAGGTGATGAACTTGGCGAATTCGGTCGCCTTGTCCTCGACGCCGGAACCCTTGAAGATCGCCAGGCTGTCGGTGATCAGCAGCGTGCCGGGGCCTTTGGCATCGGGACCGAGCGGCAGCGTCGTGATACCCCAGTTGATCTTCGTCTCCTTCAGGCGGGAGGCAGCGCCCGAGCCTGCCTGGATCATGGCAACCTTGCCGTCGAGGAAGATGGCGCGGACTTCGTTCTGCTCATAGGCCGTCGGGCCTTCTTCGGAGTAGGGGACGATATCCTTATAGGCCTTCAGCGCGGCGAGAATCTGCGGGCTGTCGAGCGTGATCTTGCCTTCGGCATCGGTCACCGCGCCGTTGTTGGTGTAAACCCAATGCATGAACTGGTGCATGGTGTTGTCGAAGGTCTTGGCGGAAAGACCGAAGCCCGGAATGCCGGTCTTTTCCTTGATGGTCTTGGCCATCTCGATTTCTTCAGCCCAGGTCTTCGGCGGCTTCTCGGGATCGAGGCCGGCCTGCTTGAACAGGTCCTTGTTCCAGTAGAGCGCCTTGGTGGAGAAGGCGATCGGGACGCCCCACTGATTGCCCTCGAAGGTCACCGTGTCGACGATATGGGGGTAATAGGCTTTCTTTTCGTCGTCGGTCATTGGCACCGGGACGATGAGGTCGTTCTGGGCGAATTCCTTCAGCGTGCGCGAGCCGACATAGGCCATGGCAACAGGCGTGCCGGCAGCGGCGAGCGTTGTTGCCTTGTCCTGGCACTGCGCCCAGCCGACGACTTCTGGCGTGACCTTCCAGCCCGCGTTCTTTTCTTCCCACTGCTTGATGTATTTGGTGTGGACCGGGTCGATCGTGTCGCCGCAATAGATCCAGCTGATTTCCTTGTCGGCCGCATGGGCAGTGACCGCAGTCAATGCCGTCGAACCGAGCAAAGCAAGCGCCATAAGGCCTGTCTTGATTGTAATGCTCACGTCGTGACTCCCATCGTGGTTGTTAGCTGTTCACTCGTTTTTTAGTCTTATTGTTTCACCGCACCGGCGGTCAGACCGCCGACGAGGTAACGCTGAAGGAAGAAGATGACGACCATCGCCGGCGCAATGCCGACGAAGGAAGCCGCCATCAGTTCGTTCCAGATGACCTCCTGCTTGCCGAAGTAAGCAAAGAGCCCCACCGGCAAGGGCATGTATTCGGTCTTCGAGTTGAACGTCAGCGCGAAGATGAATTGCTGGGCGTAAGCGCCGATGAAGGTGGTGATGGCGACGACGATAATGCCCGGCATCGCAATGGGCAGGATGACGCGGCGAAGCGTGTAGAAATGGCTGGCGCCATCCATGAAGGCGGCTTCGTTGAGTTCCTGGGGAATCCGGATCATATAGGTGCGCAGCAGCCAGATCGCCGACGGGATCAGGAAGGCGACGCCCGGCACGATCATGGCGAGATAGGTGTTGAGCACGCCCATGCTGCGCATCAGCCGGAAGAGCGGGATCAACAGCACGGCGCCGGAGAACATGTTCACCGTCAGGAAGGCGCCGAGCAGGATGCCCATGCCCTTGAATTCGAACTTCGCGAAGGCGTAGGAGGCCGGAATGACGAGGCAGAGCACGATCAGCGTGACGATGATCGAGATGAAGAAGGAGTTGAAGATATAGCGCCCGAAGCCCGGCACGCTGATCCACATCGTCCGGTAGGCGTCGAACGAGCCGTGCTCCGGCCAGAAGCGGTAGGGCGAGGAGAAAAGCTGGGCAAGCGGCTTCAGAGACACCAGGAAGCCCTCGACGAAGGGCGCCAGCACGAAGAACAGAAACACCGCGATGCCGCAATAGATCAGGACGATTTCCCACCAGCGGTAGCGGTCGATCATGGCCGGGCTGCTCATGCGCGCTTCTCCGGATTGAGGCGGCGGGTGACACGGAAATAGGCAAAGCAGAAGAGCGACAGGAAGATGCAGATCAGCACGGCGCGCGCCGCACCTTCACCGTATTTCTTCGAACCGATTGCGGTCTGATAGGTATCGATGATCATCGTCGTCGTCTCGCCGCTCGGGCCGCCCTGCGTCAGGATCCAGATGATGTCGAACGAGTTGAAGGTGGCGATCAGCGACAGCATCGACATGGTGATGATGGCGGGCACCATCAGCGGCAGGGTGATGCGGCGGAAACGGTACCAGCGGCCGGCGCCGTCGGTCCAGGCGGCTTCGTAGAGATCCTTCGGGATCGACTGGATCGCCGCCAGGAAATAGATCGTCACCAGCGGCACGCCGATCCACACGTCGGTGACGATGGTCGCCCAGAAGGCGGTGCTTCCATAGGCGAGGAAGGCGACCGGGCCGTCGACGAGGCCGAAGCGCTGCAACAGACCCGAGATCATCCCGAACTGGCCATTATACATCCAGCCCCACATGAAGATGCCGATCGCCATCGGCACGATCCATGGCGGCATGGTTAAAAGCCGGAACAGGGAGCGTCCGGGAACGGCGGCATTCAGCATGCAAGCGCCGAAGGTGCCGATCACCATTTTCAAGGCGACGGAGAAGAAGGTCCAGACGAAGGTGCGGAGGATGACCTCCGCGAATGTGGCGTTGAAGATCTTCTCGTAGTTGATCCAGCCGACCCAATTGGTGGTCTTCTTCAGCGACGCATCGGTGAAGGAGAGAATGAACGTATCGACGAGGGGATAGGCGACGATGGCGAGAACATAGAGAACGGCCGGAAGAAGGAGGATCCAGGCGAAGATGAAGGCGCTTCTTTGAACACTCATCTTGCCGCCTTCCTCAAGCCGCTCTGGCGTGAAGGGCCTCGTCGAAGCGGTCCCAGACGGGACGCAGGTCGACGACTGATTTCTTCATTCTCGCTTCGTCCATGGCAAGGGCCAGAATGCCGGCTTCGAGCGCATTCAGCGTGGAGACGGGAAGTTCGAGCCCTGTGCGCACGCTTTCCAGCAGGTCGCTCGCCATCTGTTCGTCGGCGCCGTAATGCTGGGACAGTTCGGTTGCAGCATAAGCGTTTGCGACCACCTTGTTGCCGGTCAGCTGTTCGTGCACGTTGAGATAGCCGCGAACGAAATCGCCCTCGGCCATGCCGCGCGAGCCCATGATGGCGAAGCGGCGGAACTGGTCGGGTACGTTCAGATTGGTATGGAAGTTCATGCCGACGCCATTGGCATATTCGACGATCGCCACCTGATAGTCGATGATATCGGCGTCGCTGTCGAAAACCTTGTCCGATCCCATCCAGCCGCTCGGCTTGCGGTGGAAAAGCTCGAGATCGTTGATGCCTTCGCGCGCCGGGTCGTTGGCCGGAATGAAGCTCTTGCGGCCGCCGAAACTGGCGACGCGCTCCGGCCGCGCGCCGACGACACCATTGTAGAGGTCGAGGTCGTGGCAGCATTTCTCCAGCATAAAGCTGCCGGAATAGCGCTCGTAGCGGCGCCAGTCGCGCATGAAGAAGGCGCCGTGATAGGGCTCTATATGTTCGGAGGCCTCGATCGACACGATCTGACCGAGTTTGCCCTCGGCCTGAATGGCGCGCAGATCCTTGTAGAGAGGGGAGTAACGCAGCACCAGACCGACCATCAGCCGCTCATGGCCGAACTTCGCCATCAGATGGGCAAGCTCGATGCTTTCTGCGATGGTCGTGACGATCGGCTTTTCGCAGAAGACCTTGAGACCGGCTTGCAGCCCGAGTTTGATATGGTCGAGATGCATGTGATTGGGGGAACCGATCATCAAGAGATCAAGCTTTTCGGAGGCGAGGAGCTCCTCCGGCGAGCCGTAGGCCTTGCCGGCGGAAATGCCCTTTTCCGTCAAACCGGGAAGGCCGGCAGGATCGGGGTCGACATAGCCGACGATATCGAAACTGCTATCGATCGCTTTGAAGACGTAGCCGAGATAGCCGAGCCGGAATCCGAGCCCGATGATGCCCACTTTCATGCCGATCAAGTTCCCGATTAAGTAATTTATTTTCTTTAAGTTGGGACAAAAAACAAAGGGCGTCAATAGAAAACGGGGCGCAAGACGCGAGTATGAAATTGATTTTCATAATTCGCGGGCGAGGATCGTTAAAGCGCTGCCACCGCCAAAATGCGGAGGCAACCGGTGGAAGAGCCATCTTCAAAGCAGGAATGCTGACGTCATTGTTGCGGACCCGGCAAGCTCACGCAAAAATCGCGAAATGTTGAAAAGAGTAGCTAGCCCGGGTGTGTAGGATGGGCGATACCCCGAAGGAGGAGCCATCATGACCCGCATGACAGCCAAGGACTTTCCGCAGGAACTGCTCGAACTTTACGATTATTATGCGCATGGAAAAATCACCAAGCGCGAGTTTCTCGACCGGGCCGCCAAGTTTGCGGTCGGTGGGGTGACGGCAGCCGCCATTCTTGCGTCGCTCAGCCCGAACTACGCGCTGGCGACCCAGGTCGAGTCTACCGATCCCGATATATCGGCCGAATACATCACCTATCCCTCTCCCAAAGGAAACGGCGATGTCCGCGGCTATCTCGTGCGACCCGCAAAGGCCGACGGCAAGGTTGCGGGCGTGGTCGTCGTTCACGAGAATAGAGGCCTGAACCCCTATATCGAGGATGTGGCGCGGCGCGTGGCAAAGGCCGGCTTCATTGCCCTGGCGCCGGATGGGCTGACATCGGTCGGCGGTTATCCCGGCAATGACGAGAAGGGGCGGGAGCTCCAGCAGAAAGTCGATCCGGAAAAGCTGATGAACGACTTTTTCGCGGCGGTCGAATTCCTGATGAAGGGTGATCTCACCAGCGGAAAGGTCGGCATAACAGGCTTCTGCTATGGCGGCGGCGTCGCCAACGCTGCGGCGGTCGCCTATCCCGAACTGGCCGCAGCCGTGCCCTTCTATGGCCGGCAGCCGAGCGCCGAGGACGTGCCGAAGATCAAGGCGCCATTGCTTCTCCACTATGCCGGGCTGGACAAGGGGATCAACGAAGGCTGGCCGGCCTACGAAGCCGCGCTGAAAGCGGCGGGAAAAACCTACGAGGCCTATATCTACCCCGACGTCAATCACGGCTTTCATAATGACACCACGCCGCGCTACGACGAGGCGGCAGCCAAGCTCGCCTGGCAGCGAACGGTCGACTGGTTCACGAAATACCTTGCCTGAAAATGCAGTGGCGTGAGGCTGCGGGGAGCCATCCCCGCCGCATGGCCTCGTGTCCCGCTATTGCGAACGGTCGACCTTGCGCCGTCCCCGACTGAGCATCATTCCGCCGACGATGAGAACAATCCCGCCGGCGTTCGCCCAGAATGATCCCGGGACCCCGCTGACATAATCAAATGCCACCCCCGTTACCATCTGCCCGCCGATGATCAGCAGAGCCGAATTGACGGCGCCGATCCGCGCAATCGCCCAACTGCCGGCCGCCACGAAGACAACGCCGATCGGACCGCCTAGATAGGCGTACCAGGGCGCCTCGGCGGCGCCCGCGGGAAGCAGGCCCCCGACGAAGAGCCCGAGGCAGGTGAGGACGGCAAATCCGACGGCGTGATTCCAAAAGGATGCGATCAGCGGCGTCGTCGAGATGCTCAACCGCCCATTGAGCTGACGGCTGAGGCCGACGAGCACGCCGCCGAGACAAGCAAGCAGAATGAAGAGCGTCACGCCGCACCTCGCCCGAACAATATGATGAGCGCCGCCCCCGCAACGACGAGGCCGAGCGCAGTGATGCCTCGTGCGTCGGGATACCGCTTGCGCATGCCGAACAGTCCCCAACTGTCCGCCGCGACGCTGAAGACGACCTGGCCTGCCAGGCCCAGAGCCAGGGTGCCGGAGAGCCCGAGCGGTGAGCTGACCGCGGTCGAGGTCAGCATGACCGTTGCCGCGCCGGAGATACCGCCGAAATAAGCCCATAGAGGCGCGCGCAAGCTCTGTTCCGGCTTTGGCCTGCGTCGCCCGTGGATGAGCAGGAGAAGAATGACCGCGGCGATGATGCCTGTGCCGTGAGCGGTCCAGGAAGAAAACAGCGGATTTCCGTACCGTGCCAGCTCGCCATTGAGGTGCACCATGAAAGTCAGGAGCCCACCCGTGGCGAAAGCGCCAGCAAAGTAGATCGGATGCGGATTTCGTGCGGCTTCGATGGTCATTGGAGATCCCGTCAGCGAATCGATTGCGGCGGATGTTTTTCAAATTGCCACTAAGGCCATTCATCGGCATCCTCAGCAAGACGTGTCGTCATAGCCTGACAGGCATGGAGGACGCGATGCTGCTCAAAGGCGAACGGACATTTCTGGTGCGGGATGCTGGCGGTTTTGTCGCGCACATCAATATGCCGGGATGGTTGAAGCCGAAGCCGACGGACCATGGCCACGGCCCTCTCGCTATGATCGTCGAATCCATCCTGGTCCCTGGCCGGCTGATCGCGATGCACGAGCACAGAAACGACGAGATCGTCTCCTGGGTGCCTGACGGCGTGATGCGTCACCAGGATCGGGCCACAGGCTGGCTGCTGATCGACCGCCATCATCTGATGGTGATGAATGCCGGGAAAGGCTTCTGGCACTCGGAGGAGACGATGGTGACCGATCCGCCGCTGCGAATGCTACAGATCGTCATTCGTCCGCGTGCGGCCGATCTGGTGCCGAAAATTCAATACGGCGCGATCCCTATGGTCGCGGCGAATGTCTGGCGACACCTCGTCGGCCCGGAAGGGGAAGGCACGCCGTTTTATGTCCGTAGCGCCGTCGACATCTTCGACATCCGACTGGAAGCGGGCGCGCGGGCGGAATTCCCGCGGAAACATGGCCGGGATCTCTACTTCTATGTCTTCCGTGGCTCAATCGCCGTTGATGGTCAAACCTTCAGGCAGGGCGAGCAGGGGCTGCATCTGTCCGATGACTGGCTCGACCTTGAAGCCAAGGATCCAGCCACGCTGATCGCGTTTCTCATCTATGCAAACGCACCGGTCGCCAAGCAGGGGACCGTCGGCGACCATAAGGACATACCGTCGGCCCTTGTCATCAGGGCGCTTCTGAAATGGAGGAAATTTCGGCAGAGGTGGCGACTTCACTAGGCGCGCTTCTGCGGCAATAGTGATTACCGCAAGTCGCTTCCGCTTTCGGCAATTGTGCGGTAGCCTGTCCGTTCGTTCACATCCAGCGAAGATTTCGCTGAGAGCCCAGAGATGCCGAGGACGGGCGAAATTAAGATCGTCCAGAGCTGCGGATAGTTTCCGTCAGCCGTGATCCGGCTAAAAATGCGATTGTGAACGGAACAAGCATGCCTGCAATTGGGTTTCGAACCTTAGCGTTTAAAAGGAGGAGCATCATGCCTACGGTTGCCGCGACGCCCATTACTCCGCCCGATCAGCACGTCGTCACCGCACGCGAAGCCATCGAGCCGCTGTATGAGAAGCTCGAACTGCAAACGGAATCGCTGGTTCTCTCTGCGGCGCTCGAAGCAGGATGGTCTCCGGACGAGGCAACGGAAGCGCTGGCGGCGCTCAGACTGCAGGACGCGCTGTCCATCCTCGACGAACGATCTGGCCAGTAGTTGGCGAAGAGTGACGACTCCGGCCATGGCGGGACAACTTCGTCGAAGACGCGACAACTTCGCTTCCGAGCCGGGCTACAACGTGCGCGTCCGCCCGAATGAGCGCAACAACAGATTAAGAGAGACGGCAACCTTGTCGATGTCGCGAATGTCCCGCGAATATCGGCCGGTGTAGAGTTTTACAATCATGCTGTCGCGGGCAGAGCCGCTGAGTTCGAAATAAAGGTGCAGGTAATAGGCTTGCTTGTCGCCGCCGCGACTTACGCTTCTTCGCCGTTGAGTGACCTGACCGAGCTCGGCTTTGATCGGGGCGAAGCCGGAGAGTTTCAGCATCACCGACTTGGACTGCAACCGGGCCATGGTGGGGACTGCAACGACCGCCTTGTCCAGTGCCAGACTGACGACTTGACCGGGGACATCGTCGACGATAGCGGGTTCATCGAGCTTAAACGCATGGAACAGGCGCCGAGGTTTCTCAAAGCAGATAAGTGACGCGATGAGCAGGACGACGATATTGATCCCTGACCACCAGGCCGCGACCGGCGAAAACTGGCCTTGTACATGCGATGTTTCTGGTACGACGTTGACCAGCAGGCCAACCACGGTGATCGTGATCATGCTTGCGATCCAGGCGAAGCTGTAGCGGTCGAACTGGTTCGCCTCGTTGCCACTGCCCTTTGGCGTCACCCTGAAAGGCTTGCCGAATGGTCTCACCAGGCTGGAGACCACGGTCGGCAGCATGCGGAATGTCGCAAAGGTCCCGACGGCGCTGGAAACCACAGGCAGATAGCGCGTCGGCGTGATCCACAGCATGAGCAGAAAATAAGCCGCCAGCAGCGGCACCTGATGAGACACATACGCGGCTATATCAGTGAAATAGAGCGGGACCAGGCCAAACCAGAGATAGACGATGGGGACGAGCAATATCGTGAAGCGGACCAGATACTGCACCAGCCATGACGCCGGCAGGAACATGATCCGTTGAAAGAGCGTCAATCCCGGGCCGCGCAGCGGGCCATTATACAGGTAAAGGGTTTGAATACCCCCCTGACACCAGCGTTCGCGCTGGACAAAATAACCGGTCAGGTTCTCGGCGGCCAGTCCCATCGACAGCCGCTCGTTCAGGTAGCGGGTCTTGTAGCCTTTGTTGAGCATCGAAAGAGTGGTCAGCAGGTCTTCTGTGATCGACTCCGTCGGAAAACCGCCTATTGCGTCGACGGCCTTGCGGCGGGCAATCGAGCATGACCCGCAGCAGAAACTGACGTCCCAGGCGTCTCGGCTGGGCGCGATCTCGTCGAAAAACAAGCGCTGCTCGTCCGGCCAGATATTCTCCAGGCCCAAGTTCGATTGGACCGGATCGACATTGAAGAAATGTTGGGGTGTCTGGACGATGCCGATGCTTTCATCGGAAAAGAACGGCAGCGTCCGACGAAGGAAATGTCGATAGGGAACAAAATCGGCGTCGAAGATCGCAATGAATTCGCCCGAGCTGACCTTCAGCCCATTGTTCATATTGCCGGCTTTGGCGTGCGCGTTGTCGCCGCGCGTGACGTGGATGACGTTCTTCTCCTCGCAATAGGCCTTCAGCCAATCCCGGCGTTGATCGTCAAGCACATAAACCGTCAATTTGTCGGCAGGATAATCCAGCGCGCGGGCGCCGATGATGGTTCGCTCGAGCACGTCGAGCGGCTCGTTATAGGTCGGAATGAAAACGTCGACAGTAGGCAGCTCACGCTTATCGCGCGCGAAGAAAACACGACCCAGCCTGTCCGCTTCCGCGCTCCGGTCGACATAGCGGCTCATCAATACAAGAAAAAGGATAACTTCGACGCACGCCAGAATCTCGACGAAGAAGAGGATCCACACCCAGTAGAAACTCGCACCGTCGCTGGGATAGGGAAGCACCGTCTCGGTCAAGCGCCAGAACATGTATCGCAATGCGAATGCTGCGACAAACGCGCAGGTCACCGCTCGTGTCCAGGTGTGATGCCGCGACCAATTGAACGGCCCGAGGAAAAAGAAGGCCAAAACAAAAAAGGTCGGAACCAGCGCTACAAGATACTGAACCACAGGCTTTTTACCCAGTTGGACAGGTCGATGCCGTGCTTGGAAAACCGTACCTGGACTGTGCGCCCCACCTGGCAGGAGTTCGCAAAGTCATCGTTCATGAAGGATGGATCGAGGCGAACCCGAATGCGGGCATTGCGCTGTGTCGACGGCGGCAAGCTGGCGGCAAAGGAATCGGCCTCAACCGAAGCCGAACTGCCTCTGACGGAGATGACCGTACCATTGAAGACATCGCTGCGGCCGAACAAGCGCACCTGAGCGACAAGTCCGGGATAGATTTCGTCATAGTTGACCTCGGGAACAAGAATATCCACAAACAGCTCCCGACAGTCGAGAAGGCGCATCAGCTCGTCGTTCAGCACGACGTTGGAACCGTTGACGATACTTCTGGTCCAAACAACGCCATCGAAAGGCGCTATTGCCGTTGCGGATTCAAGGCTGCTAACGCGGTTTGCCTCTTTGACGAGCTGTTTTTGAACTTCTGTCGCTCGTGTCTCATTCTCCGCTATGCGCGAATTCAAGTCGTTGATGCGAACGACAACCTCGTCCTCGCGCTGCCGCGAATAAGGCACGTCATTCTGCCCGTCGCCGAAAACAAAGATACCCTGGCGGACCGCATTGAGCCTTTGTTCCAGTTGATCGACAGTCAGATTGCTGATTTCGACCTCGCCGCCGGTCGCAGCTCCGGCGGCTCGCGCGACTTCGACCAGCTTCTGCGTAAGAATACCTTTTGACTCGAGCTCCATCCGGCGGTTCAGGTCGACCTGTGCGACAAGATCCTGGGCCTGCGACACTTCGACCTTTTTCCGCAGGATTTCGACTTCGCGTTCGAGATTGGCAATAGTTGTCTGCCTGTAGACCTCCAATCTTGCAGACAATTCCTCGCGAAGGGCGGAGAGCTCCTCCCGTTCCTTTTTAAGTGCCGCGACGCGGTCGAGCGCCGTGTTCCGATCTGCCTCGAGCGAGGCGAGAATTGCGCGATTGACGCGTGTATTTCTGATTTCTGCGAGGGATTGTCCCGCTTTGACCGGGCTGCCGACCTTGAGGGGTTCTTCCGCAATCGTGCCGTCGATTGGGGCATTAACGACAGCAAACCGGGCATTGACCGTGCCATCAAGGCTGGTAAAGCCGGTAATCGTCGGCAATGAGACGACGGTCACCAGTGCCAGCAGCAATAGGCCGACGACGATGCGTGTGATGCGATGGTTCCAGATCATGTTGGCATCCGAAGGTATCGCTCTGCAGCCATTCGTCGCTCTCGCGCTGACACGGATGGATGCAACTCATTCTTGCATACTTTAGCGCATGGAAATTTATAGACAAGTGATGGTCGTAAACCTGCGACAGAAACAGTTCGGCTCTGAACGAAATGCCACCGACGCAGGCGTGGCGCCGGCCTGTGGTCAAGCCCGGCGCGGCGACTGAACTGGGGGGTAATGGGTAGAACGTAGGGATAGGGGATGATGGAAATTACCGCGCCTGGTGAGGCCGCCATCTCATTGAGACAGAAATAGCGGAGCGGTTTGGCTTTTCACGAAAGCGCAGAACCGCTCCAACTTTTTTATCTACGCAGTTCCCGGCAAAAGCGCTTCGCGCTTTATTGGGGAAACCGCTTCTCACCTTGCCCGGAACGGCTCTAATGCGGCCGAAGTTCTTTGGTCGCGATCAGCATGACGAGATCTTCCGAGGCATCGGCGAGCGTCAATGCCAATTCCGCGGCCGACCATCCACGTTTCTGCAAACTGACGAGCATTTCCACCATTGCGACTTCGACTTCTCGTCTGCAGGTCGAAATTGGCTTCAATTGGATAACGTTCTCATCACATGCGGTAGTCATCTTAGCCTCCTCTGCCACATGAAGGGCAGCGTCAAAAAAATTCGACAGTGGTTGGATATGATAGGGGTTGCGTACAGACCTCGAGCCATTACGCATCGACATGTATGGCCTCGGCTGCGCGCAACCCCTCGCGCGCCACTATTGGCCAATATCGGCCTCAGGAGCGCCTCGTATTAGTCTGAACGACTGGCAATACAATTTTCCTGGCTCACCCTTGGATTGATTCCTGTTGAAAGCCATTGCTTGCGCAAGGCGAGCACGACTACTTCTTCGATAGTTCACGACTTATCCTCCCATGTTTGCGTTTTTTGTTTTGAACAAGTGTCGTTTTGTGTTGTCGGGGCTATCGCACCGGCAGCTAAGTATTTGGAATTTCCGAACTTCCTTCGGAATTAACCATTGCTTATTTAGATATATGAACGCGACACAATTGTCGTTATCGCAGCATCCAGAAAATTATCGGTCCGTCCATTTCTGCTCGCAGAGGAATATGATAAGTAGCTTATGCACGTAGAGCTTTAGCCAATTCGGATCTCGGATGGCGGTTGTTTGCTTCAGTTTCAACAGCCCGGATCGGCTAATGCGCTGGAGGAATTGGATGGTTGCGGAGTCTGGAGATGACCCGGCTGCGGGACGGGAATGGCCGGCGCACCTGGAGCGGCGGCGCTGGCCGCGCGAACCTTCTTCCCAGAAAGAACATCGGGTGGACATTCCATCGGCCTTGGTGCCCCTGCGATTTTCGACGCACGAACTGCCACAGAAAGAACAGTTCCAGGCTTGGCGATCACATGTGGCGCCCCTTATGGATGTACATCTGCCGGATGGAAAATCAGAGGGTGATGGTTTCCTCGCGGAACAGACCGGTTGGCACCTCGGCGATATCCTCATCGTTCAGCAGCGCGCGCAGGCGTGCAGCTATATTCGCGATCAGGCGATGCTGCGATCGAGCCCGATCGATCACTGGAACGTCGGCATACTGCGCAGCGGCCGGGCCTGGACCGAAGCCGATCGGCATGTAACCGAAACGGGCCCGGGTGAGATATTTTTCAGGTCTCTTGGTTATCCGTACCGCGGGCGGATGACCGATTCAGTCGCTGTGCTCGTCTTCCTGCCCTATGAACTGTTGACCGGTGATGCGACTCTTCTGCAGAGCGCCAACAACACCGCCTTCTCCGGTAGCCTGGCTGAATTGCTGGTCAGCTATATTAACGGCCTGGAAAAGAACCTGAGCAGCTTGACGGTGGAGGAGGTGCCGCGGATCATACGGACGATCGGCGATATGGTCGTTGCATGCGCTGCATCCTCCACAAGTTCGGACCGCGGCCAGGAACAGACCAATATGGGGCTGATGGAGCGGGCGCATCGCTATATTCACCTCAATCTTCATTCAGATAGCTTGACGCCTGAGGTCATGTGCCGAGCGCTGGGGATCTCGCGGACCCGGCTCTACCGATTGTTCGAAACGAGCGGGGGCGTCTTCACTTACATTCGCAAACGTCGCTTGCTGCAGGCCTATGCGGATCTTACCAATCCGACCGACAACAGACCGATCTCGGAGATTGCCGAGGCCGCCGGCTTCGACGTTGCAGCCAATTTCACGCGCGCGTTCAGCCATGAATTCGGGCTCAGCCCGCGTGAAGTCCGAAAGACCATAGCAACCGAGCACCCGGCCATCCCAGCAACACGTTCCATGCGACGTGTCGGGACAACGATCGGCGACTGGCTGACGCTCGCACGTTGATGTGGAAGAAATAAAAGCCGCATTGCTGCTACTTTTCAAGCAATTACGCAGCGGCCTTTACTCAACGCTTTCAAGTTCCATAAGATCGATTACGCCAGATTCGAGTTGGAATG